>CANJRL010000005.1 GCA_947476675.1 Phycisphaerales bacterium
CGACCCCGTCGTCCTCGGCCTCCCCGGCGCCCTGCCGGTCATGAACCGCGAGGCAGTCGAGATGGCCATGACCGTCGGCCTCGCCCTCGGGTGCTCCATCGCGCCCTTCACCAAGTGGGACCGCAAGAACTACTACTACCCCGACCTGCCCAAGGCCTACCAGATCAGCCAGTACGACCTGCCGCTGTGCTTCGACGGCGCGGTCGACCTGCCCATCGGCGAGCCCGATGACGCCGGAAACCCGACCACACGCCGCATCGGCATCATCCGCGCCCACCTCGAAGAGGACGCCGGCAAACTCCTCCACGAGGCCCCGGGGGGCGGGCGCATCGACTTTTCCATCGTCGACTACAACCGCGCCGGCGCCCCCCTCCTCGAGATCGTCACCCAGCCCGACTTTCGCACCGCCGACGAGGTCGTCCGCTTCGCCCAGGCTCTCCGCAACCTCTGCCGGTGGCTCGGCGTCACCGAGGGCGTCATGCAGAAGGGCCACATGCGCTTCGAGCCCAACATCAACTGCCATCTCGAACTCGCCGACGGCCGCCTGGTCAAGACCCCGGTCGTCGAGATCAAGAACCTCAACTCCTTCAAGGCCGTCCGCGGCGCCATCGAGTTCGAACTCGCGGACCAGCCCCGACGATGGCTCGCCGACGGGCGCGTGATGGGCCCCGGCGCCAAGCGCACCAGAGGCTGGGACGACGAGGCCGAGCGCACCGTCGTCCAGCGCGAGAAGGAGGACGCCCACGAGTACCGCTACTTTCCCGACCCCGACCTGGTGCCCGTCGTCGTCGACGACCCGTGGCGCGAGAGCGTCAGGGCCCGCCTCCCGGAACTCCAGCACGAGCGCGAACGCCGCCATCGCGAGCAGTACGCCCTGGGCGCCAAGGAGGCCGCCGCCCTCAACGACGAGCGCGCCGTCAGCGACTATTTCGAGCGAGCGGTCGACCTCCTCGCGAGCGCCGGCGTGGCCCGCGAGACCGCGGGCAAGAAGGCCGCAAACATCCTGCTGCAGTCGGGAGCGAAGCGCGCCAACGAGCGCGGCGCCCGCATCGATGCGCTCGGCGTCTCCGCCGAGCAGCTCGCGTCCATCGTCCGCCTGCGCGAGGAGAACAAGATCGGCTCCACCGCGGCCGACGAACTCTTCGGCATGCTCTGCGACGCCCCCTCGGGAGAAGACCCCGAGCGCCTCGCCCGCGATCGGGGGCTGCTCCAGGTGCGCGACGAGGCCGCCATGGCCGCCTGGGTCGACGAGGCCATCGCCTCCCCGGCTTGCGCCAAGAGCGTCGCCGACTACCGCGGAGGCAAGGCCAGCGCCATCGGCGCCCTCGTCGGCGCCGTGATGAAAATCAGCAAGGGCCAGGCCGACGCCAAGGCCGCCAAAGAGATGCTCGAGGCGCGGCTCAAGGCTTGACGCCGCGCGGCGCCGCAGGCGGCGGCGCCGGGCACGATGCGCCGAACTCCGCGAGCACGGCGGACAGGTCGAGGAAATCCACAGCGCCGTCGTGGTTGACGTCGCCCGCGACCCCGGGCCCGGTTTCCTGGTAGTTCGACACGACCGCCGTCAGATCGGCCGAGTCGACGAGCCCGTCGCCATCGACGTCGCCGGCGCAGAAGGCCCGCTCCAGCCGGATCAACTGCGCGGCCGCCGTGAGGATGTAAGGCAGCCGGTCCGGGCCCATCCCCATCGCGATCACCCCGCGGAAGGTGCCGCCGAATCCCGTACCGAGCACCGCCTCCGCCGCGCCGGAGGCCTGCGTCGCCAGTGCGGCGCGGGAGCCGTCGAGCCTGAATGACCTCAGCACCCCCGCGTTCACCCCGCCCACCAGAATCATGTTCTCGTATGCCGCGCCCAGGGCGCTGCCAGACAGAAACGCCAGGCCGGTGACGCCGATGGTCGCCCTCCAGGAGTACACCGGGTCGCGGTACTCGGCGCCGGGCAGCATCACCAGCTGGCCCAGCCCCCACACCTGCTGAGGATCGTTGATCGGGCCCGAGATCCAGATGTGGCCCGAATTCATCCGCGGCGTCACCAGGTTCAACTCATCGAAGAAATCCTCGCCGTTGTCCGTGCACCACAGGCTTCCCGTCCGAGGGTCGAACGCCATCCCGAACGAGTTCCGGAAGCCGTACGCCCACCAGTTCTCCGTTCCATCGGGGGCGCCGAGCCCAAGGAACGGGTTGTCCGCCGGCACGCCGCCCTCGTCCGTCAGGCGGACGATCGTTCCGTAGTCCGCCACAATCCCCTGCGGCTGCGGGTAGTTCTGCGAGAGAAGCAGGCCGCTGTGCCCGGGCACCCACACCTCGTGCCGAAGGTTCCCGTACATCACGTACATCATCCCGTCCGGACCGAACACCGGCGCACCTCCGTGGTGGTACCTGGTGTCCACGGCCAGCGAATGAATCAGCCGATCGAACACCAGCGCTCCCGAGCCGCCGTTCGCGGACGGATCCCAGACGAAGCGCTCGATCACGTTCTGCGTCGGGACGCTCGCGTTGAAGTTCGGCCCCAGCACCACCTCGCTCTGCGGCGTGTCTCGGCCCTCGTTCGGCGACTTGTCGTATCGGATGTACACCCACCCGTTGTTCGCGAAGTCCGGGTGCAGCACGATGCCCTGAACCCCGTATTCGCTCTGCTGGTCGTTGTTCGCCGGAGCGATGATGTCCAGGTCAAGCGCCTCGCCGCTGGGCTGCGCCGCCGCGCCGCTCGGATCCAGATCGACCCGGAGCACCTTGCCTGTGCCGCGGCTTGTCAGCAGCACCGTCCGGGGTCCGACGAACCCGAACCCCGTGCAGATCTGCGAGTTCGGCCCGACCGGGTGCAGCCCATTGGCGACCACAACCGCGCGCAGCGCGGGGTCGTTCACCGTTTGCGCCGACACATTCACACCGGCGCATGCGCCGACAGCCAGCAGCCTAAGCAGTCTCATTTCTCCACCGCTCCTTCGCCCGGAAAAACCTACATTAGCACAGGGAGGCGGGCCCGCAAGGCGCTTCTTGAAATCCTTGCAATAGAACCGTTCTACGGCGCCGGCGGGGCCGAGGGCGCCTTCTCGAGCCACTCCAGCACCCGCTGGCCGAGCCCCACCAGCCGCTGCTCGTCCAGTGGCTGCCTCGTGTCGTTCACCGCGATGCACACCGCGAACGCGCCCTCTCCCGAGGCCCGCTCCAGCACCCAGGTCAGGCACAGCACCCCCGGCTCCGATCCACCCTTGAACGCGACCGTCCGCCACGCCGAGGCGCTCACCGGAACCCCGGGGTTCTTCGTCAGCGCCGCCAGCATCGGCTCGTTGCCCGGCTTCTTTGCCGCCGCCAGCGCCTCCGCCAGCGCCCGGCACATCTCCTCCGCGCTCGCGAACCACTCCACCGCGTCCACGCGCTGAGGGATACGCCACTGCTGCGCCACCATCTCGTTCGGGGGCGTCTCCGCCACACGCCCGGCCAGCAACTCGCGCCGCCCGGCCTCGTCCGCGTCGGCGTACACGCCGAGCAACTCCCCGTCCATCGACACCTTGATCGAGAACGCCTCGCGCGTGGTCAGGAACGGCATCGTCCGCCCCGGCCTCTTCACACGCTCCAGGTAATAACGCTCCACCTCACCGCGCCCGAGCACGCCCATGATGTGGTCCGTCGCCGTGTTGTCGCTGATCGCCATCATGTTCAGCGCGTACTCGCTCAGCGGCTTCTCCGTGCCCCGCGGCAGGCGCTGCATCACCCCCGTCGGCAGGCTCTTCCACTCATCCCGGATCTCCACCGGCGCCTGCCACGAGAGTTTCCCCGACGACACCGCCCTCTCGAGCGCCCCCAGCACAAACACCTTGAACGCCGAACCCAGGGCAAGAGGCTCTCTCTCGTTGACCGCGAGCATCGGCGTCAGCGTTGCCGCGCCGCCCTCGCCCCACGCCACGCGGTAGACCGCCAGCGCCCGCTTCTCGCCCTGCTCCGCGATCGCCTTGGCCGCGTCGTCCAGAGACGAGAGCGCCGGCACAGCCGCCTCTGGCGCGGGCTGGAAGAACAGCGTCGTCATCCTGTGCGGCGCCTCGGCCTCCACCTCGATCACGATCTTCCACATCGAGCGGTCGGCCCGCGCCTCGCACGCCGCCACCAGCCCCGCCGCGTCGCGCTCCTCCACCGAGCGCAGCACAAATCCTCCAGACCCCGTCCGCAGATCGTTCAGCACCTTGTCCAGTTTGTCCGCTGGAACCTTCTCAAGAAACCCCGGCGATACTCGGTCCGAGGCCTTCACATCGTCGCGACCCTCCAGCGCCAGGAGCAGCCACTTCAGTTGCGACCCCGCCGGCGTCGCCGGGGCCTCCGCGCTCGCCGGCGCCACCGGAGGCATCGCCTTCGGGGGCCCGCTCAGGTCGCGCTCGTGGGCGTGATCATGCCCCTGCGCATCCTGCGCCGCGGCCGACACGCCGCACACCGCGATGACCGCTGCCAGCACGCCGATTCGGATGGATCGCATACCCCCAAGCGTACAGCCACCATCTGTCCGAAGAAAACCGCCGCGAACGCTCCTGGAGAATTCGCGGCGGCTGCCGGTCGATGGTCTTGCGGCCGTTGATTCAGCGCGGCGAAAGTGCGTTGATCAAGAGCGTCGCATCAGCGGAGTCGATCGCCGCGTCTCCGTTGAGGTCGCTGGGCGAAGCGACCCACGCCGCGAGATCGCCGCTGTTGAGCAACGAGTTATGGTCCAGATCAAATGCGCGGAGCAACTCTCCGTCGCAGTCTTCGACGAGCGTGAACGTGTACGTGAAGGCGTCGACGTCGACATCTCCGTTGGCGACGCCGACGCACTTGATCTTCCCGGAGATCGGGCGGATGCGGTACGTGCCGAGGCCCCACGTGCTGTTGCCGGTCTGGTACACACGAATCTCGCGGCTGCCGCTCGCCGAAAGGATTTCAGCCTGCGGCTCCCAGCCCACTTGCACCCACCCACCACTGGTTTGATACTCCACCGTGACGTGAGGGCCGTTGCCGCTGAACTCCACAGGGCCGTACAGACGGATGCGAGCCTCTCGAAACTTGGGGCAGCACGGAGGAACACCCAGGCAACTGGTCGTGTAGCCCGCGCCGACTGCCGTACCGCCGTTTACGGGTGAGCAGGAAACTCCGTGCAGACGGAACGGAGCGAGGCCGATGGCGCCTCCGCCGAGCGAAGCGGCAGTGGCGGTGTAGTTCACATCGGAAATCAACTGTTGTGTGCCGTTGAATGTGACGCGAACACCGCCCTGCCATGCGCCGGACTGGTTCCGACCGTTGACCGTGACCTGACCTTCCAACCCTCCCAAGAGACTGATCGCAGCCTGCGATGCAAGTCCAGCAAGCGACCCTCCGATCACGATCGGTGCCGCGAGCGGAGCGGAACCATCCGTGCTGAAGTCTGCGCGAAGGTCGCCGAAGATTCGAACGCCTGCACCGGACCCCACAATGTTTTTGACCAGCAACTGACCGTTGAAATCCCCGGAAAGCCCAGAGATTCCAGTTGTCTGCAACACACGGATGTTGCCTTGAGGGTTGCCGATTGCGTCCTGGTTGTTGAACCCGGTCGCGATGGCGGCGTCGATCTCCTGTGCTCGCACGGTGTCGATGTCCGCCCTCGCGAGAACCAGGAGCCTGGGATTCCCTCCGCCGCTGAAAATAGACCCGCCCGCAACCACGCTGCCAATCCTGCCCGCTTCAGCGATGACACTGCCGCGGATGTCGCGACCAGGCTGAACGGTAGAGATCGAGGGGCTGCTCGTGTCGATCACGGAGCCGAGCGCTCGCAGGTTCGCGAGACAGTCTCGACCGGGTGCGATGTTGAGAAGGCGATGCGCACGAATTGATCCCGTCGATGGCGAGGGACCGCCGGTGTCATCCGAGACTTGAATAAGCCCGATCCAGAGTTCGCCCGTCGAGTCAGACGTGACGTCGATGTTGCGCACAGACGTTATGGATCCATCGACTCGCAGATTGACCAGCTTTCCCGACCCGATGCTCTTGACGTTGATCGATCGCACGATCGGCGCGTTCGTCCCCGAGACGGTTACGATGGCGCCGGGATTGGTGAGAGCGTTGACCTGCAGATCAATGGACCACTCGTTGTTGCCGTGGTCCGTATAGACGGGGGTGGCAGCAAACTGCCCGGACGGCGAGACGGTTGCCTGCACCTGAGCCAACGCGAGCGGGCAACCGGTGCAGAAGCAGACGACGGCATTCAGGAATCCACGCAACATGATCGAGACCTCCGGATGGTGAGAGAAAGACCGAGAACCATCCCAAGGTACGCCGCTGGTGTCGGCACAGTTGCAGCGAGTCGAAGGCCGGGACCGCTAAGAATTGGTGAACCTCCGCCGTTGAACGAATCGATCAGGTCGTCCCCGATGTAGTCGTTGGTTCCAGCGACGCTTCCACGCGCAAGCCGGTTGTACCACCGAAGAGGTGCCCCCGCCCCCGCCGTGTAGGTGCCCTCCGTCCACTCGCTCACGCCACCCGACGCGTCGAGCACCCCCCACGGCCCCTCGATGTTCGGGTACGACCCGACCGGGATCGTGCGTGCATCGAAACCCGGAGGGAAGTTGCCGCCGGCGCTGGTCTGGCCCCCGGCGCTGGGCAGGCCGGAGACGAGCGGGTCGTTCTGCCCTCCGGGGCGGAGCCAATAGCCCTCCCGCCCGGCGCCGTAGCGGTTCGGGTCGTAGTACACCGCCTTGGTCCACTCATCGAGGCTGGGGATCCAGAACCGCGCGCCGGCCGAGCGCGTGATCTGGTCGGTGTACGAGCCGTCGGGCCGGCGGCCGAAGGTCGACGTGTCGTACGCGCCGCTGGTGAAGTTGGTGATGGGCACGATGCTCTGGGGCGTGCCCCACGCGGCGTTGGGGTCGGCGGTTGCCGCGCCGTTGTGCAGCCAGTTGCAGTAGTACGCCGCCACCCGCCAGGTCATGGTCACGGCCTTGTGCTCGCTGCCCGGGTTGATCCGCCAGCCCGGCGCCTGCCGCGGATCGTACGAGGTCGGGCTGATCGACTCGCTGCTGAACGAGGAATCGAACCGGCTGCCCCCCATCGCCTCCCAGTGCGGCGTGAAGGCATTCACGAAGGAGATCCACTGCGTCGCGTCGATCTCGGTGCGGGAGAGGCGGTACTCGTAGGCTACCGCGCCGATCTGCTCTGTCTGCGGCGTGTTGATGTTCCAGTACCGCTCGTCGGGCCTGGCGGCCCGATTCCCGGGGGCGCCGATGGTCACGAAGTTGATGCCCAGAGAGGTCGACTGCGTCGCCGCGAACGCCGGCGGCACGCCGAGCGATACACACGCAACGACAGCGGCAAGGCCGGTCCGGAAACACGCCATGGCATCCTCTCCCTCGCGCCCCGTCCGGCGCGGATGTGCAAGGACAGCCTACCGCGCCCGGGAGAAAGTCAAGGCCTCCAACGCGCAAAGAAAGGCCGCCGCGAGTGGCCCGTGCCGGAAGTCGCGACGGCCGCGGAGTTGTGCGATCTCTCGAGACGCCCGGCTCAGTACACCCGCACCCCGCCCGAGGAGGCCATCGGGTCGGTCGAGGCCCGCGGGGCCAGGGGCGAGGCGCCGCCCGGCGTCACACGGATCGCCGGCTCCGGCTTCGGCGCCCCTTCGATCGCCTTGGTCGCCCGCTCGAACTCGCCCTTGGCCGCGTGCTCGGCGTCGATCTCGCGCTTGGCCTGGTCCTCGTAGTTCAGCCGCTCGGCCTGCTTCTCGAGGCTCTTGAACTGCGCCTCCTGCTTGCTCTGCACCTGGGCCAGGCGCTGCTTCACCTGGTCCACGCTCACGACGTCGAAGCGGTTGTAGGAATCGATCTGCTTCTGGCGGCGCTCCAGCATCTCGAGCAGCCGGTCGTTCCGCGCGATGGCGTCCACCTGGTGGTCGATCTGCCACAACTGCGTGGTGAACTCGGCCTGCTCGCCCTCGAGTTTCCCCAGCGTTTCCTTGAGCCGCGATTCCTGCTGCTGCAGGTACGCGAGCGTGCGCTCGGCCTCGCTCGACCGCGCCTGGTAGGCGGTCTTGGTCTGCGCGATCTGTGTGGCGCGGCCGTAGGCGTCCTCGAGCTTCACGTCGCGGTCGCCGAAGGCGATGGTCACGACGCGCCCGGGGCCGGCGGCGGCCCTCGCCTCCTCGCCCCGGGCCAGCATGACCTTCAGCTCGCCGAGGTCCTTGTCGGCCAGGGCGACGACGCGCTCGGCGACCGAGCGGTCGCGCTCGATCTGCCGCATCTGCTCCTGCAACTCGCTCAGGTCGCCGCGCACCTCGCCGATCCGCGCCGGGTACTTCTCCGCCAACTCCCGCAACTGGGCCCGCAGCACCGTCGGGTCATCGATCTTGGAATCGATCACCGACACGATGCGGCCCTGCGCCGCCTCGGCCAGCGCCGCGACGCGGTGCGGGCCCGCGATCAGCACCGCCGCGCCAAGGCCCAGCCCGCCAACCACCGCGACCCTCATCACCGACTTCACGACACCACACATGGCATTGCCCTTTCCACCTGCCTGCGCCGCTCGGGGCCGGCTCTTGTCTCCGCCGGCACGCCCCGCGGCTGGGTGCGAACGCTCGATCACCCGGCTTGTTGGGCGGGCCTCCCGACCGATTTCATCCCCCTCACGTTTTCCCGCGCCTCTCCACGGGGCTCGAATGCACCGAGTTATGCTTCACCGGGCCACCCCCCCCCCCCGACCCCCGGGTGGAAGCCAAGACTCCCGCGCCCCAACAACCGGCCGGCCCAGTCGATGACGGCGCCCGCCTCCCGGCGGCGCGCCGGGGGCCGCGGAGCAGAGCGACACCATGCTCAACCAACTCACGACCTCGTTCATCGCCCGCCTGCGGGCCCGCGACGAGGCCGCATGGTTCGAACTCTGGGAGACCTTCGGCCCCGTCCTCCGCGCCCAACTCAGCAAGTGGGGCAAGGGCGCCATCGGCTCCCAGACCGTCCGCGACCTCTCCCAGGAGACCCTCGCCGCCCTCTCCGACTCCATCGACCGCTACGACCCGGCCCGCGGCGCACGCTTCTCGACCTGGCTCCTCTCCATCGCCAAGCACACCCTCGGCGACGAGATCGACCGCCGCATGGCCCAGAAGCGCGGCAGGGGCAAGCGCGGCGGCGCCCTCGACGACTCCTGGATGGCCGCCGACCCCGGCCTCAAGCCCGACGAGCAGTACGAGGCCGCCGTCTTCCGCGCCAAGGTCGAGCGCGCCATCCGACTGGTCGAGAAGGAGAGCGAGTTCCTCGACTTCCAGATCTACCGCATGCGCGTGCTCGACGGCCTCGAGGGCAAGAAGGTCGCCGACAATCTCGGCATCAGCGAGCCCACCGTCAGCCGCCGCCTCGCCAAGGTCCGCGACGCCCTCCGCGCCACCCTGCAGCAGGTCATCGCCACCTACTCCTTCACCGCCGAGGAGCAGACCGAGGAGCCGGCGCGCCACGGCCTGCGCCCCGCCGTCCGCGACGCCGCCGCGAAATCTGACGACGCCCTTTTCGATGAAGCCCTCGCGGAGATCTACCACCGGCAGCAGGAACTGCGCCGGGAAGACCAGGCAAGAATGATGCGGGCCTGATCCGGTGGCCGCAGGAGGCCGGCGATGGGAACCTTCCTTCCGATCTTCCTCAGCGTCCTCGCCGTCACCGCGGCGATCTTTGTGCTGATCTTCCTCTTCGTTCCGCTCCTCAAGGGCGCCGGCTGGTTCATCCGCCACCTCGTCGCCTTCATCGGGGGCATGCTCCACAGCGCCCTCCGGCTCATCGGCGGCATCCTCACCGCCCTCGTCCTCGTGCCCATGATCCTGCTCAACATCGTCATCGGCCGGTGGTCCGCCTCGCGGCACTACGGCAGGAGCCTGCAGGATGAGTTCGGGGCCATGGGCCAGAGCCTCTACCGCCTGTGCATCGGCCACCCCGCCCGGCTCTTCATGCTCACACCGCTCGTCGAGGGAATCGAACGCCGCGTCCCCCAGGCCGTCGCCAACGCCCCCACCGCCGACAAGCCCTCCAAGCGCACCGTCGGCCAGTTCGACGGCTACACCATCGTCGGGTCCCTCAAGGCCGGCGGCTCCGGCGGGAAGCTCTACGTCGCCAACCCCGACCCCGCGAAGCGCGCAACCTTCGAACGCCGCGGCGTCATGGTCGACCAGGTCGTCATCAAGGTCTTCTCCCTCGCCGAGGGCTCCACGCTCCCCCAGATCGTCCGCGAGAGCAAGAGCCTCGACGCCGCCAAGCGCCTCGGCCTCATCCTCGACCACGACCTCAACGACAAGCGCTTCTTCTACGTCATGCCCTACGTCCCGGGCGACACCCTCAGCATCGTCACCAACCAACTCCACGATCGCGCGGGGCCCGAGGGCCTCAGCGCCGACACGCTCCGCGAGGCCGTCGGCTACGTCAACGACCTCGTCCGCACTCTCGACGGCTACCACCAGGGCGGCCTCTGGCACAAGGACGTCAAGCCCGACAACATCATCGTCTCCTCGGGCCGCGCCCACCTCGTCGACTTCGGCCTCATCACCCCGCTCCGCTCCGCGATGACCCTCACCACCCACGGGACCGAGTACTTCCGCGACCCGGAGATGGTCCGGCTCGCGCTCCGCGGCGTGAAGGTCCAGGACGTCGACGGCGCGAAGTTCGACATCTACGCCTGCGGCGCCGTGCTCTATTCCGTCATCGAGCGCTCCTTCCCCGCCCACGGCGGCCTCTCGCAGATCACCCGCAGGTGCCCCGAGGGCCTGCGCTGGATCATCCGCCGCGCCATGGCGGACTACAACACCCGCTACCCCGACGCGCGATCGATGCTCGACGACATCCAGTTCGTCATGGCCGCCGCCGACCCCTTCGCCGTGCGCCCGGCCGATCTTCCCAGCATGCGCGGCGGCGGTGCCCGCGTCGCGAGCGAGAACCCGGAGTTCGCCGCCTTCGCCGCCGAGCAGGAGGCCCAGGCCGTCCGCGACGCCGCCGCCCGCGCCACGCCCAGAGCCCCCCGCGACGACGCCCGCTACGTCGGCGCCCACGCCGGCGTGAACATCGGCGGCGTCGAGATCGGCGTCACCGCGCGCCGCCGCCACCGCATCCGCGTCACCGATTGGCTCCGCGGCTCCTACGTCGTCGAGCCCGCGGGCACGCCGCCGGCGCCCGCCGCCGACCCACTCGGCGACGCCGGCCGCTTCGCCCGCGACGCCCGCCGCTCCGCCGCCGAGCAACTCGCCAACGCCCGCGCCCGCGTCGCCGCCCGCCGGGGCCGCGTCGCATCCCGCCTGGGAGTCAGGCCCGTTCCCGTCTCGCCCAACTTCAGCACCAGGCCCAACAGCGGCGTCGTCGTCGCCTTCTTCATCTTCCTCGGTCTCTGCGTCCTGGGTGTCGCACTCCTCGTCAACTCCGGATCGCACGGCCGCATCTCCATCTCCGCATCCTCATCCTCCGGCGAGGACAGTCGCGGCGCCGATCTCGAGGGGATGGACAAGGACTTCAAGAACGCCTTCTCCGGCATGGACGAGGACTTCAAGAAGGCCTTCGCCGGCATGGGAGACTCGTTCAAGAAGGCCTTCGGCGACGCCGCCCACGGCTTCGGCGAGGCCAGCGGCGGCGTCGCGGCCGCCATCGAAGCCGGCAAGCGCGCCGCGCAGGACGGCGCCCGCATCGGCCTCGAAGCCGCCGCCGAGGGCGCCGAGACCGTCGCCGAGAAGCACCGCGAGAACGCCCAAGCGCTCCGCGACAAGGCCGACGAACTCGACGAATCCGACAAGCGCAACGCCGCCCGCGACGCCCGCCGCCTCCGCAAGGAGGCCGAGTCGCTCGACAAGAAGGCCGGCGAACAGGACCAGCGCGCCGCCGAGATCCGCTCCAAGATCCGCGCCCTCGAACTGAACCCCCCGGCCCCCCCGGCGGCGCCCGCGCCGGTCATCGGCGGCTCATGGCTCATCCTCGACGACTTCCCCGCCGCAACTTCCGACCCCGCCGTCCGCAAGCGCATCAACGACGCCCTCACCGTGCTCCGCGGCGCCCAGTGCGAACTCAAGGGCGTCGGCGACGATAACGCCGACCTCGACACCGTCGCCTCCGCGCGCAAGGCCCTCGGCGTCGCCCTCCCCAACGACCCCGCCGCCGCCGAACGCCTCCGCGGCTGGCTCGCTTCCTCCGGCCAGGACCTCCGCGGCGTCGTCTGGTTCGGCAAGGTCGATGAGCGCACCGGCGTGCGCCCCGTCGTCGTCCTCCGCGACGGCGACAAGTCGCCCGAGATGCGCCGCGCCGTCACCACACCGTCGGCGACCCCGGCCGCAGCCCCCGAACCGCCTTCCGCTCCAGCGCCCCGCTGATGCAAGAGCCTCCGAGGGCTTCCCAACAAGCGAAGGCCCGCCATACCGCGGGACCCCACGGAGACCGGCCATGAACTCGCTCCTGCTCGCCGCATTCACGCTCCTCGCGCCCCACTCCTGGCAGAGCGACGAGCCGTCGCCCCACGCCGGCCCCGCCCCCCTCCCCGCTCTCGCAACCCAAGTCGCATCGGCGCAGACGCAGCCCCCGCTCGATGCGCCGCCGGCCGACGCGCCGGCGATGGTCGATGACGAAGCGGGCGACGAGTTCCGCGCAGCCTTCGAGCAGACCGAACAAGACTTCGCCAACGCCTTCGCCGGCATGGGCGAAGAGTTCAGCCGGGCCTTCTCGGGAATGGACGAGGAGTTCAGCCGGGCGTTCTCCGGCATGGACGATGAGTTCCGCGAGGCGTTCAAGGGCATGGACGACCAGTTCCGCCGCGACTTCGACGACGGCTTCAAGGATTTCGACAGGCAGTTCAGGGACGCGTGGAAGGCCCGGCGCCCCGGCCGCTCCGTCTGATCCGCCATCCCCTCGAGGCCGCACCGCTCCCCGCCTTGTTCCGCGCCGCATCGCCCTCTACCCTCGACCCGTGAACGCCCCGCGGGCGACCAACATCACCCACCACCCGGGCGTCACGCGCGAGCAGCGGCGCCTCGCCATGGGCCGCAGCGGCCTGACCGTCTGGTGCACCGGCCTCCCCGCCTCCGGCAAATCCTCCATCGCCGCCGCCCTTGAGATCGCACTGCTCGCCCGGCGAATCCCCGCCTATCGCCTCGACGGCGACACCCTCCGCCTCGGCCTCAACCGCGACCTCGGCTTCTCCGACGCCGACCGCGCCGAGAACGTCCGCCGCATCGCCGAGGTTGCCGCGCTCCTCGCAGACGCCGGCCTCATCGCCATCGTCTCCGCGATCAGCCCCGGCGCCGCCTCCCGGGCCGCGGCCCGCGCCACCCACGAAGCCGCCTCCATCCCCTTCCTCGAGGTCTTCGTCGATACACCCCTTGCCGAGTGCGAGCGCCGCGACCCCAAGGGCCTCTACCGCCGCGCCCGCGCCGGCGAGATCCACGCCTTCACCGGCGTCTCCGCGCCCTACGAAGCGCCGCCTTCCCCCGACCTCCGCATCACCCCCGACCTCGGCGGCGCAGACGCCTGCGCCGACGCCATCCTCGCGCTGCTCGATCAGCGGCGCCTGCTCACGCCATGAACACCTCCCCCGACCACCTCCTCGGCGTCGCCGAGCGCGCCGTGCTCGAAGCCTGCGCCGTCTGCCGCGCCGTGCAGACCCGCGACCCGCGCCTGGGAGGCCAATCCGCCATCGCAATCACCAAGGGCGACAGGAGCCCCGTCACCATCGCCGACTTCGCGGCCCAGGCCGTCATCGCCCACCGTCTCCGACAGGCCCTCGGGGACGTCACGCTCCTGGGCGAAGAAGGCTCCGGCTACCTGCGCGACCCGACGCACGCCGCCGAGAAGACCGCCGCCCTCGCCGCCGTCCGCCTCGTCTGGCCCGAGGCCTCCGAGGCCGACATGCTCGACGCCCTCGACCTCGGCGCCGGCGAGTTCCATCGCACCCCCGGGCGCGCAGGCGCGTTCTGGACCCTCGACCCCATCGACGGCACCAAGGGATTCCTAAGGGGCGAGCAGTACGCCGTCTGCCTCGCGCACATCGAAGTCCCCGAGTCCGGCATCGGCGCCCCCACCATCGCCGCCATGGGATGCCCCAACCTCCCCGCATCATTCACTGCGCAATTCCACACACCCGACCCCGTCGGCCTCGTCTACCTCGCCGGCAAGGGCCGCGGCGCCTCGGTCCTCCCCGCCGACGGCTCGGCGCCCGCCTCCCCGCTGCGCCGCGCCCCGCGCACCCCGGGCGCCCCGATCCTCGGCTGCCGCAGCGTCGACGCCTCCCATTCCGACCACTCCACCGCCTCCCGCGCCATGCGCCGCCTCCACGCCCACCCCGCCCCCCTCGAACTCGACAGCCAATGCAAGTACGCCGTCGTCGCGCGAGGGCAGGCCGACGTCTACCTGCGCATCCCCGGCAAGAAGCCCTACGTCGAGCGCATCTGGGACCACGCCTCCGGCGCCCTCATCGCCTCCGAGGCCGGCTGCTCCGTCACCGACATCGAAGGCAAGCCCCTCGACTTCGCCCACGGCCGCGGCCTCGACGCCAACAGCGGCATCGTCTGTTGCGAGCCCTCCCTCCTCCGCGACATCCTCGGGGCCATCGCCGCCGAACTCTGAATTCGCCGCGGCAGCCCCCTCCTCCCCCCCCCCACCAGGCGGACGGGTGAACACATCTCGCGCGTCCCCGGTATCACATGAAGACAGTGCCGAGCCCTCGCGTTCGGATTCTGTTCGCACTCTCGCTCACGCACAGCAGCGCCGCGCATCTCGCGGCTCAACCCAGGAGCACCACACGCCCATGACCAGCCCCGCCCGCGCTCCCCGCACGATCCTCCTCGCCGCCGGCGCCGCCCTGGCGATCGCCTCGGCCGCGCTCGCCGCGCCCCCCGTCGCCGAAAAGGCCGACATGCCCAAGGAGCAGGCCATCCAGTACGCGGACGCCCTCTCCGCCGCGTTCCGCTACGCCGCCGACGCCATCACCCCCAGCGTCGTCAAGATCGCCACCAAGGAGACACGCAAGGGCACGGTCATGACCCCCTTCGGCCCCATGGGCGGCGGATCACAGCAGCGCTCCGGCGTCGGCTCCGGATTCGTCTTCGACGCCAAGGGCCACATCATCACCAACAACCACGTCGTCGAGGGCGCCCAGGAGATCGAGGTGATCTTCGAGGACGGCACGAAGGTGGACGCCAAGGTCGTCGGCACGGACCCCGAGACCGACCTCGCCGTCGTCAAGGTCGAGCCCGACAGCGTCACCTCCGGCACGCTCCACCCCGCCGCCATCGGCGACTCCGACGCCGCCCGCGTCGGCGACTGGGTGCTCGCCGTCGGATCGCCCCTCGACCTCGAAGAGACCGTCACCGCCGGCATCATCAGCGCAACCGGCCGCAAGACCGGCATCCTCCGCGGCCGCGGGTACGAGTCGTTCATCCAGACCGACGCCGCCATCAATCCCGGAAACTCCGGAGGCCCGCTCGTCAACCTGCGCGGCGAGGTCATCGGCATCAACAGCAACATCAAGACCACCAGCGGCGGCAGCGTCGGCCTCGGCTTCGCCATCCCCACCTCGCTGGCACGCGACGTCGCCACCCAACTCGTCGAGAACGGCTCGGTGAAGCGGGGCTACATCGGCATCACGCTCGCCGATGTCGACCAGTCCAACACCGCGCTCCTGGGCCTGCCCCCCGCGACCCGCGGCGTCATCGTCACCAGCGTCGAAACCGACTCCCCCGCGGACAAGGCCGGCCTCCAGAAGGACGACGTCATCACCGCGGTCAACGGCTCCTCCGTCCGAGACTCCGACGACCTGCGCCTCAAGGTCGCGCGCATCCGCCCGGGCTCCAAGGCCGAACTCGCGGTCCTCCGCGACAAGAGCAAGCAGACCATCAGCATCGAAGTCGGCGACCGCAGCAAGTCCACCACCATCGCCGACGCCGAGGGCGGGCCCATCCTCCGCTCCCTCGGCCTCGGCGTCGCCCCCGCCCCCGCCGCCGCGCTGCGCCAGCAGAACATCACCGGCGGAGGCGTCGCGGTTGTCTCTGTCCGACAGGGATCCCCGGCCGAGGACGCCGGCTTCTCCGAGGGCGACATCATCCTGACAATCAACAACTTGCGCGTTTCCGACACGGCCTCGCTCGGCGCCCTCCTCCAGCGCGCCGCCGCCAGCGGCACGCCGAATCTGCGCCTCACCTTCGGCGTCCTCACCGCGCAAGGGGACCAGGAGCGCAAAACTTTGCGACTCCCCCCGACCAACGGCCGATAGTCGATATGATTGGGTTGATCTCTCTCTCTCCTCCAGCGGGGCGCCGTCGATAGATGGCGCCCTGCTTTGCCCAGAGATGAGCGGCGCAGCATCGCGCGCCACAAGCCGGGCGCAACGCAACACCCGCCTCAGCCGATCCCCGCCCCGCCTCACCGCGCCGAGGGGCGCAGCGTGAGCGAACGCGACACAAAGCCCTCCGGAGTCGAGCGGATCTCCATGATGTCGTCGCCCGTCGCCCGCAGCAGGGCCGCCACGGGCATCGCCCGCTTGCTCCACGCGGGCATCGACGCCTTCATCATCTCCGAGTACCGCCGCGCCTCCTCGGGATCGCCGTCGAAACCCTCGAGCTGCTCCGCGATGATCGTGTCCACGTTCGCGGCCCGCCACGACGCGTATTCGATCTCCGCCCGAGCCTGCGTGTAGTAATACCCGAGACCCGAACCACGCACGGCGCGCAGCGCCGCCGCGAAGCCGGGCTCCTCCGACAGCCGCGGCCTCCCCGGCTCGCTCGACTCGCGCAGCGCCCCCTCAACCGCGGCCGCATCGCCCAGGATCACCCGCCCCGCGCCCACCCCGATCGTCATCCCTCCGCCCGGCGCGCCCCACACCTGATTGCCCAGGAAATCACGCGGCTGCATCCCGAAGTTCGCCGTGAAGGTCGACAGCGCGCCCACGAACTTCGCCTGGTCCGCGATCCGCACCGCCCACGTCTTCTGCGCCGACGACCCCGCGAACGGCCTCTCGATCCGCTTGGTCATCACCAGTTCCGTCCCCAGCGCGGACATCAGCGGCTCGATCTGCGGCAGCGCGAAGTCGAGGAAGCCCTGGCCACGCGCCCTCGATTCCTCCGGCAGGCCCGCCACCACGCTCCTCACCAACCCCGGAACCTCCGCGAACTTCACGTGCTGCACCAGCACCCCGGCCGCGTCCGCCGGCGCCACCGAAGGCGCCGCGAACGGCTGCTCCGCCACATCGAACAGCGCCACCAGCCCCCGCTTCTCCGGAACGAGAATCGCGACCGACTGCTCCATCCCCGCGTCCTGCGTGTCGAACCGCGCCACCAGGCTCACCGCGCGGACCTTGTCCAGCCCCAGACCAGCGAAGATCGCCGCCCATTCCGCCTTCCCCATCGGCCCCATCAGCTCGGGCTCCGCGTCGTCCGCCTCGCCCCCCCCGCTCGCGAAGCGCACGAAAAACTCCGACGCCGATGCCGTCAGCAGCGCGGCATAGAGGTGGGGCGCCCCCAGCGCCGCCTTCCCGTGCTGCGCCATCGCCTCCGAGAACACCGCCGCATCGGACACCGACTTCGACCGCGCAGGCTCCCCGTTGAAGCGATCCATCGCGTCCTTCAGCGTCTCGAGGTGCGAGCACGCCGCGATGACCCCCTTCACACGCGTCATGTACACCGCCGGAGGAAGGCCCGATGTGGCCAGCGTGCTCGGCGGCTGCCAGTCGATCTCGTCCTCGTCCATCGCCTCCGGGTCGGGCTCGGCGCCGGCGCCGTCCCGCCCCTTGGCCTGCGCCCGCTTGGCCCGCATCGCCTCCTGCGCCTTCTGCTGACGCTCGTTCGCCCGGCGGTCGATCTCCTCGTAATTGATCTCCACCGCCGTGATGAAGGCGCCGCCGTGCTCCACCTCGGACTTCTTCGCCAGCCCGTCCTTCACCTCGCGGTCCGCAAGCCTCTCCAGCGCGTTCCACACCGCGTCCGACGACGCCGCATCGTCGAGAAAATCGGCGTAGATCAGACCCTGAACGCCCTCCCAGGGGCTCCGCCCGGCCTTCGTCGCCGGGGGCGGCTTGCGGAAGAACGCCGCCAGCCCAGTCGACCCCGCCGGAGGCTTGAACGTGTCGAAGTCGATCCCCAGGTCCGCCAGCGCCCGCCGCGGCGCCTCGAAGGTGTCGCCGATCAGCCCGCGCAGATAAGCCCTGAATTCAGGGTCCGCCCACAGCACCCCGTACGGCGAACGGTCAAGCGTCGCCTTGAACGCATCAAAGTCGTCCACCCCCGCGACGAAGAGCGAATCCTCCGGAGCGATCTCCGCGATCGTCGGCCCCGCCGCCATCGACGCCAACCCCGACCACAGCGACACCGCCACCGCCAGCGCCGCACGCAACACCTTCAGCCTGTGCATGGATTCATTCTCGTCGGCCCGGAGGACCGGGCCCGCCTCTCAACCTGTCCGACCGCGCGGCCGCCCACACGATGAAACGCTCACCGCGCCCGCGACGGCCCCGACTCCGCATCCCTGAGAAACGCCGGCGGCCCGAACTCCGTTCGTGGAGGCGCCGCGTTGTACGTGTACCCGCTGTTCGGATTCTCCTTGTCGTACGCGAACGCGTCGCGGTTCCGAAGGAAGTCCCGCAGGTACCGCGCGGGGATCGCGAACCCCAGGCCCTCCCCGAGGGGGATCTTCATGTTCGCCACCCCGATCACCTCGCCCTTGAGGTTGAACAGAGGCCCCCCCGAGTTCCCGGGATTGATCTGCGCCGTCGTCTGGATGTACGTCATCCCCTCGAAGTTCCGCAGCCGCGTCGCCACCACCCCGGCCGACAGCGTCCGCTCCAGCCCCAGAGGCGCACCGATCGCGAACACGCTCTGCCCCGCCGCAAGATCGTCGTCCGTGTTCACCATCACCGTCGGGAACGCCTGCCTATCCGGGTGATTCAACCTGATCAGCGCGAGGTCGACGTGGTTGTTCACCGCGATGATGCGGCAGTCGTCCATCACCAGCCGGCGGAAGTCGCTCCCGCCCTTCTGGAACACCGTCGCCTTGATCTTGGTTTCCTTCTGAATCACGTGCGCGTTGGTCACCGCGTAGCCGTCCGGATGGATGATGAACCCCGACCCCAGACCCGAGGGCGTCGAGATCAGGATCACCGCCTCCCCGTACTTCTCCGAGACCTCACGAGGCGTCCGCTCCACCAGCCCCGAACCCGCCCGGTACAGCGACGCCGCAGGCGCGTCCTCCGCCGAGGTCTCCTCGCGCCCCCGGTCAATCGTCTCGACGCTGGTCCGCGGCGCCCTGAGCACATCGAACCCGAGGTCCAGCCACAGGGTCTCCGCCGTTTCCTTCAGGATCACCGCCGTCACCACGCGGCCGTCGACGAACGTCACCGTCGCCAACGCCCCCTTCGCCGCGCTCTTCGCAGCGGGCAGCGGCGCCTGCGTCGACGCCGGCGCAACCACCGCCGATCCGGCCGGCTGCTTCGCCCCATCCTGCGCGACCGCCGACACGCCGGACGCCGCCAGACACGCACCGATCGCGACGCAACGCATCAGCGACTCCACAACTGGGCGCTCCCGCCCGTAGCCGTCGCCCCCACGCCGCGCTCGCGGCGTTCGAGGGCCATCAGGCCCGATAGAGTACGGCCGCACGACTCCCCGCCGCCACCGCCCGCACCGCCGCCGCCGCGGTTCTCCCACCGGGAACACCTCGCATGACCGCCGCACCACGCCGCGACCGATCCCTCCTCGCCGTTGCCTTCCTCGCGATCGGCGCCGCGGCCGCCCACGCCGCCGACACCTCGGCCCCGCCGGAGACCAACCTCGGCCGCTATTTCGGCTTCGATACCCCCCGCGTGATCCCCGCAGACGAGGACTGCGGCCCGGTCATCATCGCCGACATGAACGGCGACCGCCTCAACGACATCGTCCTCGTCAACAACCGCAAGAGCCGCATCGAGATCCACCTCCAGCGCGAGAAGCCACAGAGCGACGAGCAGGCTGCCTCCTCCCTCCGACCCAACGAACTCCCCCGCAGCCGCTGGTACGACCGCAAGGAAGTCTCCGTCTCCAACCGCGTCACCGCCCTCCGCGCCGTCGACCTCGACGGTGACGGCAGGCTCGACATCGTCTACGCCGGACAGCCCGCAGAGATCGTCATCCTCCACCAGGAGCCATCCGGCGACTTCAAGGTCGCCAGCCGCAAGCGAGTCGCCGGCCTGGGCGCGGGGCCCGCCTCCCTCGCCGTCGCCGACGTCACCGGTGACTCGCGCCCAGAGGTGCTCGCGGTCGTCAAAGGCCAGATGGCCGTCTTCCCGCTCCTCGGCGCCGCCGGCGCCACCCCCGCCCTCGGCGACCCCACCCGCCTCGGCGCCGCCGCCGCGCAGAACCAGCAGATCGCCGCCTTCTTCGTCGAGGATTACGACGGCAACGGCATGCAGGACATCCTCGCCGCCGCCCCGGAGGACGCCGCGCCGATCCGGCTCTGGCTCCAGCGCCCAAGCCCCCGCGCCACCGCCGCCGGCGGCAAGGCCGGCATGATCGGCCCCGAACTCCGCTTCGAGATGCCCCAACTCCGCGAGGGCAAGCCGCTGCGCTTCCCCGACCGCAAGCCCGCCAGCCTCGCCGTCATCGAGCGCGCCAGCCGGCGCATGGTCTGCTTCGACATCGCCCAGCAGCCCATCGAGCCCGCCAGCGGATCCGGCGCCGAGCGCGAGGTCCAGGCCGAGGTCTACGGCTTCACCGACGAGGAATCCAAGGACCGCGCCGTCGCCGTCGCCGATATCGACGGCGACGGCCAACTCGACCTCATCGCCGCCGACGCGAAGGGCAACAGCCTCCTCTTCTACCGCCAGGAAAAATCTCTCGGCCTCTCCCGCGCCGAGCGCTTCAGCGCCTTCAAGGCCCCGAAGAGCCTCGCCGCCGGCCGATGGACCAACCCAGCCGGGGGCCCCCTCGACGTCTTCGTCCTCAGCGAGGAAGAAAAGGCCGTCGGCGTCAGCGCCTTCGACGCCTCCACGGGCCGCCTCGCCTTCCCCAAGCCCATCTCCCTCGCTACCCCCGGAGGCTCGCCGGTCGCCATCGCCGCCGCAACGCTCAAGTCCGGCCCCGCGCTCGCCATCGTCGTGCAGAACAAGCGCGACCACACCCTCGAGATCCACCGCCCCGACGCCACCGGCGCCCAGGCCACCCGCATCGAACTCACCGGCGTGACGAGGCCCCCCCGCTCCATGCTCGCCGCCGACATCGACCACGACGGCGCGACCGACCTCCTGCTCTTCACCCCCGGCGAGCCCATGGTCATGGTCCGCAACATCGAAGAGCCGACGGGCGCCAAGGTTCTCACCGACAAGACCATGCCCCAGTTCGGCCTCGTGCAGGCCGCCGGCCCCGACAACACCGGCCTTCTCGACGTCGACAACGACGGGCACCAGGAACTCCTGATCGCCGACAAGAACTTCGTCCGCGCCTGCGCCTTCGACCCCGACAAGGGCTGGCGCGTCGTCGAGCAGGTCACCGACACCGACTCCGCCACGCAGTTCGTCGGCCTCACCGTCATCAGCCAGGCCGCCGGAGCGCCGCAGGAGATCGTCGCCTCCGACAAGGCCGCCAAGCGCCTCGTGCTCATGCGCCGCGACGCCGGAACCTGGAAGGCCGTCGACCGCCTCCGCCTCACCGGCTTCGAGCCCCGCGCCATCTTCGCCGGCGCCTTCTCCGGCGACCAGCAGCCCAACATCCTCTGCCTCTCCGACGACGGCTTCGGCGTCGTCCGCCTCGCCGGCTCGCGCACCACCCTCCAGGAGTTCGCCACCTACCGCTCCGACGCAGACAACCGCACCGAACACGAGATCGCCGCCGGCGACCTCAACGGCGACGGCCTCCTCGACCTCGCCGTCCTCGACGCCAAGGAGCACCGCTGCCAGATCCTCGCGTTCTCCGCGGCACGCCGCCTCTACCCCGCCACCGAGTGGGAGGTCTTCCAATCACGGGTCTTCGAGCGCCAGGAATCCCGCGCCTTCGAGCCCTCCACCGCGCTCATCGAGGACGTCACCGGCGATGGCGCGCCCGACCTGGTCATCCTTGTCCACGACCGCGTCATCGTCTACCCGCAGATGACCTCGCCCCGCTAACCCCCCCAAACACAGCGCCCCGCCCGCCCCGGGCGCCTCGCCCAACCGGCTGTCTGAACAGCAGTTGCGGAAGGCGACGGCATCCTCGCGCACTCCTAGCGCCCAATCGCTTGAGCCTCCACGCTTCCGCGGTACGTTCCTCATTCCCACAGGCCCGAGAGGCCGCCGCCCCGCCCGCGCCAATCCCGCGGATCCGGGCGTCGCGCCCGCGAGAGAGGCCGGGCCTGTGATCACCCTCGCCCGTCGCGGTCACCCCCGCGGCGGCGCGATTGGAGAGAGAGAGGACGTCGTCACGACGAACGCGCTGCAGCGCGGGGTAGATAACCCCCGCGCCGCTGTGCGTTGCGCATCGGATTCCCGGTCCCCCCCGACGATGCGGCAAAATCCCTCCCGCTGACAACCCCACGTCACCACGCCGGCGCGGCCCTCATGAAACCGGCTTTTCCGCCGGATTTCGCGGATTCTGAGGACTCATTCACACGCTAAACATCTCGTCTTCACCCCAAAATGTACTCTGGATGTTGATGCACCGCGCTCGCGGCGCATCATGCGAATTCCGGGCGCCATCGGGGCGCGCCGGGGAAATCTGGGCGAACTCTCTCCTTTCCGTCACGGGGTGACCAATGCGGCGCCATGCTCTCGCTGCGCTCACGCTGTCCTGCGCGCTCTCGACTCTTGCTCCCGCCCTCGCCCGCTCTTCCGGCAATTCCGGGGTCACCCCGCGCGGCGCCACGGGCCCATCGCTCGTCGCGGCCGAACTTCTTCCCGATGGCCGCACCATCCGACTCACCTGGTCCGAGCCTGTCGCGATCGGCCCGGGCGCCATCCACCCCATCGCGCGCCCAGGAGGACGCCCCGCCGCAGCGGCGCTCGCGACCTCGCTCGCCGACCCCACCACCACGCTGAGCACACTCGCCGCCGGCGACTCGATCGCCTACGACGAGGATTGCCTCATCGACCTCACCCCGGGCATGGTGACCAGCCAGCAGCGAGGCGAGCCCAACCCACCCGTCGCAAACGCCATCGCGTCCAACGCCTCCACCTTCATCCTCTCCCGACCCCCGCTGCACGAGGACCTCGCGCCCTGGGCCAACGCCGTGCGCAACGGCCCCGCCGTCGTCATGGGCCTCGGTGATTCCACCATGACCATCGACGCCGACAACCGCATCCCCGACGGCGCCAAGGCCGAGTGGCGCATCCGCCAGGTCAGCGGCTGGCTCTCCCAGACCGCCGCCACCTCCCAGAGCGCGCTCGGCGTCGCCCAGTTCTTCACCAGCCCCGCCCTCGACCTCTCCGCTCGCATCCTCTCCCCCGACCCGCTCGGCTCCTTCCAGACCTTCACCACCGGCTCGCCCTCCGGGCCCCGCATCAACATCGCCGCACGCACCTACGGCGAACTGCGCTTCCTCTCCGACGCCCCCCGCGGCATCGGCCTCTTCAAGGCCACCCTCCAGGGCGGCTCCGCCGCCTTCCCCGCCAACAAGTTCAACGACTTCTACTCCGGCTCCTGGCGCGACGGCGCCATGACCATCGACCTCCTCGTCTGGCACGACAACCGCTTCTCCCTCCGCGCAATCGACATCTTCGCCAACCGCACACCCCAGGGCGCCGCCTTCAACCTCTACGGCACGATCACAGAAGCCCGCACCCACACCTTCAACCCGGCCGCCGCCCCGGGCATCCAGCGCGTCACGCTCCAGTGCAACGGCGCCGGAGAGCCCTCCTTCTTCGTCGCCAGCGCGGACAACACCGTCGAAACCCCCTACGCCGCCCCCGCCCAGCAGCCCAACTGTGTCTTCGCCCCTCTCGCCGTCCGCTTCCACCGCACCGATGTCGCCGGGACAGAACTCGGCTTCTTCGGGTTCTCCGGAGGAACCGCCGCCGACTGGGCCAACGAGAAACTCATCACCGACACCGCCCTCGTCGAACTCTTCAAGCACTGGCCCGTCACCCACATCCTCATCGACCTCGGCAAGAACCTCGAGCCCACCGAGTTCGACGGCGTCACCATCCTCCCCGCCCTCCGCGAGAACCTCGTCGCAGCCGCGCTCCGCATCCGCAGCGCGGCAATCGCCGCCGGCCTGCCCGAGCCCTCGTTCTGCCTCCGCGCCCACTACCCCATCGGCGACAACAACGCCGCCGGCATCGAGCGCACCTACATGCGCCAGGTCGAGCGGGCCGCGTACCAGGCCAAGATCGAACTCCAGTCCATCCTCGGCCGCCCGGTCGCCTTCGCCAACCTCATGCGCGCCCAGCGCTTCCAGCCCGCCAAGGCCGCCGGCTGGTTCCCCGGAGGCGCCGACTGGGTCCACCAGTCCGGCGCCGGCGCCCGGGGCTTCGAGCGCGTCTTCTGGTCCCTCTGCCAGCGCGCCATCTGCCCCGGCGATGTCAACGCCGACGGCGCAGTCAACTTCGCCGACCTCACCGCCGTCCTCGATTCCTACGGCGTCGCGTATACCTTCCAAGACCTCAGCCAAGTCCTCGGCGCCTACGGCACGGCGTGCCCGTGAGACCGCCCCGCCGCCTCACACCCCCGCCGCCACGCTCTTCTCCACCCGCGTCCGCACGTTGTCCAGCACGTTCATGAAATTGATGTACGAGTCGTAGGGCGAGTCGTACGGGTTGAAGTACTTGTGCACGTCGCCGTCGGCGAAGTACTTCGTGCACATGTAGTAGAAGTGGTCGCTGGTGGTCAGCTTCCGCCAGTCCTCGATCAGGTACCGCGCGTACGCCTTCTCGTGCTCATCGCCCGAGGCCTCCGCCTCCTGCGCCCGACGCTTCACCTCGCCCTCCAGCCGGTAGACCTCCTGCAGCGCCGAGTGCTGCATCGCGTTCCCCAGCCACGCCGAGAGGTCGCGCTCCGTGTCCGCCCAACTGGTCAGGTTCGGCGCGTCGTACTCCCCCACCGGCGCGAACTGCGCCAGCGCCTCGCTCACCGTGTTGAAGTGGTTGTGCCCGGGGTTCACGTCGAACACCTTCTCCGGCATCGCGTCCAGGAACTCGAACACCCCGGTCTCCGCCCACTGGTGCTCCCCGAACGTCTCGTAGTCCATGAACAGGTTGCACAGGAACCCGTCCCCGTTGATCTGGTTCACCCACCGCGCGAACTTCTCCGCCGTGAGCGGCCACTCCGCCCACCCCCGGTTCGAGAAGCGGAACGCGATGTCGTCCGACAGCCGGTAGTTCTTCAGCAGCAGCGAGAAGGGCCCGCCGTCCCGCCCCGCCGCCACCGGCCCGGGTGGCCGGTACACATAGTTCGGCGAGCGGAAGCCCAGCAGCCAGTCCACGCCCTCGGCGATCGCCCCCCGGAACCTGGGCCTGCCCTCCGGGCACTTCATCTGCATGATGTGCCGCGACACGTCGTTGCTGTAGATCAGCTCCGTGTTGCGGAACACCGCCGGCGTCTGGCCGAACAGGTCGCGGATCCGCTCGCTGTGCAGATCCACCTGCCGCTCGAACTCCTGCTTCGAATAGATGAACGACAGCGAGTGGTGGTACGTCTCCGCGATGAACTCGCAGCACCCGCTCTCGGCCAGGCGCTTGAACAGGTCGATCACATCGGGCGCCCACGCCGCCATCTGGTCCAGGCACACCCCCGTCACCGCGTACGACACCCGGAACCTGCCCTGGTGCCGCCTCACCAGGTCCAGGATCTTCTGCGTCGCCGGGCGGTAGCACTTGCCCGCCACCTTCTCCATGATCTTCCGGTTGTTCGCGTCGTCGAAATAGAAGGGGTGCTCCTCGAACACCGTGTAGCGCTTGAGGCGGTAGGGCTGGTGGACCTGAAAATAGAACACGACGCTTGTCATCGCCCGGCATTGTCCCATGCCCGGGCCCCGCGGCAAGCCCGCTCCACGCGCATCCGCCCAGGCCCCGCCAGTATGCTCGCCCGATGCCCCTCTTCGGCTCTCATCTCTCGATCGCGGGCGCCCTCGCCAACGCCCTGCGCGAGGCCGAATCCCTCGCCTTCGACACCGTCCAGGTCTTCACCAAGAACCAGCGGCAGTGGAAGGTCTCACCACTCAAAGACCCCGACGCCGACGAGTGGGCACGCGAACTCGACCGCCTCGGCTGGCGCGGCCGCGTCGTCGCCCACAACTCCTATCTCGTCAACCTCGCCTCCCCCGACGACGCCCTCTGGACCAGGAGCGTCGACCTGCAGCGCGAGGAGATCGTTCGCGCCGCCGCACTCGGCATCACCCTGCTGGTCAGCCATCCCGGCGCACACTCCGGCGCCGGGGTCGACGCCGGCATCAGCCGCATCGTCTCCGCATACACCCGTCTCCTGAAGGAGACGACGGGCGCGAACGTCGCCATCTGCCTCGAGAACACCGTTGGCGCCGGCTCCCAACTCGGAGGCCCGTTCGAGCACCTCGCCTCCATCCGCCAAGGCCTCCTCGACGCCCTCGGTGACGAGGCCCACCGCCGCGTCCGCTTCTGCTTCGACACCTGCCACGCCCTCGCCGCCGGCCACGACCTGCGCACCGAGAACGCCGCCAATGCCGCCCTCGACCGCTTCGACGAGGTCTGCGGCCTGTCGCTCATCGGCGCCGTCCACCTCAACGACAGCAAGGGCGCCCTCGGCTCGCACCTCGACCGACACGAGCACATCGGCAAGGGCAAAGTGGGCCTCGGCGCCTTCCGCGCCGTTGTGAACCGCCCCGAACTCGCCGGCGTACCCATGATCCTCGAGACCCCCAAGGAAGATTCCCCCTCGGGCGCGCCGTGGGACACCGTCAACCTCCGCCAACTCCGCCGCCTGCTCCGGTCGTCTTCTCCCGCGCCCAAGACCCGCGCCCCGAAGCCCGCCAGGCCGGCCAAGCCCGCCGCCAAGCCCAGGCCCGCGGCGCGCAAGGCATCCCGCAAGCGTGGGCCGTATTCTGCCGACGCTCAGGGCTGATCCGCCGCCGAGCGCCCACGCGCCCCGCGAGCGCGCCCCACGGAGACCGCGAACGTGCCGAGACCGGTCCGCTTCACATACATCCACGCCCGCCTCGCCGCGGCGCTCCTCGCCTGCGCGGCAGCCGGCGCCTGCGCCACCGAGCCCTCGACGCGCTCCGCGCCGGCGCCCGACGCACCGATGCAACTGGCCGACACCGACGCGCTCCTCGCCGAGGGCAAGATCGCAGAGGCCATCGCCCAACTCACGCGCGTGATCCAGGAGAACCCCACGCTCACCACCGCGTGGGTCAAGGTCGGCGACATCTACAAAGACCAGGGCAACTACGCCGCCGCCGAGGCCAACTACCGCCGCGCCGGCCAACTCGACCCCGCCAACTACCACGCCGCGTTCAACCACGGCCTGATGCTCCAACTCCTTGACCGCGTCGCCGAGGCCGTCCGCGCCTACCTCCGAGCCGTCGCCATCCAGCCGAACAGCCGCGAGGCCAACCTCAACCTCGCCACCGCCTACCTCCAACTCAAGGAGTCCAGCCAGGCACTCCCCTACGCCGAGCGCGCCGTCCGCATCGACGCCGACTACGGCCCGGCCCGCGTCAACCTCGGCGCCGTCTACGCCGCCCTCGAGCGCCACGCCGACGCCGTCACCGAATACGAAGCCGCCGCCGGCCTCATGGACCTCGAATCCTCCCCGGAACTCCTGCTCAACCTCGCGGACAGCCTCGGCAAACTCGGCCGCTTCCAGGAAATGGCCAGCACCCTCGAGCGACTCGTCTCCATCAAACCCACCGCCCCCGCCTACGAACGACTCGGCTCCGCACAGTTCCGCCTTCGCCAGTACGACGCGGCTCTCGAATCCTTCCGCAAGGCCGCCGCCGCCGATCCCGACCACTTCCCCGCGCACAACGGCATCGGCGTGTGCCTGCTGAACCGCTACCTCACCTCCCCGCCCGGCCAGCGCGACAAGCCCGCCCGCGAACAGGCCGCCGAGGCCTTCCGCCGCAGCCTCCAGATCAACCGCAATCAACCCAAGATCATCGAACTCCTAAGCAAGTACGGATGAGCCCCGGGCATCATCCCGCGCCGTTTCCTCGGGGCTTCTGCGGCCTTCCGAGGGCTTCCCGGGGCTCCCGCCAGCGATAGGCTTGGCCTTATCGCTTCGCCCATCCCCACCCTCGCGATCATCGGCCTCCGTGCCTCTGGCAAATCGACCGTCGGTGCGCTCGTCGCCGCCGCGCTCCGCCGGCCCTTCATCGACCTCGACCAACGAACCCTCACGCTCCTGGGCGCCCACACCGTCGCGCAGGCATGGGCCACCGCCGGCGAGAGCGCCTTCCGCGCCGCCGAGGCGCGGGCCCTCGCCGACTCCCTGGGCATCGAAGCCTCAGTCCTCGCCCTCGGCGGCGGCACGCCCACAGCGCCAGGCGCGGCCGACGCCCTCCGCGCCGCCCGGGCGCGCAACGAGGCCCGCATCGCCTACCTCCGCGCCGAGCCCGACGCCCTGCGCGCCCGCCTCGCCGCAAGCCCGGGCGACCGCCCCAGCCTCACCGGCAAGGGCACGCTCGAAGAAATCGCCGATCTCTTCGCCGCGCGCGACCCGCTCTACCTCTCCCTCGCCGACCTTGTGCTCGACGCCTCCCGCCCTGCGCGCGACAACGCCGACGCCATCGCGTCCTTCGCCCGCTCGCTCCGCTAAGAGAGGTCACGCGGCCTTGCGCACGAACACGCCGCTGCCCAGCCGAGCCCGCAGCCGCGCTTCATCGCCCGCCCGCGCGAACCGCGTGAACACCGCCGCCATCCGCACCGGCCCGGGCTCGTCCTCGTCCTCGATCCACACCACGTTGGCCAGGGCGTAGATCGGCGAGCGCTCCGGCCCCGCTCGCTCCTGCACGCTCAGCCCGCCCGGCAACTCCAGACACACCGCGATGCCGGTCCCCGGCGCGATCGCTTCGTCCAGCTCAAACTGCAACCCCCCAAGAGACACGTCGTACGCGAACCCCTCACGCCCGAACGCGTCTTCGCTCTGGAGGCGCACAAGCAGCGGGGTGTACATGGGCGGCACAACGAACCGCTCGTGCTTCCGACGCTCCGACCCGCTCTGATCGCGCATGGCAGGCTCCTGGGGTCACGCCGGACTCGAACCCCTCACCTCCTTCTATCGGTTCCCGGAGCCCCGGTGTTCATGAAACCGCCGGCCCCCGCCCCCGCACGCCGTCATGCCGCGCCGTCCGACTCCACCTCGATCACCACACGCGAGGCCCTCAGCCCCGTCCGAGCCTCGAACTCGCGCAGCAGTTCCTCCGGGATCGCCTCCCGCATCCGACGCCCCAGATCCTCCGGAATATCGTGCGCCGAACCGTCCGGCGTGTAGGCGTGATAATGCTCGCGTCCGGCCGCCTCGTACCGCGCCGCCCGGCATTCCGCGGCCCCCGAAAGCCCCGCCCTCGGGCCCGGCAGTCGACGCGCAAGTCCAAGCCCGCACAACGCTTCCAGCGTGTTGTACACCGTCGCAAGACTCACGCTCCCAGCCTCCCCGCGCGCCTGACGACGCTCCGTCACCAGCCGGTGCAACTCCTCCGCCGTCGGATGCCCGAGGCACCGCTGCAGCGCCGAGTACACCTCAAGCCTCTGCGGCGTGCAGCGGATCCCGCACGCGTTCAGGTCGTTCGCCGCGTCATGCATCCACGACCACGCTAGGCGCAAAGCAGGGGATAATCCGGGTGCGACCACAGGCCCATCTCCGTTCGGCATATGCTCGGGTGGCGCCGCCCGGGCGATACGATCAGGGGATGCTCCTGCGAGCCGCCGAGCCGCGCGACTTCCACCCCATCGCCGACCTCAACAACCTCTTCATCGCCACCTCGGCGATCCACTTCTCCTACGACCCCGTCACCCCCGACGAACTCGAAGCCGCCTGGCGCGCAACCCGCGAGCGCTACCCCTGGATCGTCGCCGAGATCGACGGCCGCTTCGCCGGATACGCCAAGGCCGGCACGTGGCGCGACCGCGCCGCGTACGCGTGGACTCCCGAGTCCGGCATCTACGTCGAAGACTGGGCCAGGCGCCGAGGCGTCGGCCGCGCCCTCTACCTCCGACTCTTCGACGTCCTCCGCGATCAGGGCTACCACTCGCTGATCGGCGGCATCACACTCCCCAACGAGCCGAGCGTGCGCCTGCACGAATCCGTCGGTTTCACCCAGGTCTCCCTCATCCCCCGCGCCGGCTGGAAGTTCAACGCCTGGCACGACGTCGGCTTCTGGCAGCGCAACCTCGCCGAGCCCGGCGCCCCCGCGACACCCATCCGCGCTCCCGTCATCACACCGACCCAGGCCTGAGCCACCGCCCCCGGGCCCACACCTACACTGATCGCGCATGCAACGCCGCGTCGTCATCACCGGCCTCGGCGCCGTCACACCCCTCGGCGTCGGCGTCGAGCCGCTGTGGGAAGGCCTGCTCGCCTCCCAATCGCGCCTGGCCCGCATCGAGCGCTTCGACCCCTCCGGCTTCCCCTGCCGCCTCGCAGGCGAGGTCCGGAACTTCCAGGCCAAGGACCACGTCCCCAAGCACTACCGCAAGGCCGTCAAGGTCATGGCCCGCGATATCGAACTCGCCGTCGGCGCCGCCAAGGCCGCCGTCGAGCACGCCGGCGTCCTCACCCGGGGCGTCATCGCCGAAGGCTCGACCGACCAGCCCACCTACTCGCCCTCGCGCCTCGGGTGCCACATCGGCGCAGGTCTCATCGCCGCCGAGACCGACGAACTCACCTCCGCGCTCGCCACCGCACGCGACCCCGATGGCGACCTCAGCCTCGCCCTCTGGGGCGAGCGCGGCATGGGCAACCTCCAGCCCCTCTGGCTCCTCAAGTACCTCCCCAACATGCTCGCCTGCCACGTCACCATCATCCACGACGCCCAGGGCCCCTCCAACACCATCACCTGCGCCGAAGCCTCCGGCGCCCTCTCCATCGGCGAGTCCATGCGCGTCATCGAGCGCGGCGACGCCGACCTCTGCTTCTCCGGCGGCGCCGAGTCCAAGATCAACCTCATGGGCCTCCTGCGCATGGACCTCGCAGGGCGCCTCGCCCACACCGCCGATGAAACCGACGGCGCGCGCATCGTCCGTCCCTATGACCCCAAGGCGCCCGGCGGCATCCTCGGAGAGGCCGGCGGCATCCTCCTCCTCGAATCCTTCGACACCGCACGCGCCCGCGGCGCTCGCATCTGCGCCGAACTCGTCGGCTTCGGCGCCGGGCAATCCCCCCGCTCGGACATCCCCGCCGCCCGCGCCGAGGGCCTCACCGCCGCCATCGAGGCCGCACTCGAAGACGCCGGCGTGCGCGCACCAGAGATCGACGCCATCATCCCCCACGCCTCCGGCATCCGCGATGTCGACGCCGAGGAAGCCGCCGCCCTCCGCGCCGTGTTCGGGTCCCGCCTCGCCGACATCCCCCTGGTCACGCTCACACCGAACATCGGCGACGCCATGGCCGGAGGCGCCGGCGTCGCCGCCTGCGTCGCCGCCACCTGCATCCAGCGCCAGGCCCTCCCCCCGCGCATCCACGCCGGCTCCCCAGAGCACGACCTGCAGGCCGGAGCCTCCCCTCACCGCGACGCACGCCTGCGACACGTCCTCGTCTGCTCCAACGCCCTCGGCGGACAGAACGCCGCCCTGATCATGCGGGCGGTGTAGAGTGTCCCTCCCCGCGGCGCCGCCGCGACCCGCGCGACCGTTCACCCCGCGCGTCCACAACACCGCCCCCTACCCCAGCGGAGACCATCCCATGGCGTACGAGCGTCGTCCTCCCGTCCCCATCGAAGACCTCGATCCCCAACTCACCAACGTCTCTCGCCAGGTCATCGGCTTCGCCATCGAGATCCACAAGGCGCTCGGTCCGGGCTTCGACCAGGGCATCTACGAGAAGGCCCTCACACTCGAACTCGACAAGGCCGGCATCAAGCACCGCCTCCACCACGCCGTCCCCGTCAAGTACCACGGCCAGACCGTCGGCGAGCACAAACTCGGCCTCTTCGTCGACGACCGCTTCGTCGTCGAGGTCATGGCCGTCGGCCGCGAGATCGACGGCCTCGACCGCACCCGCCTCCGCGCCCAGCTCCGCGCCGCCGACCTCGAACTCGGCCTCATCATCAACTTCGGCGAGCGACGCCTCAAGGACGGCCTCGTCCGCGTCCTCAACCCCGACAAGCTCAACGCCATGCGCGGCGGCGCCCCCGGCGGCGAAGACGACTACGACGACGACCGCGACGCCTGACCTCCTGCCCATGAAACCCCGCGTCGTCATCACCGGCATGGGCTGGGTCACACCCCTCGGCGATGACGTCGACGCCGTCTGGGCCCGCCTCCTCCGGGGAGATTCCGGCGTCGGACGCATCTCCCGCTTCGACGCCCGCGCCTTCTCCACCGACTTCGCCTCCGAGGTCAGATCCCTCCGCCTCGAGGACTACCTCCCCTCCAGCGCCGCCGAGCACGACCACGCCGGCCTCAACACCCGCTTCGCCCTCGGCGCCGCGGCACGGGCATGGGCGCAGGCCGGCCTCGGCCCTCCCGGCTCGGGCCGCATCAACCGCCGACGCCTCGGCATCTACCTCGGTTCCGGCGAGGGCTCGCTCGACTTCGACAACTTCGTCGCCTCCAACCTCGCCGGCTGGCGCGAGGACACCCGCTCCGTCGACGCCGTTGCCTGGGCCAGGGCCGCCTACGCCCGCATGGACGCACGCCGCGAGATCGAGCAAGAGCCCAACATGCCCCTCGCCCACGTCGCGTCCGCCTTCGGCGCCGGGGGCCCCGCCTACAACTGCCTCACCGCCTGCGCCGCCTCCACACAGGCCATCGGCGAAGCAACGGAGATCATCCGCCGGGGCGACGCCGACATGATGATCGCCGGCGGCGCCCACACCATGATCCACCCCCTCGGCGTCACCGGCTTCATCCGCCTCACCGCCGTCTCGTCCAAACGCGACGATCCCCTCCGCGCCTGCTCACCCTTCGACCAGACCCGCTCCGGTTTCGTCATGGGCGAGGGCGGCGGCATGCTCATCCTCGAAACCCTCGACCACGCCCGCGCCCGAGGCGCCCAGCCTCTCGCCGAGATCGTCGGCTACGGCTCCTCCGCCGACGCCTACCGCATCACCGACATCCAGCCCCAAGGCCTCGGCGCCCAGCACTCCATGCGCGAAGCCCTCGACGAGGCCGGCATCGACCCCCTCGCCACCGGCAACGACGGCCGCCCGCCCGTCCACTACATCTCCGCCCACGGCACCGGCACCAAGGAGAACGACGCCGTCGAAACCCGCGCCATCAAGGCCGTCTTCCGCGACAACGCCCCGCGCGTCCCCGTCTCCTCCGTCAAGTCCATGCTCGGCCACCTCATCGCCGCCGCCGGCGCTGTCGAACTCATCACCTGCGTCCAGGCCATCAAGACCGGCATCGTTCCCCCCACCATCAACCTCCGCACCCCCGACCCAGAGTGCGACCTCGACTACATCCCCAACCAGCCCCGCGACCTCAACGCCTCCGGCGGCGTCGACGTCTGCCTCAGCAACTCCTTCGGCTTCGGCGGGCAGAACGACACCCTCATCGTGCGCCGCTTCCGCGAGTAAACTCGTCCCGCTCCACCGGAGCGGAAGACGCGTGCCGCGCAGCCAAACCGATCTCGCAGCAGCACCGCCGCGCCGCATCCGCGGCTCGGCCCGCGCGCGCCTCCGCCACCGCCTCGCCTCCCAGCGGCGCCTCGTCCTCGGCGCCCTCGCCGCCATCGGCGCCGTCACCGCCGCGCTGATCCTCGCCGCCGCCCTCGCCCGCCGCCCGCCCTCGTGGTGGGCCGCCGCCGCCACCGACGCCGCAACCGGCCCCGACCTCGCCGAGCGGGTCGAACGCGCCGTCGCCTCGCGCATCCACAAGTGGGAAGACTCCACCAGCCCCTGGACCATCGCCATCACCCAGGAGCAGGCCAACGCCTGGCTCGCCATCCGCGCCCCCCGATGGGCCGCCAACCGCGCCACCCCGGGAGCGCCCCGCTTCCCAGATCTGCGCGTCAACTTCCAGCCGGGCGCGATCGCCGCCGGGCTGCAGACGCCCGGCTCGCCCTACGTTCTCAACCTGCGTCTCACCACGGCCGTCACCCCGGAAGGCGCCCTCGCAGCGCACGCCGGCTCGATGTCGGCAGGCTCCCTCCCCATCGGCGCCGCTCCCCTCGAACGCGCCATCGCCGCACTGTCCGAAAACCTCGACAAGGCGAGCGACGCCACCGCCGCGCTCAACCGCCGCGGCGCCCTCCTCGCCACCCCCCAACTCACCCTCGACGACGGCCGACGCGTCACCCTGCGCGCCGTGCGCGTCGAGCAAGGCCGCCTCATCCTCACCTGCTCCACCGACCGACCAGCCGCCGAGCACCCCGTCACGAATCCGTAAGGACACCCCGACGAGAGCCGCCGCGCCGAGCACCCCGGAACCCCCGGCGCAGCCCGCCCGTACAGCCCTGCAGGCCCAGGGCCCTCCCGACGCTCGCGCCGGGCCGGCCTTGCGCTCGCCGCCTTTCCGTGGTCACGATGGGGCAAGGGGACGACAACAAGGAGCGGACGATCGTGGTCGATCACCCGGCCGAGTTGTCCTCCTCAAGCGCCGGAGCCGCGCATCACCGCGTCGACAGTGACGCGCAAACACGCAAGTCGCGCCAACGCAGCCCCGCTCAGGTCCCCGTCGCTCGGCGTCGCGTCGGTATGGAAGTAGAGCAGTTCGTCGATGGAGCCCAGGCCCCAGACCCGCTGGGTCAGGCGGTTGCAGGCGAACGACGAGCCGTCGACCAGCCCCCCGTTCAGGCCGCCGCCGTACCCCGACTGCGTCCGCTCTTCGAGAAGCCGCCATGAGGCATCATAATAGAACAGGTTGGCTTCGTCGATGACGGTGTTGACGTCGGGGTTGGTATCCGCGATCCGGGTACGCTTTACATCGACGGGGAGTAGAAGATGTAAATCAGATCGTCAAGTAGAGAGCCGAGTTTAGTCGGCTCTGCATCGGATCCGACCTCCTCTTGCGAGAGCCGATCCATGAGCGAGCCGATTACCGCATTCACTTGATCTTCTGTAAGAACAATCGTCCCGTCCTCTCGCAGCGATTGCAAGTATGACGGCATGCGGTCCGTCAAGTGGCTTTGAAATGTGTTCAACAAGTGTTTGGGAACGAAGTACTTTGGCACGATCGGCTCTCGTAGGCATCTCTACCTGATACGTCCACCATTCGGCCATCCAGTGATCATATTGCCGTCGGGGCTCACGATGACGGTCGCGTCGGGTCCCTGAAGGACGCTATTGCCATTCTTGTCCAATGATCGCTTGATCGGATTCCGAAGTGCATCGAGAATCTTCTGTGGCGCTATATTGCGTTGAATGATCCGATCAATGGCGTGCTTCGAGATGTTCCGAAGCACCCCACCAACCACTTTGCCGCTACCGCCGGGCAATACACTCAGTACTGCATTTGTCAGGTTCCCTGGAGTCGGGTTATTGATCGCGCACACCACCTGAACGCCGCCGCCGCCAGGAATCGCATCGATGCCTCGCTTCACCGTATCAGGGAGAGAGTTGTAACCGTCTTCTGCATCTCTCAGGTTCTTCCCGGGATTCCTGTACCAATCTCGAATGACGCCGGGGATCTCCTTCGGCACGCCCTTGAGGTTGTCCCAGAGGTCGCCCCACGCGGAAAGCCCGAAGGGATCGACAAAGCAGAGCGGCATCCCGCCGACGTACTCGCAGAAGTTCATTCCGTCGGCGTACCCGATCGGATCGCGGCTGATCCACCTGCCCAGCGTGGGGTCGTGCCAGCGGTGTCGGGCGAGCCAGAGTCCCGTGGCGGGGTCGGCGAGGTAGCCGCAGTAGCCCACGGTGTTGCCGACCTCGGGGCGCGAGGGCCGCCCTTCCGCCGGGACCGCGTACGCCGCGCCGAACGCGCCGAGCACGATGTTGTAGTCGACGAAGTTCGTCAACCCGTCGCCGTTGAGGTCCGCCTCGGGGCTGTACGCCGTCGAGCCCGTCGAGCTCAGGTTGCCGCCGAACGCCGCCAGCGACAGGTTCAGGTCCGTGAAGTTGACCGCGCCGTCGCCGTTGACGTCCCCCGGGTTCAACGGCGAGACCTTCGGCACGCCGTAGGCGCTGTAGCGGATGCGTTCCTGCACCACGCCCGCGACGTTCGTGACCGCAATGACCGAGTACAGCCGGTCCACGAGGGCATAATAGCCCGAGGCGTCGCCCAGGTCCCCGTCGCTCGGCGTCGCGTCGGCGTGGAAGTAGAGCAGTTCGTCGATGTAGCCCAGGCCCCAGACCCGCTGGGTCAGGCGGTTGCAGGCGAACGACGAGCCGTCGACCAGCCCGCCGTTCAGGCCCGGGGCACATCAAGCCCAATATCTCTTGCCGCAGGCAATAACTCTGGCTCGCAGGCGAACACGGCTCGAACCAATGCCTCCCCTCGGTGTTCGGTAGTGCATGCCGTGAAGAGTACGTGCCGTCCGCGGGCGAGCTCCGACCCGAGAAGTCGTGGATCCAGGGCGCCCAACTTCCCGCGTTGATACATGGCCATTGCGGACGCGCACAGGCCAGTGTCCAGCGAGGCTGCTTCGGCATCATCAAGAGATAGCACCACTGCCCAAGAGAATCCCTGTCGCAAATGCACCAACAGCGACAGCTCGGCGGGATTGGCAGCAGAGACGTCGGCTACGCCGCGATATAGCCGTCGCCATTCAAGCAGCTTCAACTCGAGGTACGCACTGCTACTCACCATCGAAGTATCTTCTAAGATGCGAGCGTTCGCTAACGGACTACCGTCAACAAACCAGCGCGGCTGCTCAATACGCAAACGACGCCAAAACCGCTTATGCGCAGACACCCGCTCGGAAAACAAGTTCTCGCAGATACCGATGAACGTGCGACGCGAAAACTGCTTGTCTACAATAAAATATTTTAGCACGCGCTCGGTGACTCTAGCACACTCTGACAACGGACGATCCCAAGTCCACCCAGCTTCAATTGGAACGACATCCACCGTAGCGACGCCAATTGAATTGGAAGAACCGAAGAGCCGGACGGCCTGTTCGGGGGGGTTCCAACCCGTCGCTTCGAGACGATCCTCGTGCTCTTCATCGCTCTCGCCTGATCGGAGCGGACAGAAATGAGACGCCACATCGAAGAATGACCTATATGTTACTCGCAAATCTTCTATGTTCAATTTCTCCTTGTGAAGGTTCACGGGGGATACGCGAAGTGAGGACCTCCGGCAGGTTCGGGGGCAACATTAAAGTGTGGGAAGTCAATGTTCCCCGGCGTCCCCGGAGGTCCATAGGAATGCGGACCATCTTCGCGAATTGTCGTAGGACCGAAATCATACTCCCTTCTCCCGTCGCGGCTTGGAGTTCCATCCCTGTTCCTCGACGGGCGCACCGCAGACGGCTGAGCGCTCCTCGGTACGCCCGCCGCGTCCTTAGCGCCTCGAAACGCCGCGCGACGCGAAGGGTAACGGATGATCAGTGGCTTGGCAGACTTCAGCAGGCCCCCACCGGGAGCCATTGACAGCGCCCCTCTTAGCACATTACCTGGAGTCGGGTTATTGATCGCGCACACCACTTGAACGCCGCCGCCGCCAGGAAGCAAATCGATGCCCCGCTTCACCGTATCAGGGAGAGAGTTGTAACCGTCTTCTGCATCTCTCAGGTTCTTCCCGGGATTCCTGTACCAATCTCGAATGACGCCGGGGATCTCCTTCGGCACACCTTTGAGGTTGTCCCAGAGGTCGCCCCACGCAGAAAGCCCCAAGGGATCGACAAAGCAGAGCGGCATCCCCCCGACGTACTCGTAGAAATTCATCCCGTCGGGATACCCTATCGGATCCCGACTCACCCACCGCCCAAGGCTCGGATCCTGCCAGCGATACCTCGCCAGGTTGAGCCCCGTCGCCGGGTCGGCGAGGTAGCCGCAGTAGCCCACCGTGTTGCCCACGGTCTGCAGCGACTGCTTGTTCTCCCAGCGGTAGGTGTACGACTGGCCGAACGACGACAGCACCCGGTTGAAGTCGGCGAAGTCCACCGTGCCGCTGGCGTCGACGTCCAGCTCGGGGGCGTAGAGCGACGAGGCCGAGGACAGTTGGGCGCCCGAGCCGTTGGAGTAGAGGTTCAGGTCGGCGAAGGTGACGGCGCCGTCTCGGTTGAGGTCGCCTTTCGCAATCGCGGTCCCCTCGTCGAGCGCGGTCGGCGCGCCATAGGCCGAGTAGCGGATGCGCTCCTGCAGCGCGCCCGTGACGCCCGTCACCGCGATGACCGAGTACAGCCGGTCCACGAGGGCATAGTAGCCGGAAGCGTTGCTTAGGTCTCCGTCGCTCGGCGTCGCGTCGGTATGGAAGTAGAGCAGTTCGTCGATGTAGCCCAGGCCCCAGACCCGCTGGGTCAGGCGGTTGCAGATGAACGACGAGCCGTCGACCAGCCCGCCGTTCAGGCCGCAGGCTCACTCGGGCAGCTTGCCCTGCTTCAGCAGCGCTACGGCCTTGTCGATATCGAAGACCGACATGTCCAGTTCCCTGTTCGGAGACGGCTCGATGTCGGCGTACTCGTTGGGATCAGCATCAGGCGGTGTCGCCCTGACTCGCCCACTCTAAGAAAATAAGGATGATCTGTTCCAGTTTATCTGATCCGCCTCCGCCACTGAACTTCTTGTCTTCCTTGGAACAGAAGATCCAATCAGAGTCTGACCTGTAGATCTTCTTCGTTGCGAAGTCGCGATCCTCGAGATCCGTGTCTTCAAGATCAATATCGACAGTCCAGCCCGGATTGTCGAGCGTTCCAATGCGGATGCCGAAGGAGTGTTCCCAGTCGCCATTGCATTGGTCGCGATACCAGGCCATGAGCCGCGAGATCGTGGATGGATCCGTCATGCCGAGACACTCCATGAACGGTGATGCAAGGTCAGGGGATCGAACTCGTGTGGTCTTGGAGATCGCAGCGATTGAGAAGTGATTCTAGGCATTTCTTTCTGTCCGGACAACCGTTATGCGCGCGTACAGGGACGCCGTGATGGCTTCGTCGCGATGCCATTGACGTCTCATCTCCCCGAAGCCAACCTTGTCGCGACCAAGGCAGTGCCGTCGAACAACAACTTCCGCTGGCAGACCACCACTGCGCCCGGCTCAACTTCCCATCTTTCGGCTGCGCGATCGTAGGGCTGATCCGCGATGCGATACGTGGTTTCGGACAGCTTCTCCGCCATGACGGGAATCCACGCGTCGACGCCTTCGTCGAGCAGGTAAACGTGGATGACCACCTCACCGCTCCGCATCAGTTCGCCGCCCCTCGCCGCTCACGGATCTTCTGCAGCCGCTGGTAGTGCACCGGCTGGTCGGGCTCCAGCCGCGTCAGCGCCGCGATGTGCCGCTCCGCCGTTGCGTAGTCCTTTCGAAGGATCGCCACCGTCGCCGCCAGTTCGCGGTGCTGGCCGTTGAACGGCGCGATCTTCACCGCCCGCTCGGCCTTCGCCGACGCCTCGTCGAGCCGCCCCTGCTCGGCGAAGATGCGCGACAGTTCCACCGCGTACGCCGCCGTGCGCTGCTCCCGCGCATCCAGCGCCTCGAGGTGCGCCGCCGCCCCCGCCCGGTCGCCCGAGGCGAGGCGCAGCCGCGCCAGCACGCGCCGAGGCTCCATGTCCACTTGCCGCGCCGCGGCATACGCCTCCAGCATCGGGATCATCCCCGCCGTGGCGCCCCCGGGGCTCGCCTCCAGCATCAGCCCGAGCCGCAGCCTCAACAGGTCCGGGTGATCCGGGTGCGCCGCCAGCCACCCATCAACGCGCTCCGCCGTCGGCTCGACCGCCTCGATCTCCTTGGGCGCCGCCGCGCTGGCCAGGCCGGCCCCGCGCGTCGCGAGCCGCAGCCCCATCTCTCGGAGGCACTCGCGCACGGCCCTCCGCCCGTCGCTCTCGGCCAGCGTCGCGTCGCGCCGGATGCGCGCCAGCGAGGGCTCCGGCGCCATGCCCCACGCCTTCACCTGCCCCCGCGCCCACTCGACAAAGAGCCCGAAGAACGACTCCTGCGCCACCCCCAGCACCGCCTGGATCGCCGCCGGCTCGCTCACGCCCTTCGCGTACAGGTCCATCATCCTCAGCGGCGCATCCTCCCCCCACCGCCCGATGATGAAGTCGTACATCCACGCCCCCTGGGCGTACGCCTGCTGGCGGTCGGTGGGCTTCTCCGGCCGCACGAACGCGATGTTGATCTTCCGCATGTCGAAGAGTTCGCCCCGGCGCAGCGCCTCGGCGAGCAGCTCGCAGTCGCTCTGGTCGCGCGGCGCGAGTTCATAGTGCACCGCCATCGCCTCGGTGAACCAGTGGGGGATGCGGTTCTTCGTCCGCGACAGCCCCACCGTGTGCACGTACTCGTGGCGGACCACGCGCTCCCAGTCGTACTCGCCGGTGTGCCGGGGCCCGACCCGGGGCGACTCCATCGCGATCACCGGCCCGGTCGACGCCGCGATGGTGTGGATGTCCGGCATGCCCGTGATCCGCACCGCGAACCACTCGTGGTCGGGCATCAACTCGATGGTCGTCTTCTGCTCCGGGGTGTGCTGCAGCGCCCCGGCCACGATGGCGTGCATCCGCTCCAGCGCCGGGGGCATCTCCTCCGCCATCACCCGGTCGGCCTCGGTGAAGCGGAGCACGAAGTGCGGCGTCTCGATCCGCTCGTACTTGCCCAGTTCCTCCACCAGCTTCAGGCTGTTCGCCGCGCGCACGTTGAAGGGGTCGAGTTCCGCCACCCGGCGCAGCGCCTCCATCGCCTTGCCGTCACGCCCCGACTGCACCTCGAGCAGGCCCAGTTCGATCAGGGGCAACGGCCAGTTGGGCTGCCTCTCCGAGGCGCGGCGGAGCATGTCCGCCGCCTCGCCGTATTGCCGCGCCTCGCTCAGCGCCTTGCCGGCCTGGAACAGCGCCAGCGGAGAACCCGGCGAGAGGGCCTCGAACTCGGCCAGGCGCCGGTCGCGCTCCGCATCGTCCACGCGCAGCGACGCCGCCGCCGCGCGCAGGGCCAGCGACTCCCGTCGCCCGGGGTAGGCCGCCAGCACCGGCGCCAGTTCCTGCTCGGTCAGGTCGGGCTCCTTCTGGCGGAGCCAGGCCAGGGCCCGGATCTCGGCCGCGAGCGGCGAGACCGCGCCCTCACCCCCGATCCGGGCGGCGATCGCGTCCAGATTCGCCGCCGCGCCCCGCGCCGCTTCGAACTCGAACGCGTCCACCGCCATGCGCCCCAGCATCGACCACCCGGCGGCCAGGGACGGGTTCAGCGCCAGCGCCTGCAGGAGCGTCTCGCCGGCCTGGCCCCGGTTGTCCTTCTCGAGCAGGAGCGAGGCCTCCATGAGCATGGAGCGGTAGTCCTGCCGGTCGATCTCGTCGTGGGCGCGGCCGAGCAGGCCCATCATCCGCTGGTAATCCCGCGCCGGCTGCCCGCGCACCCGGGCCCGCACGTTCAGCGCCCGCACCCCCTCCGCGACGTCCTCCGCCGTCGGAGCCGCCACGGCCAGGCCTTCGACCGCCGGGGCCACCGCCTCGTCCGCTTCCTTGAACCGGCCCAGACCCTCGAACGCCTCCGCGCGGATGCGCGCGGCCCGCACGCCGGCGACGCCCTCGAGCGCCGCGACCGATTCGGCCAGGTCGCCGCGGAGCAGCATGGCTTCGGCGCGATCCTCGGCGGGAACCTCGGCCGAGGCGAAGACGGGGTGGTTCCACACCCCGGCGATCAGGGCCGCCCGGGCGCGCAGGGCCGGCGCTTCGAGGTCGTTCGCCGTCCATTGCCCGTGGAAGACGCGGGCCGCGCGGCGCTCGTCATCGCTCAGGTACGGCGCCGCGATCAGCGCGCGAACAGACGCTGAAAGTTCGATCTCCTGCTTGCCGAACGAGGCCCGCTCCTTCGGCTGGCCGAGCGCGAGCGTCGATGCCGCCGCCAGCGACAGAGCGCACGCGGCGGCACGAAGCGGACTGATCAGACCCATCGCCCCTGCCTTCCCGGCCGGCGCGGAGCGGCGCCTGCCGACATCTCGAGATACGCGGACCATACGCCCCGAGATCGGCTCAAACGAGCCGCTCCCTCACTCTCCGGACGGGGTTCACCCCGGCGCGCGCCGCCGCGGCCCGCGCGGGCCGATCACCGCGGCAAGGGCTGCGCCGGGGCCGGTTTGGCCGGCTGCGCCGCCGCCCCCGATGACGCCGCCGCCAGCGTCTGCACCTGCTTGTCCCACCCCTGCCCGTCGGGTGGTTCGGGCGGGTCGATCCGCCCCGGGGGCAGGCCTGCGGCGTCGTTGAGCGCGAGGTTGAGCAGCACCACGAAGGATTCGTCCCGGGCGCGGTTGATGGTGCGCGCCAGCCTGGGCAGCAGCGTTGCCCGGTCGTACCAGAGACGCACCTCGCGGAACTCGTCCTTGCCCTGCCCTTCCCCGGCGCCGGGCCGCGGCGTGAGGCGGAGTTGCCAGGTGTTCGAGAGGAACGGCAACCCGGCGCGCTCGGCGTCGGTCAGCCCCTGCTCGGGCGGGAGCAACTCGGCGTCGAAGCGCTTGAGGATGTCGTCGGCCTTCTGTCCGATGGGGATGGGCATCGGCCCTTCGCCGACGCGGAGCGGGTCGAAGGATTCGCCCTCGCGCGCAATCTCGCGTTTGGTCCAGCGCTTCTGGGCCGGGCGCGACTCGACGAGCCATCGCCCATCGAAGGCCCAGACCTGCGGATCATCCTGCTGGCGCTCGCCCGCGACGAGCGTCTCGAACCACACCGCGAAGGTCTTGCGGGGGCGGGCGTCGGCGCCGTTGCGGCGGAAGTAGAGCCGCCCGGTGCGCACGTGACGGTCGCCCTGCAGCATGAAGCGGCGGTCGTAGGAGATGTCGGCCTCGAGCGTGCGGATGGCCTCGTCGGCGCGCTCGAGGCGGCGGAGCAGGTCCTCGGCGGAGTTGACCGCGGGGGCCGGGGCGGGGGGCGTGGGGGCGCCCTGGCGGGCCCACGCCGGCGCGAGCAGCGACGCGGCGGCCCAAACCAAACCCAACCCGATGGTGCGCGTCGCGCTCATGCTCGAGGCCTCCTTGCGTGCCGCCCACAGGCTACCGGTCGGCGGGTTGGACGGCGTGCGGAGGCCCGGGTTCCTGCCGCCCCCGGCCGGCGGGTCGGAGGGAGCGGCTTGACACGCCGATTAGTTGTTGGAACAATCTTTTCTCACGAGCGGCGGGCCCGGCCGGTAGCATCCGGCGAGTTCCGTCGCCGACTGCCGCTCACGGAGGTTCCACCGATGCCGATCAAGACGTTCCGCCGCGCCGCTCTCCTGTTCGTTCTGTGCTCCGGCGCGTGCCTGACGGCCGCGATCGCGGGCGAGCCCGGCAAGGCCGTGCGCACCGAGAAGGGCATGACGCTGGTGGTCCCGGCGGAGCACGCCTCGCTGGGCAGGGTGTACTACGTCCTGCCCGGGAAGGATGCGCAGGTGACGTTCGATTCCGACGCCCCTCTGGAGCACATCAAGGGGATCTCGAACAAGGTGGTGGGCTACGCCGCCGGCCCGGCGGCCCCGGCGGCCGGAGCGGCGCCGGTGGTCAGGGGCCAGTTCAACCTCCCGGTGAACACGCTGGACACCGGCATCCCGATGCGCAACGAGCACCTGCAGAGCGACCAGTGGATGGACGCGAAGTCTTTCGGCGACGTCATCTTCACCCTGAACGATGTCGCCGACGCCAAGGTGGCGAAGCAGGACGCCGGCTTCACGACCTACGAGGCGACGCTGGTGGGGGTCATGACCATCAAGGGCGTGAGCAAGGACGTGCGCGTGCCGGCCCGCATCGTCGTGATGCCCGAGACCGAGAAGACCAAGGTCCGCGCCCCCGGCGACCTGCTGGCGATCCGCTCGTCGTTCGCGGTGAAGATGTCGGACTACGGCGTGGCCAAGGGCAACCCCGGGATGGATTCCGGCAAGGTCGCGGACGATCTGAAACTGGATGTCTCGCTGTTCCTCTCCACGGTGTCGCCCGAGACGCCGCCCAAGAAGTAAGCGCGGGCGACCGGGGGTGAAGCGGAGGATGCCATGAGGCTCTTGTTGCGGATCGCGGCGGCGCTGTGTTGCCTGGTCCCGGCCGGGCTCGCGCTGATCGTGTGGGACGCGACGGGCCGGGCCGGGTGGACGCGGTACCACGACCCGGCCCGCGCCGAGCGGGACCGCGCGGCGGCGTCGGAGGGGCTGGGCGACCTGTTCGAGGGCGCCGGGCTGAACGAAGGTCGCGGAGGGCTTGCCAAGATCCCCAACGACTTCGCCCTCGGGCTCGGGCCTTCAGGCCCGGGCAAGCACGCGGCGTCGGTCGCGACCATCGCGGGTCCGGCGCTCGTCGCCGCGCTGTACACGCTGCTCCCCAACCGGCGGCAGAGGGCGGTGGTCAGGGCGGCGGCGGCGGAGAGCCGGGGCTAGACCGGCTCAGGAAGTCGCGCAGGATCGCCGCGGCGGCGAGCGCGTCGCGGCGGCTCTTCTTCTGCCCGCGGGTCAGGCCCGAGCCCGACATCTCCCACTCGGCGGCGGCGGAGGTGAGCCGCTCGTCCTGGAAGTGCGTTGCCGCTCCGGTGCGCTGCGCCGCCCGGGCGGCGAACGCGCGGACCAGTTTCGCGCGGGGGCCTTCGGTCCCGTCCATGTTGAGCGGGAGGCCGACGACGAGCGCCGCGGCGCGGTGGTCGGCGGCGGCGCGGGCAATCGCGGCGAGAAGGCGCTCGCCCGGGGGGCCTTCGGCCATCGGGGCCTCGATGACCTCGAGCGGGAAGACGGCGCCGGTCTCATCATCGCCGATGGCGAGGCCGGTGCGTTTGTCGCCGAGATCGATGGCGAGGTAGCGGGTCATCGGGAAGGCATCGAGGCATGAGCCATCGAGGCATCGAGGGATCGGCTTGTGCCTTGATGCCTCGTGCCTCGATGCCTGCCCGATCAGTGCACGCTGACCATGCCGCCCCGGGCCGCGGCGGCGCGGTCGGGGATCGCGTCGTCGCTCAGGGCCAAGGGGTGGGTCGGGGCGGAGACGGCGGCGTCGGCCGGGGACAGGGGCATGAAGCGCGAGCCGGCCAGGGGGAGGCGGCGGTTGGTTTCGGTGCGCGGGAGGAGCGGCAGGATGGCGATGGCGCCGGCGGTGAGGGCGACGTTCATGAGCATGAGTTGCCACCACGCGGTCCAGCCCATGTGCACGAACACCGCGGTGGCGACCAGGAGGGCGATGGAGAGAGGAATCAGCGCGTTCCAGGCGAGTTTCAGCACCTGGTCGTAGCGGATGCGCGGCAGCGTCCACCGGATCACCATGGCGAAGCACACGAGCAGCAGCACCTTGCCGAAGAGCGCGGCAAACTTGACCAGGGCGGGGAGCAGGCCGACGGCGTCGGTGTGCGTCCAGCGGATGCCGGGCAGGTGGTAGCCGCCGAGGAACAGGACGGAGAAGAGCGCCGCGCCGGTGATCATGTGGCTGTACTCGGCGAGGAAGAAGAGGGCGAAGCGCATGGAGGAGTATTCGGTGTGGTAGCCGCCGACGAGTTCCTGCTCGGCCTCGGCGTTGTCGAAGGGGGCGCGGTTCGATTCGGCGAGGGAGCAGATATAGAAGATGAGGCCGGCGAGGGGCATGCTGGCGATGAGCCAGCCTTGGGACATCTGGAAGCTGGTGATGCGGTCGGGCTGGATGGTGCCGGCGATGAGCACGGCGCACAGGATGGCGACGCCGAGGGGGATCTCGTAGGAGATCATGCCGGCGGTGCAGCGCAGGCCGCCGAGGAAGGAGTACTTGTTGTTCGAGGCCCACCCGCCGAGCGTGACGCCGTAGACCCCGAGCGAGGCGATGGCGAGCATGTAGATGACGCCGATGTTGGCGTCGGCGGCGACGACCTGGGCCCTGCCGGCCTCGACGAGGTGGAAGCCGAGCAGGCGGATGTCGGGGACGTCGAGGAAGCCGCCCCAGGGGATGAGGGCCCAGCCCATGAGGGCGGGGATGATGATGGCGACGGGGGCGAGTGTGAAGAGGGCCTTGTCTGCGCCGGCGGGGGCGTAGTCCTCCTTGAGGAGGAACTTGAGGCCGTCGGCAAGGGGCTGGCCCAGACCCCAGAAGCCGAACTTGATGGGGAGGATGCCGAAATCGAACCCGACGCGGTTGGGGCCGACGCGGTCCTGGATGTAGGCGGAGATCTTGCGCTCGAGATAGATGAGGTAGGCAACGGTGATCAGGATCACGTGCACGACCACCGCGAGCACGATAAGGCTGACGAAGAGTTGAGCGGAAAGCAGGGGCTTTTCCATGGGGGGCGCATGGTAGCGGTGGACATGGGCGGTCGCAGCCCGCACGATGGGCGGGGTGCGAGCGGGCGGCACGGCCGCCGAGGAGCGGGCGATGAGCAGGGCGTATGACTCGTTTCGGGCGCTGGTCCGCGAGGCGGCGGTGCTGGGCAGCGTGCAATCGACGCTGGGGTGGGACCAGGAGACGATGATGCCTCCGGCCGCGGCGCCTCTCCGCGCCGAGCAGATGGCCGCCCTGAGCGCCATCGTCCACCAGCGCTGGACCGACCCGAGGCTGGGGGACCTGCTGGGCGAGTGCGAGGCCGACGCGGCGCTCCGCGCCGACCCGGCGGCGGCGGCGAACCTGCGCGAGTTCCGCCGGGATTACGACCGCCAGCGCCGCCTCCCCACGGACCTGGTCGCGCAGATCGCGAAGACCTCGTCGGAATCGATGGAGGCGTGGAAGCAGGCGCGGCAAGGGTCGGACTTCGCCTCGTTCGCGCCGTGGCTGCGCAACACGCTGGACCTGCAGCGCCGCAAGGCCGAGTGCATCGGCGTCCCGGCGCCCGCGCCCGGCGGGAAGGCGACGCTCTACGACGCGTTGCTGGACGAGTACGAGCCGGGCATGCGCGCCTCGGAGGTGGAAGCGGCGTTCCGGCCCCTGCGCGAAGCGCTGGCGCCGCTGATCGCCGCGGTGGCGCGGTCGGGCCGCTC
>CANJRL010000006.1 GCA_947476675.1 Phycisphaerales bacterium
AACGCGTACAGCGCCACCGACACCACCGCGGCGCCCCCGAGCATCGCCCACGTCGGCGTGCTCGAGTAGGTCTGGGGCGGGACCTCGTCGGGCCTCGAAGAGATGGTCCACAGGATGACGAACCACTGGTTCCCGACCGCCGCGAACGCGGTGGTCACCCTCGAGAGGTGCAGCACCGGCGCGAGCCTCAGGAAGATCCTGCGCATGCGCCGATCCTACCGCCGCACGCCCACCCCGCCCCGGCGATTCGGACGGTCCTACACTCGCCCCCATGGCCAAAGGCCCCGCCAAGCCCGGCAACGCGCTCTCCGCACGAAGGCTCCGCGTGGCGATCGTCGTCAGCCGGTACAACGCCTTCATCACCGATCGCCTGCTCGAGGGCGCCAGAGACGAATTTGTCGAGCTCGGCGGCAGAGCGTCCGCGCTGACCGTCCTGCACGCCCCGGGCTCGTTCGAACTGCCGCAGATCGCCTCCGCCGCCGCCCACTCGGGCGGGTTCGACGCCGTCGTCGCGCTCGGGTGCCTCATCAAGGGCGAGACGCGGCACGACGAGTACATCGCCCAGGCCGTCGCCCTGGGTCTGACCCAGGCCTCCGTCGGTTCCGGGGTCGCCGTCAGTTTCGGCGTGCTCACCGTCGACACCCAGGCCCAGGCCGAGGATCGCGCCGGAGGCTCCCACGGGAACAAGGGCGCTGAGGCGATGCGCGCGGCCGTCCAGACCGCCCACGCGATCCGGTCGCTGGCCTGACCGCACCATGGCCTCCCCCCGCGACATCCGAAGACGGGCGCTGCAGGCGATGTACCAGCTCGACGTCCGGGGCGAGGCCGACGCCGACGCCGTGCGCTCTTCGCTCGAGGAGGCCGATGACCTCGGCCCGGCCGAGCGCGACAAGGCATGGGAACTGGCCCGCGCCGCGCACGCGGCCCGCCGCGACGCCGACGAGGCGCTCAAGCGCCTGGCGCCGGACTGGCCGGCCTACCGCCAGCCGGCGCTGGACCGGGCCATCATCCGCCTGGCCCACCACGAGCTCGCCACCGGCCGCGCGGCCCCCGCGATCGTCATCAACGAGGCCGTCGAACTCGCCAAGGAGTTCAGCACCGAGCGATCGCCCGGATTCGTCAACGCCGTGCTCGATCGCATCGCGAAGGCCGCCGCCGCGCCGCAGGACGCGTCGCCCGAGCCGCCCGCCTCGGCCCAGGAGACCGCCTGACCATGGGGCTGTTCGGGTCCGCGCTCTCGAGGATCAGGAAGGGCCTCGCCGCCACGCGCGAGGCGCTCGTCAAGTCGGTCAAGGACATCCCGTCGCTCTTCCGCGGTTCGCTGAGCGAGGAGTCCATCAACGACATCGAGGCCAGGCTGATCCGCGCGGACATCGGGGTCGCGACCACTCGGCGATTGATCGACGGCCTTCGGACCGATTACCGCGCGGGCAGGATGACCCGGGGCGAAGACGCCCTCGCCTACCTCAAGCGCGAACTCAAGGCCATGTGGCCACAGGAGGTGCGCACCCTGCGCTTCGCCGATCAAGGGCCCACCGTCATCCTCGTCGCCGGGGTCAACGGCGCAGGGAAGACAACCACGATCGCCAAGCTCGCCCACCGCCTGCGCGGAGAGGGCAGGGTCGTGCTGCTCGCGGCCTGCGACACATTCCGCGCCGGGGCGGTGCGCCAACTCGAAGTGTGGGCGGAGCGGCTGGGCGTCGAGGCGGTCAAGGGCCAACAAGGCGGGGATCCGGCATCGGTTGCGTTCGACGCGTGCCAGGCGGCGGTCGCCCGTGCTGTCGACGTGCTGATCGTCGACACCGCCGGCCGCCTGCACACCCAGGATCCTCTCATGCGGCAACTGACCAAGATCCGGGACGTCGTGCAACGCAGGATTCCCGGGGCGCCGCACGAGGTCCTCCTCGTGCTCGACGCCACGATCGGACAGAACGCCATCCGCCAGGCCGAGGAGTTCACCAGGGCGATCGGCGTGACCGGTCTGGTGCTCACGAAGCTCGACGGCACAGCGCGCGGCGGCGCGGTGGTGGCGGTGAGGCAGGGGCTGAGCCCCCCGGTGAAGTTCGTCGGCGTCGGCGAAACACTCGACGACTTCGAGGCGTTCGATCCCGATGCGTTCGTGGAGGCGCTGTTCGAGGAAGACTGACCCTTGCGTCCGATTTCGACGGCTTTTCCGCGGCGGACTTAGCGCATTTCACATATCGCGCTCACCATCTTGACGGGGCGCGCAGATACGGTCCCCACCCTCCCAAGCCTTTTGCCGTCCCACCTCTCTGGGTTCCCAACTCCGGACACACACACGATGCCTCAAGAAATCCGCGCCGCCGGGAACGGTGTTGCGCTCCGGACAATCTGGGCAAGGTGCGGCTCCTCGGCGCCGTCCGAAAGGCTGCTCCGCGCCCGCCGCGAGGGTGGCACGGTGCGGAAATCCCTCAACGTCAAGCGCCGTCGAAAAATCTCTCATCGACTCGGGTTGTTTGTCTCGACAAGCGTGGAAACGCGTGGTAGTCTTCCTGTCGATCGTTGCCTGCACAGCAACGTGGATCTTCTCAACTCTGCAAGCGTGTTTCGGGCCTTCCGTTCGCGCCGTTCGTACGTGGGATTGGGTCTCGTCGGCCGCCGCGGTGAACACCGCGCCGCCGGCTGAGTCAAATCGAGGCGTTTCTTCCTCGCCGCCCGGTGTGCGAAAGCACGCTGAGCGGCGTTCTTTTTGGGCCCCTCCGGTCGCGTCGGCCTCCCACCCTGGCCGCCGCCACGAATACGCCCGTTGGGAGTCGAACCCAAAACCTTCGGCTTCGGAGGCCGACGCTCTATCCAATTGAGCTACGGGCGCAAGGCCCACCAATGCTACGATCGGCCGCCCAAATGGGCAATCTTCCGCCCCCCGCCCGGGGACCCCTTCACCGCGATGACCGCCGAACTTTCTCGCGCCACGCAGCCCTTATCGGCTGCGGCCCCTCGCCTCAGCCTGCCGTACCTGCTCACGATCGTCTGGGTCGCGAGCGTGGCAAACGCCACGTTCAATCTCGGGGTCTACTTCGTCACCAAGTCCGCGTTCGAGTTCTCCCGGTGGGAGAATCTGCTGCTCGGGGTGACCAACGGCCTAGGGTACATCCCGGGCGCACTCCTCGTGGGGCCGTTGCTGCGGCGGCTCGCCGGCCGATTCCCAGGCTTCAGCACCCGCCTCGGGCTGATGCTGATCATGACGGGCGTGGGACTCGCCCAATCTGTCCCGGCCGTGTTCCCCGAGTTTCGGTGGGCGGTGTTTCCGGCAGGTTTCGTCTTCAACGCGCTTTCCGGGGCGATGTGGCCCGTCGTCGAGAGCTACCTCTCCGGCGGACGCCGCGCCGAAGACCTGCGGCGGTCGACCTCCTGGTTCAACGTGGTGTGGGCCTCGACGACCTTCATCTCCGGCCTGCTCATGGCGCCGCTGATCGAGCATCGCCCCTTGCTGATTCTGCTCTTGGCAGGGGGGCTGCAGATCCTCGTGACGATGGGGGTCTGGGCGTTCCCGCAACATCCCGCCCGCCACCTGCACGATGCCCACGAGCCCCACCCACCGGTCTACGCCGACCTTCTGACCGCGTGCCGGTGGCTGCTGCCGATGTCCTACCTGCTGTGCTACTGCCTGGCGCCGATCCTGCCGCAACAGATCGCGGAATTCGGGCTGCCGCAGTCCCGCGAGCCACTGGTCGGAGCAACCTGGGGTTTGCTCCGGTGGGTCGTCTTCGTCGTATTCGCAGTGTGGGCCGGATGGCACGGGCGGTGGGGGGCGCCGATCGGCGCTGCGCTCGCGTTGGTCGCCGGCTTCGTGACCATCGTCGCCGCGGTGTCTCTCCCGATGCTGCTGGTCGGCCTCGCGCTCTTCGGGGTCGGCATGGGGGGGATCTACGCCACCGCCCTCTACTACGCGATGGAGGTGGGATCGGCGGAGGTTGAGGCCGGGGGAACCCACGAGGCGCTGATCGGCCTGGGGTTTGTGCTGGGCCCGGGCTTGGGCGCGATCGCGGCGCTCTCGGCGCCGGTCGTGATGCCGACGAGTGGCGCTGGGGGGGCTGCGACGCTGACCATCGGCATCATCGGTGTCGCTGCCGCGGTAGCCGGAGGAGGCGCTGCCCGGTCGATCGCCCGCGGCCGCCGCAACCATCGCCGGGAGTCTCCCTGAAAAAGAACAACCCCAGACCTGCATTTCTGCAAGCCTGGGGCGTTGAGTAAGAGGGAAGCCTTGGTGAATGGACGCGCGTGTCGGCGTCCGAGATGAGGAGCGAATCCGAGCCGAGACGCCTGCAACTCAATGCGTCGCCAGCCTGTCGGCCGGCCCCGATTCGGGAAGGCGTCTGCAACGGATCCGAATGAAGCCCCCGAGCGAGCCCAAATCGATAGTGCCGCCGCCGGGCCGCCTCAGAGATGACGGACCAAGGGAGCAACGACAGTCGTCATGTGGACAGCCCACACGAATAGGCGAGCGCGTTCTCCCTCACCCGAAAAGATACAGTTTGTTCTTCAAACGAGCAAGAATCCAACCCGAAAAGGATCGTGAAAACGTGCGAAGGTCTGGTTCACCCTTCGTCCTCGCGAACTGATCTCCGCGGAATTCGGATGGGGGTTTCCCCCGGGTTTGCCATCTGCGGACACTGGTCACTGTTGCAACGGGGATTTACCGGACACCACCGCCTGCCGCGACCCGGCCCGGACGAGCGTGTCCACAAATGCCGTGTACTCGGTTTCGAGGAGGGCGAGGTCGCCAAAATAGGCCTCGATCACCTCGGTCCCGCGGCGGCGAGCGGCGGCCTCGCTGGCGCGCTGAGGGCCGAATCGCGTCATCAGTCCATCGGTCAGCAGGCCCCCTGCTGCGTCTTGGAGAAGACGCCGGAAGGCCTCCTGGTGCTTGCCCCCGGCCCCCTCGTTGAGGAAGTGCGTCAGGGCCCAGACCTGCGCGTAGTAGTTGACCGCCGCATCGCCGGTGCGCATGAGCAGGTCCTGCGGCGCCGAGGAGAGCAGTTCGGTGAGTGGCCTCAGTTCCTTTTTGCCGTGGGCCTTGCGGAGCTGATCGAAGCGTTCGACGTTGGCCCAAGGGCGGAAGGACGGGGCGGGGCCCAGCCACCGGTGGCCCTCCATGAACGTGGCGATCCCCTCTTCGAGGTAGATCGGGAGGCCCTCGCGGAAGGTGCGCTGGGTGTATTGGTGCCAGCCTTCATGGGCGGCGATGGCGAGGGTGTCGAAGAGGCCGATGTCCCACAGGAAAGCACGGCCCCCGGTGGCGAACCCGCCGCGGGGGATGTTGATGTAGCGCTCGCCCTCGCGGCCGAGGATTTCCAGGGTGATGCGCTGCCACTGGGGGCGATTGGCCATCAGGAATGTGTCGAGCCGGATCGGCGGCGCCGGGAGAGGGCCCAGTGCCGTGCGGTAGTGGGCGATGGCGGTCTCGAGGAACAACGGTGTGCGCTTGAGGATGGTCGCTTCACGCACGGTGGTGAAGAGGCGGTAGTGGGCGGTTCGGATCAGGGCGCCTTTGTTGGAGGAGAAGTCCCAGGCCTCGCGGCTCTCGACGACCTCGGTGGGAGGGGCGGCGTCGGGCTCCGACGTCGCCTGAAGTGGCGCCGGGGCCGGCTGGATCGGGGTGACCACGGCGGCCTTCTCGGCGCCGCAGGCGGCCAGGAGGGCGAGGGGGACGATCAGGAGCGCGCCGGCGCGGTGCTTCACGAGGGGAGTCCTTCCAGGGCGGCGCGGGCGGCGTTGCGCTCGGCGATTTGCGCGTTGAGTTGGTCGCGGGTCTGCTGCACGAGGTTGGCCGGGGCGCGCTGGGCGTACCCGGGGTTGCTCAGACGGGTTTCGAGCGCGGCGATTGATTTCTCGAGGTCCTCGACCTTCTTCGAGAGCCGGGCGCGCTCGGAGCCGGTGTCCGCGGCGTCGGTCAGGTTGGAGAGCCGCTGCTCCGCGGCTTCGAAGGTGACGACCGAGGAGAGAGCGCCCGGGGGTGGCGGGTCGGTGGTGGCGCGCTCGAGGCCGGCCATGGTCTCGACAAGGGAGCCGGCGGCGGCGACGGCGGCGGCGAGATCGGGGCTGGCGAGGTGGAGGGTGACGCGGCGCTTGGGCGGGACGTTCTGCAGGGCGCGGGCCTCGCGCACGGCGGTGATCAGGCCGCGGAGGCGCTCGAAGTCGCGCTCGGCGGCGGCGTCGCGCAGGCTCTCCGCGGCGGCGGGCCACGGGGTGAGGCAGAGCAGGCCGGAGGGGTGACTGGCGAGCGAGAGGCCGGAGACCTCGGCGGCGGGCAGTTCGCGGAGGCGCTCGAAGACGGCCTCGGTGATGAACGGGGCGACGGGGTGGAGGAGGCGGAGGATGGTGTCGAGGGCGGCGCGGAGGACGGCGCGCTGGGCGGGGTTCTCGCGCACGGTGGGCTTGATGGCCTCGAGATACCAGTCGCAGAAATCGCGCCAGAGCAGGTCGTAGACCGCCTGGGCGTAGTCCGCGTACTCGTAGGCGCGGACGGAGGCGGTGACGGCGTCGACGCTGGCGGCAAGGCGGGAGAGCATCCAGCGGTCGGCGAGGGCGAGCGCCTTGGGAACGTTGGCTTCTCCGGCCGGAGCCTCTTCGAGGATGCTGGTGGCGAAGCGGGCGGCGTTCCAGAGTTTGTTGCAGAAGTTGCGGCCGAGGTCGAACTTGGGGCTGGTGTTCCTGCCCGAGGCCGGGTCGGGCTCGACGGGCATGCGCACGTCCTGCGTCTGCGTGGTCATGTGGCAGAGCGTGAAGCGCATGGCGTCGGCGCCGTGGGTGGCGATGATGTCGAGGGGGTCGACGCCGTTGCCCAGGCTCTTGGACATCTTGCGGCCTTCGCCGTCCTGGATCATGGCGTGGATGAAGACGTCGCGGAAGGGGACCGGTCCGGGCGCGCCGGCGTGCGCGAGGAGGTAGCGGTTGAACATCACCATGCGGCTGACCCAGAGGGTGATGATCTCGCGGGCGGTGCAGAGAACGTCGGTGGGGTTGAAGGCGCTGAGCGTGCCGGCGGTCTGGGGGGATTGATCGGGGTCGGGCCAGCCCATGGTGGAGACGGGCCAGATGCCGGAGGAGAACCAGGTGTCGAGGACGTCGGGGTCTTGGGTGAAGCCATGAGATTCGAGCAAGGCGATCGCTTCGTGATCGTCTGGTTGTCTCACGCAGAAGGACAGCAACGAGGCAAAGTTGAGATCAGCGCTAAGGTCACTCATTTGCAGGTTCGGATCATGTCGTCCAACCGTAGAAATTCGCCCCTGATCCACGAGTCGACCAAGCCTCTGTTCGAGCGCTTCGAGAACATCGTGTTCGAGCACTAGTTCAGTTCGGCTCCATGCAGCGATCTGGTGACCCCACCACAGTTGCCGTGAGATCGGCCAATCGCGGAGGTTTTCGAGCCACGTCTGGTAGGTCTTGGCGTAGCGCTCGGGCACGAAGCGGAGGGAGCCGTCGAGGAGGGGCGCGAGGGCCAGGCCCGCGAGGGAGTAGAGGGGGACATCCGTTCCCTGGATCAGCCCGGCGTCGGGGAGGCTGGGGATCTGCTTCTTGACCGCGATGTACCACTGGTCGCTGAGGTAGGGCTCGATGGCGACATGGGAGCGGTAGGAGTGGCCGACGGAATGGCGGTAAGGCTTCTGGGCTTCGAGCAGGCCGAGGTCGCGGAAGGATGCGACGACGGCCTTGCGGGCGTCCTCACGGCTCAGGCCGACGAAGCGGCGGGCGTCGCCGACATCGGACCAGCCGTGCTGGTCGGAGATGCTCGCGTCGGGGGCCATGACGTTGATGGCTTCGAGGCTGTGGCGCTTGCCGATCTCGGCGTCGTTGGGGTCGTGGGCCGGGGTGACCTTGAGGAAGCCGGTGGCGTACGCGGCCTTGGGGTCCTTGGCGGCGGCCTCCGGGTCGCTGTGCATTGCCGCGGGAAGGACGACGTAGTCGTCGGCGAGGATGGGGATGACGCGTCCGACGAGAGGGAGCCTGGCGAAGGCCTGGGCCTCGCGGAGCGCAGGCCATCGCGGGTCGCGCGGGTTCATGGCGACCGCGGTGTCGCCGAGGTAGGTCTCGGGGCGGGTGGTGGCGACGGTGATGTGGTCGACCTCGCCGCCTAGCAGGCGCACGCGGACGCGGTTGCCCTTCGCGTCGCAGAGGGGGTAGCGCAGGTAGTAGAAGAAGCCGTCGACTTCTTCCATCTCGACTTCGTCGTCGGCGAGGACGGTCTGGGTGGCGGGGTCCCAGTTGACGAGGCGCTTGCCGCGGTAGATGAGGCCGTCGCGGAAGAGGCGGAAGAAGGCCTCGCGGACGGCTCTGGCGCAGACCTCGTCCATGGTGAAGCGCTGGCGTTCCCAGTCGCAGGAGCAGCCCATGGCCTTGAGTTGGCCGGTGATGAGGGCCTCGTACTCGTCCTTGAAGGCCTGGACCTTGGCGACGAACTCGTCGCGGGGGTAGTCGGTGCGGCGTTTGCCTTCGGAGGCGAGCAGGCGCTTCTCGACGACGGTTTGGGTGGCGATGCCGGCGTGGTCGGTGCCGGGCATCCAGAGGGTTTCGAAGCCCATCATGCGGTGGGCGCGGGCCTGGACGTCCTGGAGGGTGGTGTTGAGGGCGTGGCCGAGGTGGAGGGCGGCGGTGACGTTGGGCGGTGGGATGAGGATGGTGTAGGGCCGGCGGGCGCCGGCGGTGACGGTCGCGGGGTCGGCGTGGAAGGCGCGGGCGGCGTCCCAGCGGGCGCGGATGCGGCCTTCGTGCTCGGAAGGGCGGTAGGCCTTGGAGAGTTCGGGCATGGGGGTCGCGAGTGTACTCGCAGGCCTCGCGATGCCGCGTCGGTTGCGCGTATGGTGTCGGCATGTCCGAGGAACGGCTCAAGCGGCTGCGGGCGAGGCGTGCGGCGGCGATGGGCGTGGGGTTCGGCCTGCTGGCGGTGATGGCGGCGGTCGCGGTGGCGCTGCGGATGGCGGCGGCGCCTCCGAGGTCTGCGGAGTCGAAGCCGTCGGCGTCGCCGAGCGGCGCGGCGGCGGTCGAGCCGGAGTCGCCGAGGCGCGGTCCTGCGGTCCGGGCCGGGCTGGAGGAGGCGATGGCCTCGGCGCGGTCGTACCTGAACAAGGGAGAGGCGGCGAAGGCGGAGGCGATCGCGCGGGCGCTGGTGGAGCGCGACGCGGAGGATCAGGACTCGCGGGTGATGCTCGCCGAGTGTCTGCTGGCGCTGGACCGGGGCGCGGACGCGCTGGAGCAATACGAGCGGGCGATCTCGATCGGGCCCGACGGGGCGGAGTTGCGTTTCGCCGCGGGGACGGTGGCCTCGCAGATCGGGAAGCCGGAGCGGGCGGTGGAGCATTACCGCGCGGCGCGGGCGATGGACCCGTCGAATCCCAAGCACCCGCTGTATCTGGCGCAGGTGGAGCGGGCGCTGGGGAGGGTCGAGGCGGCGAAGGAGTCTCTGGTGCGGGCGGCGGCGCTGGACCCGGATCAGCCGATCGCGTGGGCGGCGCTGGCGGATATGGCGTTGCAGGAGGGCAACCTGCCGATGGCGAGGCAACACATTGTCCGGGCGCGGGCGCTGGAGCCCACCAACGCGCGGTGGCGGGTGATCGAGGCCCGGGTTCATCGGAGGGAGAATCGGCCGGAGGAGGCGGTGCGGCTGCTTCTTGCTCTCGGCGATGCCGCGCTGGCGGATGACGCGGCGGCGACGCAGGAGTTGGCGCTGTGCTACGGCCTGCTCGGCCGGCCGGGCGATGCCGCGGCGGCGTTCATGCGGATGTCGGCGCGGAGGACGGAAGACGCTGGCGCGGCGCTGGGGGCGGCGGAGTGGCTGGTGCACGCTGGCCGCCCCGACGAGGCTTTGGTTTTCGCGCGCGCGGCGGCGGGGCTGGGGAGCGCGGAAGGGAAGGCGCTGGCGGAGAGGCTCAGCGGGGCAAGGTAGCCTCGGCGCGAGGCCCCTCGTCGGGACGCGCCCGACCTGGCGCGGGGATGATGGCGCGGGGGGTGGGGAGAAACGCCGGAGTCATCCGGCGGTCGGGTGCGGCGCGGTCGCTGCGGAAGGTGCGGACGGCGACGATGTCGCCGCGGTCGCGGAGGAGGCGCTGTCGCGCGGCCTCGATGCGGGCGTTGACGCCTCGGCCTTCGATGCGGACGGCGGGGCTGATATCGATGGATTGGGCGTTGATGCGGACGCGGGCGCGGCCGGGGAGGGTGGGAGGCGCGAATTGAGCGCGGTGGGTGACGACTCGAACGTGGGGAGTGGAGTCGACGAGCGCGACGGTGGGGGCGGAGCCGACGATGCCGACGGCGCGTGGCCCTGCGGCAGCGAGGTTGGCGAGCGCGGCGAAGGCGAGTGCGGCGGCGGTGGTGCGCATGGGGGGCTTTGGGGTTCTCGGTCGCGTCGCGATTCCGCGCGCGATGAACCATGCGCCGTGAGGACGCGAAAGCAAACAAAAAACCGGGCCTTCTGAGGCCCGGTCGGAAGATCGAGAAGAGGAGCGGCGGCTCAGCCTCGGCGCCTCGGGGCGAAGAGGGCGAGGAAGAGGAGGGCGGTGGAGGGGGCGGGGATGAGGGCGAGGTTGTCGAAGTAGCCTGCGGCGGGATTGGCGCCGCCGCTGATGGAGCCGGCGCCCGCGTCCTGGTAGTTATCGCTGTAGAGGACGGCCTGCTCGAGGAGGCCGGAGTTGCCGAGCGTCGGGTTCAGGAAGCCGGCGTTGAAGGACTGTCCGTCGTAGCGGTAGTTGATGCCGGTCTGCGTCAGTTCGACAGAGACGGTTTTCCAGGTGTTGCGGGCCCAGTTGATGCCGGTGTTCACGAAGGTGAGCGCGCCCGCGGTGTTCTGGCCGACGTAGATCGTGCCGCGATAGTCGAAGTTCACCACGAAGAGCGTCGCGTTCGGCTCTCCTGGAATCGGGGAGGAGACCGTGGCGCCCGAGAAGAAGTAGTTGCTGCCGCCGCTGTCGTCGATGCGGACGTCGACCTGCATGGTGCGCCGGGAAGGGTTGGAGAAGATCGGGCTGAAGCCCCCGAGGAAGGCGCCTTGTGCGGACTGCGCGTTCTTCGTGAGACGGAGGGCCTGTCCCGGGTTGCCGCCGGTCCCGACGGTGCTGGCGTCGTTGGCCCCGAGATTGGCGAAGCCGGTCCAGCCGTTCTGGTTGTTGACCGTGCCCTCGGCGTAGCCCTCCGACGCCTCGAATCCGGTTCCGTTGAACGAGGAGTCTCGGTAGCCCGTGGAGGCAAGGGAGGACAGGGATTGCGGGGCGAAGGTGGAGGTGTTGCGAGCGGCGTGTGCCGTTGCGGCGCCGACGACCGCGACCAGCGCGGTGAACGAATACCGTGGCGTTGACATCTCTCTGACTCCTCTCCGCGCGTGCCGGCGCGGTGTCAAGATGGCGAAGAACGTTGCGTGCCCTCCGTGTGCGTGGGAGGGCAATCCCGGAAATGATACGCCGGAATGGTGCGGGCGCGCGCTCGGAACTGCAAAATGTCAGCCAAACTTCCCGAGGATCCTGGCCGGATCGCCTCGACGCCACGGGATGTCGGGCGGGGGGGCGTCCTCGCCCGGTTGGGCGTCCGCGGCGACCCATCGGGTTGGCTCCACCTGGATGAGCGCGGCTGGACGGGAGCGGGGATCGGCCTTGGTGTGCGGCCACCAGGCGTGGCGGCCGTTGGGCAGTTCCATGCCTTGGGGGCCTCCATGGGCGATGATCTCGGGGACGGTGCGCAGCCGTTCTTGTGGGCCATCGAGGCGCGGGCACACCGCGAGCAGGGCCCGGGTGTAGGGGTGGAGTGGCTGCTCGAAGACATCGAAGACTCGGCCGTATTCGACGACGTGGCCGGCGTACATCACGCACACGGTGTCGGCGATGGAGGCGACGACGCCGAGGTTGTGGGTGATGAAGACGACGGCCATGGCGCGGTCCTCGCGGGCGCGGGCCAGGAGGGCGAGGATCTGGGCCTGGACGGTGACGTCGAGGGCGGTGGTGGGCTCGTCGGCGAGGAGGATCCGCGGGCGGCAGGCGAGGGCCATGGCGATCATGACGCGCTGGCGCATGCCGCCGGAGAACTCGTGGGGATATTGGCGGAGACGCGCGGCGGGGTCGGTGATTCCCGCTTCGGCGAGGGCGTCGGCGGCGATGGACGCGGCTTCGCGCCGGCCTGCGGGGCGGTGGCGGCGGACGGCCTCGATGAGTTGCTCTCCGACGGTGAAGACGGGGTTCAGCGAGGACATCGGCTCTTGGAAGATCATGGCGGCATCGCCGCCGCGGATCGGGAGCATGTCGCGCTCGGGGAGCCTGAGGATGTCGACCGGAGCCGCGGCGGGGTCGCGGGCCGCGAGGAGGATGCGGCCCGCTTCGACGCGCGCGGCGCGGGGAAGCAGGCGGAGCACGCTGAGCGCGGAGACGGACTTCCCCGACCCGGATTCGCCGACGACGGCGAGGGTCTGGCGCGGGTACACCGAGAGGGAGACGCGGCTCACGGCGTGGCGGCGCCCCCCGTCGGGGGACGGGAAGGAGACCGAGAGCCGGTCGATGCGGAGCGCGGGGGTCATGGCGTGCGGGGTCGGTCGCGGCGCGGGTCGAGCGATTCGCGGAGGGCCTCGCCGAGCATGTTGAGGGCGAGCAGCGTGACGGCGAGGAAGAGGGAGGGGAAGAGGAGGAGCCACCACCGAGACCGGACGGGGTTGAGTTGGGAGAGGCCGTCGGCGACGAGCGTGCCCCAGGAGGGCGTGGGCGGGGCGATGCCGATGCCAAGGAAGGAGAGGAAGGACTCCTGCAGGATCGCCTGCGGGACGGTGAGCGTGGCGTAGACCACGATCGGACCGGCCAGGTTGGGCAGGAGGTGGCGGAAGAAGATCCGCATCGGGTTGGCGCCAATGGATCGGGCTGCTTCGACGAAGGGGCGCGCCTTGAGGCTGAGCACCTGCCCTCGAACGACGCGGGCCATGGTGAGCCATGAGACGCCCCCGATGGCGACGAGCATGGTGGCGATGTTGACGGCCGTGCGCGCGCCGTCCGTTGGCATGGGGTAGAGGCGGGCGGCATCCGCGGCGGCCCGGGCGATGGCGTCGTCGCGGTCGGGGGCGGACGCCGGGATGCCCCGGGCTTCGATGTAGGCCTCGCGCTGCTGGGCGGCGGCGCCGACCGCGGAGCGCAGGCTGCGGTCCGCGAGGGCGTCCGCGGCGAGCGCGAGCAGGATGACGAGCAAGATGTACGGCAGCCCGTAGAGGGTGTCGACGATGCGCATCATGACCGCGTCGATGCGTCCTCCGGCGTAGGCGGCGGTGGCCCCGTACGCCGCGCCGATGATGACGGCGATAGCGGCGGCAGCGAAGCCGACGCCGAGCGAGACCGCGCCCCCGGCGAGGCATCGGGTGAGGAGGTCGCGGCCGAGCGGGTCCGAGCCAAGGGCGAAGGCCGGAGCGTTCGCCGAGGGGGATGCGGCAGCGCTGTCGCGTCGGGCGCGCTCGTCGGCGTTGTGGGACGCCCAAGAGGGCGGCAGGCGATGGGCGGCGAGGTTCTCAGCGCGATACCGAGGGGCGGGCTGCCCGCCGCCGCGGGACATCGTCCATGGGAGGGAACCGAAGCAGGCCAGGAAGATGGCGGCGGCGACGCATCCGCCGAGGATCGCCGCGAGGGGATGCCGCGTGTGGCGCCGCGCCATGCGCGTGAGGGTACCCGGGGTCGCTGGTCAGGGCCTTGGCGGTCGCTCGCTCTCCGGGCCCGGGCGCGGGCCGGGGGCGCCTCTGCCCGGCGGGTCGCGGTCGAGTCGGGCGATCATGTCGTCGACTCGTTTCTTGATTTCGGCGTCGCGGTCGGGCCCGGCGCGGTTGATCTCGGCGCGGATGCGCTCGAGCCGCTCGGCGAGCATCGCGACGCTGTGCTGCTTCTCGCGGAGCGCGACGTCGTAGCGGCGCTCCACGGCGGCGGTGATGCGGGCGACGGCCTCCTCCACGGTCTTGGGCTCTGGTTCGTCGGTGGGGCCCGGCGCCGCGTGCGGCTTGGGCAGGCGGTGCCTGAGTCTGCTGTACTCCATCGCGGCGTGGCGGAGGTCGAAGTCGGCGCGCAGCTCGTCGAGGCGGATGTCGAAGAGGTCGGGGTCTTCTTTCTGAAGCCGGCCAAGTTCGTGAATGCGGGGTGCAAGGCGCCGGATCATCTGCTCAGCAAGGGCGGGGCGGTCTTTCGCGAGCTGCTGCAGGCGGTCGTAGAACGCCGGGTTGCGGCTCTTGATGAGCGCGAGCACGCGCTCCCGGATCTCCTGCCAGGGGAGGTCCGGCCCTCGAGCGCCGGGGGCGGGGCCGGGTCCGGGGCCATCGGGCCCTTCCAACGTCGGTTTCGGAGGCGTGAGCGCGGCGTGGACGTCGGCTTCGTTGGCGCCGGATCGGGCGAGTTCGAGTGCGCGCTCGTGGCGGGCGAGTTCGGCCTTGAGGAATTCGACACGCATCTCAAGATCAGCGCGGTCGACCGGCCCGGGCGCTGGCGCCCCGGGCTCGCGCTCGGGGCCGGTCCGGCGCTCGTCCGCGCGGCTCGGCGCGGCGCGGTCGGCCGGCTCGCGGCGGGGGCGGCGCTCCTGGTCAGCCGGCGGTGCAGCGCGGCAAACGCCGCAGATGGTGAGCGTCGCGAGCGAAAGAACGCATGCCCATCGTGCGCTGGACATCAGTTGGTTCCTTCGGTGAGGATCGAGTCATCGGCCAGGATCCGCGGATCGAGGCCGTCGAGGTCCTTGCCGACGGCGGCGAGGTCGGCGGACGCGGTCGTGGTCGAGGACCAGTCGGCGAAGGCGACGGTGATGGCGGCCTCGGCGCTCTCGAGCAGGGCGGCCTCGGAGACGCCGGCGGCAGGAGCGACCAAGGCCTGAGGGGCCCGCGTTGCGAGCAGCGCGCCGATGCCCGTGCAGGCGGCGATGCCCAGCCCCGCGGCGGCGGCGCGCCACCGCGAGGGGCCGATCCTCGCGACGATCACGGGCGGCTGGGTGGGAGAGGACGCTGCGGCGATGCGGGCCTCGAGAGCCGCAGGAGCGGCCGCGCGCTCGGCGGCGGCCAGAACGTCGAGCGCGGCGGCGACGCCGGCGATATCGGAGGGGATCGGCTCGTCGTTGAGGTGGTCGCGGGGGCTCATACGGTCTTCCTTCCCGGAGCGGGCGCCATCATCTCCTTGAGCTTGCGGAGTGCTCGGTGGTGACGCGCAAGGACGGTCCCGAGAGGTTCGCCGAGGGTTTCGGCGATCTGCTTGAAGGACAGGCCGCCGTGGTGGCGGAGTTCGACGACCTCGCGGTCGGCATCGGGGAGTCGGGTCAAGGCGGCGCGGAGCGCGCGGAGATGATCTTCATCATTGTCCGCCGGCCGGGCGGTCGCCGGGGCGGCCGAGCATGCGTCGAGGGCCGCGGGTTCGGCGGTGGCGACGGCGCGTGCCCGGCGGCGGATCTCGTCGCGCACGCGGTTGACGGCGATGCGGAAGAGCCAGGACTCGAAGCGGCCTCGCTCCTCGTAGCCGCCGATCGAGCCGGCGCGGAGGTGATGGGAAACGGTGACGAACACGGACTGGGTGACTTCCTCCGCGGCTTCCTCGCCGAGGCGGCGGGAGCGGGCAAGTGCGAATATCCGCCGCGCGTAGCGGGAGACCAACTCGCGCCACGCTGTCTCGGCGTCCGGACCGGGGGCGGCGGCGCGGGCGAGCAGGACGGGGACGTCGGAGGGCGGTGCCGGTGTTGTGTCGGCGGTCATGGCCCTCATGCCCCGGGAGGAACGCCGCGGAGAGGCGTATATTGCATCGCGGGAATGGGGGATGTCAGGGTGCCGATGCGGACCGAGAACGGCGGGTCGACTCTCGGGGGCGGTGAGGTGGGGGGATCGGGGCTCGGCTTGCCCGGGGTGGGGCTGGGTGATAGGTTTCCTCCCCATGTTCTCAGAGCCGATGAGGGCAGGGCTTGGCGTCGGGCAGTTAGCTCAGTTGGTAGAGCACAGCACTGAAAATGCTGGGGTCCCCGGTTCAAGTCCGGGACTGCCCATTTTCTTCGGTTCCATCGGTGATCAGCCAGGGCCACAGAAGGCCCGGCCGTCGCGCGCCGGCCTCGGCGGCGTCGAGCATCGGGCCGGGGCTGAGCGTGCCGATGAGCGCGGCTTCGGCGCGGGGCGGGTCCGCGACGAGCGGCGTATATCGCTCCGCGAGAGCCTGCCGGATGGCCCACTCGTGCTTGCCCGGCGCGACGATCGCGACGGTTCGCGGCGGCCTGTCGCCGAACTGGGCGTCGAGCGCCTCGCGGCAGGCGGCGAGGCCGGTGAAGCGGTCCCACTGATCCGGCGTCATCGGCGTGCGCGGTTGGGCGGCGAGGGAGGTGGCCAGGTCTGCCATGCCGAGGTCGAATCCTCCGTTTGCGGACTCCTTCGCAGCGATTACCCGGTAGCGCGCAATGTGGCGCTCGATCTCGGCGTTGCGGACCGCTTCGGGCGCGTAGCGCTGGGCCGTCCAGCAGTTGTTGCGCACGAGGTTGCGGACGATGCGGTTGAAGTCGCGTCCGGCGGTGGTCTTGTCGTGGATGACGCGGAAGCGGCGATCGAAGGCGATGCGGCAGCCGCGGAGGATCATCCGCGCTGCCAGGTCGTACTCCTCGGCGTAGTACTCGAAGGCCGGGTCGTAGCCTCCGAGTTCCCGGAAGAGGTCGGCGCGGATGGCGGCGCCGCAGCCGATGAAGACTTCGGGCAGTCCCCCGTCCTCTCGGGGCGTCGAGCCGTCGGGGCGCGGGGTGAGGAAGATCTCGGCGGCGATCGCCGCGACGTCGGGCGCTACGTTGCGGATGGCGTCGAGATGGCCGAGGGATGCGGGCCATGAGTCGTCGTCGAGCATGATGAGCCAGGCGCTGCGCGGGTCGGCGGCGTGGGCGGCATGGTTGCGCGCGGCGGCGGCGAGGTTGCGATCCAGGCGCAGGGTGCGGACGGGCACGCCCGAGGTCAGCGAGCGCGGGGTGCTCACGGCGTCGGCGGAGGCGTTGTCGGTGACGATCACCTCGGCCTCGTGCGGGCCCAGCGAGGCGATGGCGTCGAGCGTCCTCGCGAGGGCGGCGTGCCGGTCGCGGGTGGGGATCACGTAGGTGATCATGGCGTTCACGACGCGATGAGTTCGGTCGGGCGCGGCGTGAGGCGGGTGTCGGCCGGAGCGTAGGCGAGCGTGGCGCCGGCGAGACGGGCCAGGCTCTGCCGGAGGTCGGCGGCGGTGACGGGGATGTTCCCGAGCCGCTGGGCCTCGCACGCGGCCGCGAGCGAGCCGAGGAAGGCGGAGGCGATATCTCCGGCGTTGGCCGCGAGCGCGAGCGTGGCGGCGGCGAGGAGGGCGTCGCCGCAGCCCAGAGGGTCGATCGGGTAGCCGCAGAGCGCGGGCACGTGCTCGCCCCGGACGCGGGAGCGGTTGGGGCCGGCGTCGTCGGCGGCGTCAGCGCCGGAGATGGGCTCGAAGGCGATGAGCCCGTCGCCCCCGAGGGTGACGAAGAGGCGGCGGCTCTGGGTCTGCGCGAGAACCTGCCATGCGACGGCGGGGAGTGATTCGTTGAAGGAGCGGGTGGCGCCTCGGGCCTCGGGCTCGCTGGGGGTGAGCAGGTCGAAGCGGCGGAACGCGAGCAGCGGCGCCTTGGGGCCGGAGACGTCGCCGGCGAGGATGTTGACCGAAGGGCGAAGGCGCACGGCGAGTTGATCGATAAGGCCGGGCGTGAGCATCCCGTTGCCGAAGTCGGCGATGATGGCGGCTTCGAAGCCCCCGGCGATGTCTGCGGCGGCCCTGACGAGGCGCTGCCGCGCGGCGCTGCTCAGCAGGAGCGGCGAGAGGTTGTTGACCTTCATCACCTTCTGCGTGCCCACGAGGTAGCGGTGCTTCTCCGGGAGCGGCTGGGCCATGGGGACGCCGAGGACCTCAACGCCCTCGGCGGCGAGGCGGAGGCGCAGGCCGTCGTCGCCGGTCTCGGGCAGGGCCGTGAGCAGAACCGGGCAGGCGCCCAGGGCGGCGAGGTGCCGGGCGATGATGGCGGCGCCTCCCTCGTAGCGGCGGCTCTCCAGAGGGCGGAGGGTGAGGACGGGGGACTCGGAGGCGACCTCGGGCTGGTCGCACAGGAAGTACTTGTCGATGATCGTCTCGCCGACGACGAGGACCTTCTTGCCGCGGAACGCGGAGATGACGCCGGTGAGGCGGCCCCCGTCGAGTTCCGGGCGGCCCAGGAGTTGCACGAGCCGCGCGTGGTAGGGGTCGACGCTGCGCTCCAGAGCCGCGATAAGAGCGGTGGAGGAGAAGACGACGTCGCCGGAGGAGAAGACGACCTGGCCCCCGGCCGCCTCGACCGCGGCGCGCTCCTGCGCGAAGCGCGGGTCGTTGTTCGCCTCGTACTCCTGGCCCTTGATGTAGACGTCGGGCTGGACTTCGGCGAGGAGTTCCGCGGCGGTGGCGCGCTGGTCGATGCACACCCAGTCGACGCAATCGAGTTCGGCGAGATTGTCGGCGCGGAGTTCTTCGGGGATGAGCGGGGCGCCCTCTCGCTTGGTGAAGGCGCTGTCGCCGGTGATGGTCACGAGCAGGATGTCGCCGTGAGCCTTGGCCTGGCGGAGGTGGCGGATGTGCCCGGGGTGGACGATGTCGAAGCAGCCGTGGCATTGCACGACCCGTTGGCCGGCCAGGCGGGCCTCGTGTCGGCGGGCCAGGAGATCACTCAGGGAGAGGATCTTGGGCCTCGCGGTCGGGGGGCTGGGGCGGCGGCCGGGCCGTGGGGGCATGGCAGGGTTATCGGCTGCTTTGGGCGGGGTCATGAGGGCGCGGCGCCTGGGCCGGAAAAAACGCCGAGAGGCGCGGGGGCGGGCCGATCTTGATGCCGTGGCGAGCACCCCCCTGGCGGCGACGGTCGGTGCGGCGGCCGGGTGGTCGCGCGCCGAGGTGGTCGCTCTGGGTCGGACAGGGAACGCGTGGGCATTTGTGCCGCTGGCGCTCGGGCTGGCGGCTCCGGGGGTGGAGGACGACGAGGTGCGTCTGCTCCTGGCGGCGGCGTACGGCCGGCTGGGGCTGCGGACGGCGGCGCTGGAGCAGTTCGGGTCGCTCGGGTCCGGCGTTGCGGCCCAGGCGGCGGGGCTGGAGGAGATGCTGCGCAGGCTACCGCCGGATGAGGCGTCGCTGGAGGAACGGGAATCGGTCTTGCGTGGGAACCTTGACGCGCTGGCGGAGCGAGGCGAAGGGAGCCTCGATCTGCGGGGCCTGATTCCCTCGTGGCGCGAGTCAGCGGCGGAGACGCGGTGCTTTCGCGCCGCCGGCGGGAACATGCTCAGGCGCCGCAGGGGCGCGTGGGTCCGGTTCGCTGATGATGCGGGGGCGGCGGAGGCGGCGATCCCGTCGCCGAGCGGCGCGGGCGATGCGGAGCGGGTGACCCCGTACTTCTTTGAGGGGATCGATCCGCCGTGGCTGTTCCGCCGCGCAGCGCTGTGCACGCCGCCGAATCCTGATGGGTCGGAGTGCCGGTTGACGGTGGTGTGCCCGAGCGGGGACGACCTGGTCGAGGCGCTCTCGCTCGCGGATCTGCGCGAGTGGATCGCCCAGCCGAGAACGGAGTGGTTCGTGGGCGAGGGCGCCTCGGAGCGATTCGCCGCGGCGCTGCGCGGGAGGTTCGATGAGCGGATCGGCAACCGCGTGGCGGTTTCGCCGCTCCCGGGCGAGCGGGTGGGCGCGGGGGCGATTGTTGGCGGGGCGCTCGAGGAGCAGGCGGGGCTGCAGCGGTCGCTCGCGGCGATTATGGCGGAGGTCTATTCCGGGCGCGACCGAGCGTGGTGGGCGCGGCGGTATCGCGAGGCGTTCGGGGGCGGCGCGCCCCTTCGGGTGCTGATCCCGAGCAGCAGGTTCACGCGGTTCGTGCGGTTCTCGGCGGAGGATCTGGCCGATGCGCTGCGCGGGCTCGGGTGCGAGGCGCGGGTGCTGATCGAGCCTTCCGCGGCGTCGCAGTTCTGCTCCGTGGCGCACCTGCGGGCCTACGCGGAGTGGCTCCCCGACCTGGTCATCATGGTGAACCACACGCGGTCGATGCACGCGGCGAAGACGCCGCGCGGCGTGCCGTTCGTGACCTGGATCCAGGACCGCGTGGCGGGGCTGTTCGACGAGGCGGTCGGCCGCGGCCTCGGCGAGGTGGATTTCGTCGCCGGGCACCTCTTCCCCGAGTTGTTCGATCGGTTTGGGTACCCGCGCGCCCGCCGGTTGCCCGCGGCGGTCATGGTGAGCGCGCGGAAGTTCCACGACGGCGAGGCGACCGAGGAGCAGCGGCGGCGCTTCGAGTGCGAGATCGCGTTCATCAGCAATCACGGCGAGACGGCCGAGGCGATGCGGGGCCGGCTCATGCACTCGGCCCCAGCGGCGCAGCGCCCGGCGCTGGCGCGGATCGTGCCGGAGATCGAGGCGGGGCTCGAGCGGCTGCTCGAAGTAGGCCTCCTGCATCACGCGGAGCCTGCGGAGGCCGGGCCGACCGGCCCGGGGGGCGGCGGGCCGATCAGCGCTTCGATCGACGACCTGTGCGCCGGGGCGTGCGCGCCGCACGTGCGCAAGGGCGAGGAGGCCGCGGCAACAGCCGCGATCGGCGCCTCGTTCGCGTACCCGATGTTCGAGCGGATGCTCAGGCACCAGATGGCCGAGTGGGCGGCGGCGCTGTGCGAGGCGAGGGGCTGGCGGCTCCACCTCTACGGCAGGGGCTGGGAGGCGCACCCCCGGCTCGCCGCGCACGCGCGGGGCGTGATCGAGCATGGGGACGACTTGCGGGCGGCGTACAAGTGCGCCGGGGTGTCGCTGCACGCGGGGATGGGAGGCTGGACGCACCAGCGGGTGATGGAGGCGGCGCTCTCGGGAGGGTGCACGATCGCGCGGCTCAAGGCCGAGGATGTCTGGGCTCTGGAATGGTGGGCCCAGAACTCGATCGCGGCCGAGCCCGGGCTCGAGACCACCGACGAGCCAGGGTTCCCTCACTACGGGTTCCGGTACGCGCCGGTGGCCGACCACTGGCAGTCGATGATGGTCGCCGGTCTCTGTCAGCGCTTGGGCGTGACGCCCCTGCATTACGCGTACGGCTGGCAGGCGCTCTCCCCTGCGCAGATCGCCGCGCCCTGGGCGGACAACGCGGGCAGGCCGGTCCCGATGCGGGCCGCGTGGCTGCTCGGCGACCCGTCGGAAGCGGGCTACTGGTCGCGTGAGTCGTTCGATCGCGCGGCGGCGGGGGTTGTCGAGTCGCGCGAGCGTCGGGCGTCGCTCTCGCGGTGGCAGCGCGAGGCGGCGCTGGAGTGCTTCACCTACGACCGCTTCGCGCGCGACCTGCTGGCGATGGTGCGCGAGGGGGTCGAGGGCGCCGCGCCGAGGTCGTAGATCGGGATCACCGGCACGCCGCGGGGCCCGAAGATGGCCCTGGCCCGCGCCAGGAGCAGGCGCTCGTGGGCGTCGGAAGAGATCACCACGGCATCGGGGCGAACCGACGGATCGACGGGGCGCGCGACCGCAGCGCCCAGCATGGTCGCGGCACGGGGTCGATCGTCGAGGATCGCCTCGATCACCAGGCCCCGCGCTCGGAACGGCCGGAGCCCGATGCGGCGCGTGTGGGCCCCCGCGCCGAAGAGGGCGATTCGGCGGGCGCCGAGGGCGACGCAAAGAAGCGCAGCGCGATCAACAAGAGCAGGGACCAGGCGCGGGTCGTTGCGGATGATCGCGGGCGGAGGCGGGGGAGGGGGGGGCGGCACCCGCGCGAGCGCCGTGCCGATCGTCAGCGTCTCCTTGGAGATCCAGCCGGCGTCGCGGAGCGCCGCGAGCAGGTGAGGGAGCGCGCGGGGATCGGCGTGCACCCCATCATGGACGCACCCGCGCCTGGGCGCTCCGCGAGCGTCCGCGAGGGCCGCGGTGACGTCGAGGACGGAGGCGCCGCGGCGGCGCGCCGACTCGTGGAGCCCTTCGTTGAAGCCGCGGGCGGCCGCGGCGCGCTGGGCGAAGGCGCCGGCGACGGGGGTTTCGGGGTTCAGGCCCGGGTCGATGCGCGTGGGTGGAGGCACGGCAAGGAAGGCGAGCGGACGACCGCCGACAATGGCCCGGCCCGCGTCGACGTACCGCCTCGCGAGCGTCGCCCCGGCCTCGCGGCAGGCGCCGGCGGGGGCGTGCCTGACGACGTGGGCGCGGCAATCAATCTCGCCGAAGGCCAGGAGGACCGGCGTCGCCCGGCGTGCGCCGCGGAGCACGCGGCGGATGATCTCGCGAACCGGGTGCGAGGGCGAAGCGACGGAGTGCGCGAGGAAGGGCCCGAGGTGGCGCACGTCGATGCCGGGGAGAGCGCAGACCGGCCGCGCCGGGTGCCTCGCGCACAGGCCGTGGAGACCGGTGAAGACGGAGACGTGGCTGTCGCCGATGACGAGGAGCGGCACGGGGCGCTCAGGCGTGGACGAGCCGTCGATCGGGCTCGGGCGTGGCGGGCTCCGCGCCGTACAACCTCATCACGGGGATGCCGGCCTCGCGGAAGATGGCCGAGTTGTCCCACAGCCTGTCCTCGACGGAGTTCGCAGAGAGGACGACGGCGCGGACGCCTATGGCCAAGGCTCGTTCGCGGGAGACGACCGGGATGTTCCAGGGCCGGCGGCCGTGGTTGGTCGGGTTGTCGTCGATGATGCAGGCGATGCGGACCGGCGGCTCGCAGAGGGCGGCGACGCCGATGCGGGTGTGGAAGCCGAAGCCATAGAGGGCGACGGGGTCGAGGCTGAGGTCGGAGCACCGCCGCAAGCCGCCCGAGATCGCCGCGGCGAAGGCGTTGTCGAGGGCGATGTAGGCCATGCGCTGCTCGGCGAGCACGAGCATGTCCGCCCGGTCGTCCGGGGGCGTGAACCGAGGCCGGCGGTCGGCGCCGGGCCCCGAGGGCTCGTGCCCCGGGAAGCCGGCGTGGGCGCGGGCGACGTAGAGGAAGCAGTCCTGCAGGTCGTTGTTCTTAACGCTCTCCCAATAGGCGGGCTGCGCCGCGCCGGTGCGGGTGAAGTGCTCGTGGTAGTGCGTGAGGTCGGGCCTCTCCCACAGGGCGCCCATGCCCCTGGCGAGCCAGAAGAGCTCGTTGTCGGCGTAGTTGTGGTGGTAGCCGGCGCACATGCCGCCCGTGCCGCCGTACATGGTGTCGAACCAGGCGCGGCCGAGGAAAGGCGAGCCGCAGTACCGCCGCGCTGCGAGATAATCATCGCCGTGGGGCTGCATCACCCCGAAGGTGTCGGGGAAGCGGCCGAGGAACTGCTCGGCGAGATCGTGCGCGGAATAGTTGGGGTCTGGGAGCATGTCGTCCCCGCCGCAAACCACGATGGGGCAGGACTTCGGGACGATCTCGCGGCAGAGGATGTTGCTGCTCGCCGGCCACCCGGGGTAGCGGTCGCGCCAGACGGCGATGTCGGCGGGGATCTCACCTCGCTCATAGTTCTGCAGGACGGCGGTCTTGTAGCCCATCTCGCGCCACACCGGGAGGACCTTGCGGCACTTCTCGGGGTTGGCGCTGGGGATGGCGAACCAGACGTCGTGGGTGGGCATTCGGGCTCCGGGAGCGAGGAGTCCTCGGGAGCATCGACGACCCGGGCCCCCGGGCTTGAGCCCCGGGGCCGGAACTTGAGCGCCCCGGCGGGATTTGGTGAAGAAGCGCTTGCCTGGGAGGGGCGGCGCTCATGGGGGGGCGCCGGGGTCGCCGATAAGCGGTTGCGGACGCCCCCACGCCCCGCGCCGAGGAAGTGCCATGCGCCTGTTCGAGTACGACGCGTACGCCTCGATCACCCGCTTCATCGACCGCGATGAGCCGCTGGTCATCGTCGATGTCGGCGCCAACGAGGGGCTCACGGCGGAGCGGATGCTGGCCGAGTTCCCCAACGCCACGGTGCACGCGTTCGAACCGTCGCCCGAGACCTTCGAGCGGCTGAGGGCGAGGGCGGAGTTCGACCCGCGCATCCGGCCCGAGGCTCTGGCCTGCGGATCGCGCGAGGGGGAGGCCGACTTCCACGTCACCGCCAACCACTGGTGTTCATCCGTCCTGGCGCCGAGCGCCCTGGGCAAGCGGTACTACGGCGACTGGTACGAGACCAGGCGCGTGCTGAAGGTCCCGATGGTCACGCTCGACGGCTGGGCCCGCCAGCGCGGCGTCGATCGCGTCGACTTCCTCAAGGTTGACGCCCAGGGCTACGACCTCGAGGTGCTCCGCGGCGCGACGCGAGTGCTCGGCTCGGTGAGGGCGATCAACTGCGAGTGCCAGTTCGCGGCCGAGTACGAGGGGTGCGGCACATTCTCGGAGGTCGACCTGTTCCTGCGCGGGCAGGGCTTCGCGCTGCACCAGGTGCACGAGGTCTGGTCCAAGGGCGACGAGGTGCAGACCTCGTACGCCGACGCGCTGTGGGTGCGGGCCGAGGTGCTGGAGCGATTCCGCGGCCGCAAGGACATGCCGAACCTCTCGCCCAAGGGCCGGGTGGCCCGGGCCCTGGCGCGGGCGGCGGCGCAGGGCGCGACGAGGGCGGCGCTCTTCGGGTGCGGGCAGCACACCAGGCGGCTCGCGGAGCATCTCGACGCCATGCCGCTCCCCGTGGTGGCGATCATCGACGACAACCGCGCCCTGCACGGGGGGCGCATCGCGGGGCGTCCCGTAGCGCCCCAGAGCGCGATCGAGGAACTCGGCGTCGACGTGGTGGTGCTCTCCTCCGACGCGCACGAGGCGGCGCTGTGGCGCGCCAGCGCCGGGCTCAGGGCTCGCGGGGTCGCCGTGATCCCGTTGTACGGCCGCCACGAGGAGGCCGCCCCCGCCGGCGCGGTGGCGTGACCGGCGCGGCCGCCCGGGCCTCGTGCCTCTCGTCCAGCGCTACGGCGTTCTATGCGCGGCTCGCGGATGCGGGGTATTCGCCGGCTGTGATCGCGGACGTCGGCGCCTCCAACGGCGCGTGGTCGGTCACCGTCGCGGAGCATTTCCCGCGCGCCGCATTCCATCTCATCGAGCCCCTTTCCCGGGCTCGGGACGACTACTCCCGGGTGCTCGCGTGGGCGATGCGAGAGCACGGGTCATTCGTCCTGCACGAGTGCGCCGCCGGAGAGGCCGACGGCGAGGCCGACCTGTGGCTCCACCCCGAGGGCGTCGGCAGCACCCTGGTGCGCGCCTCGGCGAGGCCCGGCGAGCGCCGCCGCGTGCCTGTGCGGACGCTCGACTCGCTGGTTGGCTCCGGGGACATGCCCCAGCCCTCGCTCGTCAAGATCGACGTGGAGGGGGCAGAGTTGGCGGTGATCCGAGGAGGGGGGCGGACCATCGGCAACGCCGACATCGTGCAGGCCGAGGTGCTCCTGCGGCCGAAGGCGGGGGGTGGGGAGCCGCTGGCGCACGAGGTGATCGAGGCGATGATGTGCCTGGGCTTCGTGCTGGTGCAGATCGCGGGGTCGTGGCGCAGGCCGGACGGGGAGTTGCTGCTCGCCGACGCGATGTTCGCGCACCGGCGCGCGGTGGGACGGTTCGCGGCGGCGGGCGAGCCCGCGTGGGAGCCGCAGGAAGGCGAGGGCTGAGCAATGACCACGGTCGAGTCATTCGCGGGGATCGAGCGGGCGTTCTTCTCGAAACTCGGCGACCTCGGCTTCGCGCCGCGCTGCGTGCTCGACATCGGGGCGTCCAACGGCTCGTGGTCATCGATGATCGCGGAGGTGTTCCCGGAGGCGAGGTTCGAGATGTTCGAGCCTTTGGCCGGGCGGCGCCCCGAGTACGACGCCGGGCTCGCCTCGGTCATGGCCTCGCGCTCGAACCTGCGACTCCACCCGGTGGCGCTGGGATCGGAGAACGGGGAGGCGGCCTTCTGGTCAGAGACCGCCGGGGTCGGCAGTTCGCTGCTCGTCGGCAACGTGCCGGCGGAGGAGAAGATCACCGTGCCGGTGCGCCGGCTCGACGATGCCGTCCGCGATGCGGGGATCGCCCCTCCGGAGATCATCAAGGTCGATGTCCAGGGCGGTGAGATGCAGGTGCTCCGGGGCGGGCGCGAGACCTTCGCCGCCGCGGACGTGCTGCACCTCGAGACGTGGCTCCGCCGCGGCTACGGCCAGCAAACCCCGCTGCTCCACGAGCTGATCGACGCGCTGAGGCCGATGGGCTTCGTGCTGGTGCAGTTCGGCGACTTCTGGCGCCACCCCGATCAGGAACTGGTCAGCGTCGACGCGTTCTTCGCCGCCCGGAGGCTGATCGAGAGGCTGCGCGAGCAGCGCCGCGGCTTCCCGTGGCCCGGCAACTGGTGGGAGGGCTGATCGAGGCGGCTCATGCGTCGTCGTCGTCGCGGAACAGGATCCTCACCGGGGGCGTCGCCGTGTCGTCGTACTGACCTCGGCGCGTCGCCCAGACGAACGCGCCGACGAAGAGCGCCGCGATCCCCAGCGTGATCGGCAGGATGATGAAGATCACCTCCATCGAGCACCCCCGGCGGCTGGCTCGGCAAAGGCCCGGTTGCGGAAGGAGAGCACCGCGACGGTGACGCTGCTGATCGGCATGAGCACCGCCGCGACCAGCGGGCTCACCAGCCCCGCCATCGCCAGGGCAACGAAGACCGCGTTGTAGCCGAGGGAGACGGCGAGGTTGCGGCGGATGACGCGGGTCACCCCCCGCGCGCCGCGCACCAGGTCGACGAGCCCGGCAAGCCCGGGCCGCGAGAGGTACACGTCGGCCGCGGCCAGCGCCGCCTCCGCCCCGCCGTGCACTGCAACGCCGACGGTCGCCGCGGCGAGCGCAGCGGCGTCGTTGACTCCGTCGCCGACCATGACCACCGGTCCGGTCGCGGCCAGCGCCGCGATGCGCGCGGCCTTGGACTCCGGCGTCGCCCCTCCGACGACGGACGCGGCGCCCAGCCCCAGCGACGCACCCACCGCGGCGGCGACGCGCGGGTCATCGCCCGAGAGCAGGAGGGGGCGCCAGCCCGCGCCGCGCAGGGCGCCGATCGATGCCGCGGCGTCCTCGCGGATCGTGTCGCCGAGCGCGATCACAGCGGTGGGGGCGCCATCGGCGGCGGCGAGCACGGGGGTGAGACCGTCGCGCGCCGCGTCGGCGATCGCTCGCTCAAGGGGGAGGGGGAGGCGGGCGCCGGAGGACAGCCGGGAGAGCACGAACGCCGGCGACCCGATGATGAGCGAGACACCCTCGACGTGCGCCTCGACGCCGCCGCCGAGGCTGTGGGCCACGGATTCGGGCTCTTGACCATCTTCCCCCGAGAACGCCTCTGCGATGGCGCGTGCCAAGGGATGATTGACGCTCCGTTCGGCGGCGGCGATGAGCGGCTTGAGATGAGCCGGCCCGGCGTAGCGTTCGACCCGGGGCGAGCCGGTGGTCAGCGTGCCGGTCTTGTCGAAGACGATGGTCCCCTTCCCGGCGAGCGACTCGAGCGCGTCGCCCCCCTTGATCAGGATGCCGCGGCGCGCGGCGCGGCCGATGCCGACCACCACGGCCAGCGGGGTCGCGAGGCCGAGGGCGCAGGGGCAGGTGATGATGAGCAGGGCGACGGCGTGCTCGACGGCCGCGGCGGCGCCGGCCCGCCACCAGATCGCCGCGGTGACCGCGGCGCAGAGCAGGACGGCGGCGACGAACCACGCGACGACCCTGTCCGCCGCGCGCACGATCGCCGGACGCCGGTGCGCGTGGTCCTCGACGAGGCGCATCAGGGCGGCAAGGCGGGTGGCCTCGCCGGCGGCGGCGGCGCGGACCAGGATGCGTGAGGCGAGGTTGACCGACCCCGCGACCACCGACGCGCCGGGCCCGACCGGCGCGGGGCGTGACTCGCCGGTGAGCAGCGAGGAATCGACCGCCGAGGCGCCGGCTTCGACCAGGCCGTCGACCGGGATCGACTCCCCCGGCGCGACCGCGACCAGGTCGCCCTCCCGCAGGGCCTCGATGGGCACGGCGCGCTCGGCGCCGGCGTCGACGCGGACGGCGCGCGAGGGGGTGAGGTGGAACATCGCCTCGATCGCGTCGGCGGCGCGGCGCTGCTGCGACGACTGGATGAAGCGGCCGATGAGCAGCAGGAAGACCAGGGTGCAGATGGTGTCGAAGTAGACCTCGCCCGCGCCCCGGGCGGTGTTGGAGGCGCCGTGCGCCATGCCGATGAGCAGCGCCAGGGCGATCGGGACGTCCATGTGCAGGGCGCCGACGCGGAGCGAGGCGATGGCGCCGCGGAAGAAGACGCGCCCGGGCCAGCAGATCGATGCCAGCGCCAGCCCGGCGCTGACGCACCGGAACCAGAGGCTGAACCGCCCGTCGATGCCGGTGAACAGCCCCGCGTAGAGGCTGATGGCGAGCAGCATCGTGTTCCCGAAGAGGGCGCCCGCCACGCCGATGCGCTGGACGGCCTGGCGCGTCTCGCGCACCCGGGCCTCCCGCCCGTTGGCGCCGCGCAGCGGCCAGGAGGGGTAGCCCAGCCGGTCCATGGCGCGGGCGGCGGCGGAGAGCGCGATCTCGCCCTCGCGCCACAGGAGCGTGATCTGCCCCCGGCTCAGGTCGACCCGGGCCTCGACCACCCCGGGGGCGACGCGCGGCAGACGCTCGAGCAGCCACACGCACGCGGCGCAGTGAAGGCCCCGGCTCACCAGCGTGGCGCGGAGCAGCTCCGGCCCGGCGCGCGAGACGTGCAGGCGGTGGAAGACCGGGTCGTCGTATTCGTCGTACGCGGCCCCCGTGGAGGATGCGGGGCGCGGGGAGGCCCCGTCGGCCCTCAGGTACTCGTAGAACCGGTCGAGCCCGCAGGCGCGGATCGCGGTGCGCGCCGTCTCGCACGCGTGGCAGCAGAACTGCTCGGCGGCTTCCGGGCGCACCAGCCCCCGGGGGACGGGCAGGGCGCAGTGAGCGCACAGGACGGGGGCGTCGGCGCGGGCCGGGGCGGCGCTCCGAGCGAGGATGTCAGCGGGGAGAGCGCTCATCGCAACAGGGGGACTCGCTCGGCGTGAGGTGGGATGCGACGTCGACCAGCTGGCTCGGCGCAGGCGGGGCGCCGTAGTCCGCTCCCGCGGCGCGCAGGCGGCCGGGGGCGAGAAGGTTGGCCGCTCCGATGGCCACCACGGCCAGCGCGGTGACGGTCGGCACGTGACGACCGAGCGCTCCGGCGCGCGACGCCAGCGCCTGCACCCCGGACCCGACGGCGACGAGCGCGGGGAGCGTGCCCGCCCAGAACACCGCCATCACCGCCGATCCGGCGAGCGCCGAGCCGGTCCCCGCGCTGGTGATGACGAACGCGTACAGCCACCCGCAGGGCAGCAGCGTCGTGGCGAGCCCCGTGGTCGCTGCGCGGGCGATGGGCGTGCGCCTGGAAGCGAGGCCCAGGACGGATGACGCGAGCCGCTGCATCGCCGGGGGGACGGGCGCCTTCGGCACGGGCACGCCCTGCAGCCGCAGCACAGACGCCGCGCCGAACACGATCATGCTCGCGCCCGCGACGGCCAGCGCGGCGCGCTGAACACCCGCGAGGGAGCCTGCGAGGTCGAACGCACGGCCGGCGGCGCCCGCGAGAGCCCCCAGCGCCAGATAGGTCAGCAACCTGCCGCCGTTGTACGCCGCCTGCAGACGGGCGCGGCTCCTCGCATCGGCTTTCGCGTCGAGGCCGACCGCGAAGGCGACGAACGCCCCGCACATCCCGGCGCAGTGCAGGCTCCCGAGCACGCTGGCGCAGAAGACCGCGGCAACCAGCGCGGCGCTCATCGGGCTCGCCCCGGCGCCGGCGCCGCGTCCTGCTCGTCGGTGAAGACCGTGCCGTCGCCCGTCTCGGCGCGCACGCGGACGTGCCACGAGCCGCCGGTGGTGACCGTCATGGGGGCGGCATACTCGCCCGGATCCTGCTCGGTCAGCAGGACGGCGAAGCGCCCGGACGCCCGGCGGTTGGGGAACGCTTCGCACCGGACCGTCGCGCGCGCGATCGGGGTTCCGCCGCTGTCGGCCAGGCGGACGCGCAGGCCGCCCTCCTCCAGCGTGACGCCCGCGGACCAGCCCAGCGCGAGGCTGCGCGCGCGTTGGCGGGCGGCGTCGTCCCAACGCACCGCCTTGTCGTAGAAGCCCGGCTCGACGGCGAAGGAAGGGTCGGAGGTTGCGCGGTAGATCAGCGCGGCCACGCTCACGAGGCCGATGAGCGCGACCGCGGCCGGCGCGGCGACCCACACGCGGAGAGCGCTCATTCGTGCTCCTCCTTCTCGCTCCGGGGGCGGGGAGCATCCCCCGCGGGTCCGAGCATGCGGAAATTCAGCGGCTTGGCGAGCCCGCGCCCGTCGGACACCACCAGCGTGATCTCGAGCGCGCCCCGCTCCGAGAACGCCCCGCTCGGCGCGACCACCACAACGCCCATCGTGTGCGTCTCCGAGGGGGCCAACACCGGCGGCTCCGCGTCCGTCACCACGCGCACGCCGAGCGCAGCGGCTTCTGGGGATGGAGTGACCCCAAAGGTGGCGGCGTCCGCTCCGCGGTTGACGATGCGAAGGCGCACCTGGTTGCCGATCTCGCCATCGCCGAGCGGATAGAACGGGGCGCCCTGCCTCGGCAGGATCGCGGCCTCCGCGACGGGCTTGGTGACGAGCAGGTAGACGAACGCCCCGAGCAGCAGCGCCACCAACGCGGGGTAGAGCGCCAGGCGCGGTCGGAGGATGGACCTCGCGGCGCCTTCGCGCATCGCCTGCGACGCGTACCCGATCAGCCCCCTGGGCTTCCCGATCTTGTCCATGACCGAGTCGCACGCGTCGATGCACTGCGCGCAGCCGACGCACTCCATCTGCAGCCCTTCGCGGATGTCGATGCCGGTCGGGCAGGTGGTCACGCACATCGCGCAGTCGATGCAGTCGCCCCGCGCCTGGGGAACAACTCGCAGCGAGATCTCCCCGGCGGGCGCCCCGCCCCGGTTCAGCCTGCCGCGCGGCTCGCCCCTCGCCCTGTCGTAACTGACGATCAGCGAATGCCGGTCGAGCATCACCGACTGGATGCGGCCGTAGGGGCACGCGACCAGGCAGGTCTGCTCGCGGAAGTACGCGAAGTCGAACATCATCATGCCGGTGACGGCTGCCATCAGGGCGAACGAGCCGGGATGCTCCGCGGGCGAGCGCGACATCCAGTGCCGCAGATCATCCACCCCCACGAAATACGCCAGGAACACGTTCGCGAGCGCGAAGGAGCAGACGAGGAACGCGGCGTGCTTGGCGCCCTTGAGAGCCGCGGGGGTCGGCCGCTTGGCGCGGGCCGAACCCGGTGCGCCCTCGAAAAGCCGCTCGATGGGGCGGAACAGGAACTCCATGTAGACGGTCTGTGGGCAGGCCCAGCCGCACCACACCCGGCCGAACAGGGCGGTCGCCGCGAAGATGGCGAGGAAGGCGGCGATGAACAGCACCGCCACCAGCAGCGTGTCGGTGGGGAAGAAGGTCGAGCCGAAGAGGTGGAAGCGTCGCTGGGCGATATCGAGAAGCACGGCCGGCGATCCGTTGACGCGGATCAGGGGCAAGGCGACAAAGAGCGCCATCAGCGCGTATCCGGTCGCCCGCCTCGCCGTGAGGAACCGGCCGCGCGAGAGCCGGGGCCTGAGCCAGCGCCGCGATCCGTCGGCGTTGAGTGTGGCGAGCACGCGGCCCTCGGGGGCCGGTGCGGTCGGCGCCTCAACCGCCATGGGGCGCGCCTCCGGGGGCCGGCGCGGGCCCCCACGGCGGGATCGGCTTGCCCTCCGGCGGCTTGCCCGGCTGGGGATGGCTGCGCATGTTGGCGACGAACGACGCGACGAGGATGCGCTCGTTCTCGGTGAGCCTGTTGCCCCACGCCGGCATGCCCTTGGCGCCCACCCCCTCGGTGATGACCCTGAAGATGTCGGTCATCTTCTCCACGTTGATCCATGAGTCGTCGGTGAGGTTGGGGCCCGTGATGCCGCTCCCGGTGGAGCCGTGGCAGACGGCGCAGTTGGCGGCGAACACCGAGCCGCCGAAGTTCATCCATCGCTCGTCGGCCATCATCCGGAACATGGTCGGCTCGTCGGGTGAGAGCGTGCCCAGCACGGCGAACAGCCTGCCGTAGTAGTCCTTCTTGTCCGAGGCGAGGGCGTCGTACGGCGTCCACGCCAGTTCCGAGGCGTGCCAGAAGACGGCGTAGAACGCCGAGAACACGACGGTGGCGATGAAGAGCATGTGCCACCAGCCGGGGGTCGGGTTGTCGTACTCCGTGATGCCGTCGTATTCGTGGTCGAGGACCCGCGGTTCGTGCCTCATCGGCGGGCCTCCGCGTTGCCGGGCGCGGCCTCGTCCCGGACGCGCTGCCCGTCGTCGAGCGCAAGGGCGGCGACATCCGCCTCGATCTTCCGGCTCGCGCGGCTCCAGAGCCGCGCTACCAGGACCAGGAACAAGACGAGGAAGATCGCCAGCCCGATCTCGGGCGCCACGGTGGCGTTCATGCCGCTGACAACGTCGGAGAGCCTCACTTGGCGCCCCCTTCCTTTGCCGGTCCCGCGGTCGGCGCCGCGGCGGCGGTGGTCTTGGAAATGTCTGTCCCGAGCCGCTGGAGGTACGCGACCAGCGCGATGACCTTCTTGTCGCCCATGTTCTTGTAGCCCCCCTGGCCCTCGAGTTCGGCGGCGATCGCCGCGGCCTGCGCCCGCGCCAGGTCCTCGGCCCGCTCGGCCTCATCCCTGCTGTACGGCACGCCCAGGGCGACCATCGCGCCGACGGTGGCGCGGATCTCGCCGTAGTCCGTGCCCTGCTCGAGCAGGTGGGCGTACGTGGGCATGATCGAGCCCTGGACCAGCTGCCTGGGGTTCTCGAAGTGACGCACGTGCCAGTCGTGGCTGTACTTGCCCCCGACGCGGTGCAGGTCCGGCCCGATGCGGCGCGACCCCCACTGGAACGGATGGTCGTAGACAAACTCGCCCGGTTTGCTGTACTCGCCGTAGCGGCGGGTCTCCGCCCAGATCGGGCGGATCATCTGCGAGTGGCAGTTGTAGCAGCCCTCGGCCCGGTAGATGTCGCGCCCGGCCAGCTCAAGGGGGGTGTACGGCGTGACCGACTCGATCGTCGGCACGTTGGACTTGATCGCGAACATGGGCACCGCCTCCAGCGCCGTGCCCACGCTGATCGCCGCGATCACGAACACCGCGAACTTCACCGGCATGCGCTCCCACAGCCGGTGCCAGGAGAGTCGGGCGAATTCGTCCGCCGCCTTCCCGGCGTCGATCACCGAGGTGAGGTCGGAGCGGTAGGGGGCGTCGTGCGCCGGCCGGGCCTCGAGAAGCGGCGCGGTGTGCAGCGTCTCGGCCAGGACGCGCGGGCGCCCTGCACGGGTCATCAGCAGGTTGAACGCCGCCATGACCATCCCCACGACGAAGAGCCCGCCGCCCCCGGCGCGGATCCAGTAGAGCGGCGCGAGCTTGGTGACGGTCTCCACGAAGTCGGGATAGGCGAGGGCGCCGTTGGCGTCGAACGCGCGCCACATGAGGCCCTGGGTGATGCCCGCCCACTGCATGCTCACCCAGTACGCGATGATGCCGATGGTGGCGATCCAGAAGTGCCACTCGGCCAGGCGCTTCGACCACAGGGGCGCCTGGTAGAGCCTGGGGAACAGCCAGTAAGCCATCCCGAAGAAGAGCATGGCGTTCCAGCCCAGGGCGCCGCCGTGCACGTGCCCGATGGTCCAGTCGGTGTAGTGCGACAGGGCGTTCACGCTCTTGATCGAGAGCACCGGCCCCTCGAAGGTTGCCATGCCGTAGAACGTGATCGCGGTGACGAAGAACTTGAGCACCGGGTCGGTGGCCACCTTGTGCCAGGCTCCGCGGAGCGTCATCAGCCCGTTGATCATCCCGCCCCAGGAGGGCATCCACAGCATCAGCGAGAACAGCATGCCCAGCGTCGAGGCCCACTGAGGCAGGGCCGTGTAGTGCAGGTGGTGGGGGCCCGCCCAGATGTAGATGAACACCAGCGACCAGAAGTGGACGATCGAGAGCTTGTACGAGAACACCGGCCTCTCGGCGGCCTTGGGCAGGAAGTAGTACATCAAGCCCAGGATCGGCGTGGTGAGGAAGAACGCCACCGCGTTGTGCCCGTACCACCACTGCACGAGGGCGTCCTGCACGCCGGCGTACACCGAGTACGACCGCAGAGGCGCCGCCACGACCACCAGGCTGTTGAACACGTGGAGCACCGCGACCGTCGCGATGGTCGCGATGTAGAACCACAGGGCCACGTACAGGTGCCGCTCCCGCCGGCGGAGCAGCGTCCCGAAGAAGTTCGCCCCGAAGAAGCCAACCCACACCACCGCGATCGCGATGTCGATCGGCCACTCCAGCTCGGCGTACTCCTTCCCCTGGGTGAAGCCCAGGGGCAGCGTGACTGCCGCGGAGACGATGATCGCCTGCCATCCCCAGAAGTGCAGGTTGCTCAGCAGGTCGCTGAACATCCGCGCCTTGCAGAGCCGCTGCGTCGAGTAGTACACCCCGGCGAACATGCCGTTGCCCACGAACGCGAAGATCGCCGCGTTGGTGTGCAGCGGGCGGAGCCGCCCGAACCCGAGCCACTCCAGCCCGAAGTTCAGGCGCGGCACGACCAGCTGGAGCGCGATGAAGAGCCCGGCGGCCATCGCCACGACGCCCCACAGCAGCGTCGCCAGCATGAACTTGCGGACGATCGAGTCGTCGTAACTGAAGGTGTCAACCGTCCGAACGGCCGGGCGCCCGGCGGGGTCGAATGTCGAGGCCGAGGTCATCATCGGGCTCTCCGCATGGGCGGGGTGCAGAAGCCAGGCGCGTGGCTGCCTTAGCCGCGGCCTGGCGAGGGGCGTCGCCGGGAGGGGTCAGATCCCCGTTCGGGCCCCAATGGCGATGAGAATATCCAGAATCGGCCAAAGATCAAGATATACGGAGTGCTAAATCCGCAATATTTGAGATAGAGTTGTCTGGATTTCCCCCGCCCGGCGGGGTACGGTCAGCACGCGAGCACCAGAGCGGTCGCGCTGCGCCCGCGCATCGCCGCCACCGGAGTTGCACATGTATGGCAAGCAGACGCAGACCGCGATCGCAGCGATGAGCCGCCTTGCCGAGATCTATGACGGAGGCCGCACACGACTCTCCGCCAGCGACATCGCCCGGGACCGAGGCCTGCAGGCCCCGTTCGTCGCGAAGCTCATGACGGCGCTCTCGCAGGCGGGGCTCGTCGATGGCGCCCCCGGCCCTGGCGGCGGGTACTCACTCGCGCGGCCCCCGGGCAGCATCCGGCTCGCCGAGGTCTTCGGGCTCTTCGAGCGCGAGGACACCAGCACGACGTGCCCCTTCGGCGCTGGGACCTGCGGCGGGATCACCCCGTGCCCGCTGCACGACAAGCTGGTCAACCTGCAGCGCGCCCTCGATGATCTGCTGCAGAACACCACGTTCGAGGAGTTCCATCGGCGCGCGGCGGAGGGCGCCGCGCAGCCGGTCATGCCGACCGGGGTCGCGCCAGCGCGGCGCGAGTCGTTCCGCGCCGCTGCCGGTCCGAATCAGGCCTCGCGCTGATGGCCCCGACGCTCAGTGAGCCGCCGCCGGCGGCTGCGGGGGACCGGCGTGCCCGCCCGGCGCGACGGCGTTCTTCTTTCCTCCAACCGCCTCGCTGAAGCGCTGGATCAGGACGTAGAAGACGGGGACAAAGAAGACCGCCAGGAAGGTGGCGGTGATCATCCCGCCCATCACGCCGGTGCCGATCGAGTGCCGCCCGGCGGCGCCCGCTCCGGTGCTGATCACCAGCGGGATCACGCCGAGGATGAACGCGAGCGAGGTCATGACGATGGGCCGCAGGCGGAGGCGGGCGGCCTCGATGGCCGCTTCGACGATCGTCTTGCCCGCGGCGCGCTGGAAGACGCAGAACTCGACGATGAGGATCGCGTTCTTCGCCGCAAGGCCGACGAGGGTGAGCAGGCCGATCTGGAAGTAGATGTCGCGGTCGATCCCGCGGATGAACACCGCCAGCAGGGCGCCGAAGATGCCCACGGGCACCGCGAGCAGCACGGCGATCGGGAGCGACCACTTCTCGTACTGGGCGGAGAGCACGAGGAACACCACGAGCAGGCCGAACGCCAGCACCTTCGGCGCCTGGTCGCCCGACTTGACCTCCTGGAACGACGCGCCGCTCCACTCGTAGCCGAAGCCCGGGGGGAGTTCGCTCTCCGCGGTCTCGCGCATCGCGGCCATCGCCTGCCCGGTGCTGTAGCCGGGCGCCGGGGCGCCCGTGATCTGCACCGAGGGGAAGCCGTTGAAGCGGCTGACGATGTTGGGCCCCGCCTGGAATCGCGTGCTCACCACCGAGCCGAGCGGGACGGCGTTGCCCTTGTCGTTGCGCACGTAGATCGACCGGATGTCCTCGGGATTCTTGCGGAACTCCGGCTCGGCCTGGAGCTGGACGCGCCAGATGCGCCCGAACTTGTCGAAGTCGTTGACGTAGAGCGCGCCGAGGTACGCCTGCATCGCGTCGAAGACCTCGTTCACGCGCACGCCCATCATCTTGGTCTTGGTGCGGTCGAGGTCGACGAACAGCTGCGGCTGGGTCACGCGGAACGGGCTGTTGAGCCCGGCGATCTCGGGCCTCTCGCGCGCCTTCGCGAGGAACTTGTCCATCGCCGCCGCGAGGGAGCGCACGTCGGCGGATTCGCGCGACTGCAGCTGGAACTCGAACCCGGCGCGCTGGCCCAGGCCCTGGATCGCCGGGGGGTTGAAGGTGAGGACGAGCCCGTCCTTCTCAGCGCCGAACGCCCCCCACGCGGCGCCGATCATCGCCTTGGCGTGCTGGTCGGGGTTCTTGCGCTGGTCCCACGGCTTGAGGGGGACGAACATGACGGCGGCGTTGGTGCTGTTGACGCCCCCCGAGAGCAGGTCGTACCCCCCGAGGGTCACCACGTTCTGGACGTTGGGGTTGTCGAGGTAGAACCTCTCGACGCGGCGGACCAGCGCGTCGGTCCGCTCGAGCGACGCTCCGTCGGGGAGCAGCACCACCGAGATGATGTAGCCCTGGTCCTCGTCGGGGATGAACCCGCTCGGCACCCTCTGGAAGAGCGTGTACGTCCCGAAGAGCACCGCGCCGAAAACCAGCACCGTCCCGATCGCGCCCCGGATCGCGATGCGCACGGCGCCCGTGTACCCCCGCGTCAGACGGTCGAAGCCGGCGTTGAACCACCGGAAGAGGATGAACTTCTTCCTCCCGTGGGTCGGCCGGAGCACGATGCGGCACATCGCGGGGCTCAGCGTGAGAGCCACGATGCTCGAGATGAGCACCGACACCGCGATGGTGACGGCGAACTGCTTGTAGAGCTCGCCGGTGAACCCGCCCAGGAAGCCGACGGGGACGAACACCGCCGCGAGCACGAGCGACGTGGCGATGATCGGCCCGGTGACCTCCTCCATCGCCTTGATCGTCGCCTCGCGTATCGGCAGGTTCTCCGTCTCCATGATGCGGTCCACGTTCTCGATCACCACGATCGCGTCGTCCACCACGATGCCGATCGCCAGCACCATGCCGAACAGCGTCAGCGTGTTGATGGAGAAGCCCAGCGCGAGCATCCCCGCGAACGTGCCGATGATCGACACCGGCACCGCGACCAGGGGGATGATCGTCGCCCTCCACGACTGCAGGAACACGAACAGGACGACGAGCACCAGGCCGATGGCCTCGAGCAGCGTCTGCACGACCTCATCGATGGACACCTGAACGAACTTGGTGGTGTCGTAGGGCACGTCGTACTCGACGCCCTTGGGGAAGGCCCGGGACATCGAGTCCATCGCGGCGCGGATCTGCGCCACGGTGTTCAGCGCGTTGGCCCCGGTCTGCAGGTAGACCAGCACCAGGGTGGTCGGCTGGCCCCCGAGCCGCCCGAAGAGGTCGTAACTCTGGGACCCCAGCTCGACGCGCGCGACGTCGCGGAGCCGGATCATCGAACCGTCGGGGTTGGCCCTCAGGATGATGTTCTCGTAGTCGGTCGCGGTGTCGAACCTGCCGCGCGTGAGCACCGGCAGGGTGAGCTGGGCGCCCGGCTCGTTGGGAGACTGCCCGATGCGCCCCGCCGCGAACACCGCGTTCTGTTCGCGAACCGCCGAGGCGACGTCGCTCACCGTCATGGTCTTCTGCGCGAGCCGATCGGGGTTGACCCAGATCCGCATCGCGTAGTCCTTGGCGCCGAAGACGAGCACGTCGCCGGCGCCCGGGATCCGCTTGAGCGCGTCCACCACGTTGATGGTCGCGTAGTTGCTCAGGTACACGTCGTCGTACTGCGCATCGCTCGATTTCAGCGCCACCACGCACAGCAGGTTGCTCGACCGCTTGGTGACCGGGATCCCCTGCCGCACCACGTCCTGCGGCAGGCGGGGCTGGGCGATCGAGAGGCGGTTCTGCACGTCGACCGCCGCGATGTCCTGGTCCGACCCGATCTCGAAGGTCGCGGTGAGCGACATCGTGCCGTCGTTGGCGCTCTGCGAGGAGTAATAGATCAGGTTCTTGGCGCCGCTCAGCTGCTGCTCGATCGGCGCAGCGACCGACTGCGCCACCGTCTCGGCGCTCGCCCCCTGATACGTGGTGGCGACCTGCACGGTGGGGGGGACGATCTCCGGGAACTGCGCGATCGGCAGCACGAAGATCGAGATCCCTCCGAGCAGGAGGATCACCAGCGACACGACGGTCGCGAACACGGGCCGATCGATGAAGAACTTGGAGATCATGCTCGGGTGTTCACCTCGTGGAGGCCGCCCCGCCCGGCGCAGTCGCCGAGGCCTGCTGGGGCTTGGCCGGCTCCGGTCTGACAACCGCCCCAGGCCGAGCCAGCAGCAGCCCGTCGACGACCACCCGCTCCCCCGGCTTCAGCCCGCTCTCGATGATCCAGGTGTCGTTGAACCAGTTCCCCAGGGTCACCGGCCGCGGCTCGACGGTGTCCTTCTGCCCGACCACCATCACCATCGGGCCCATGGGCATCTGCACCACAGCGCGTTGCGGCACGGTGATCGCGTCAACCCGTTCCCAGCCCAGGATGCTGGCCTTGACAGACTGACCGGGCTGGAGCACGCCGCCGGCGTTCGGCAGCGCCGCTCGCACCGCCGCGGTGCCTGTCAGCGGGTCCGTTCGCACGTCGATGAAGTTGATGATCCCAGTGTGCGGATACTTCGTGCCGTCGGCCAGGGTGACCGCGACCGGGACCTTCCCGGGCTCGGGCCCGACGATCCGGCCCGACGCCACATCTTCCTTCCAGCGCAGGATCTCCCGCTCGGGGATCGGGAAGTACACGTAGATCGGGTCATCCTGGATCACCGTCGCGAGCAGGCTGTTGCTCCCGGCGTCGACGAGGCTTCCCTGCTCCTTCTGCGCACGGCCGATGCGGCCATTCAGCGGCGAGTGCACCTTGGTGTAGCTCATGTTCAGTTCGGCGTTCGCCAGTTCGCCCTGGGCCAGCCGCACCGCCGCCTTGGCATTGAGCAGGTTGGCCTGCGCCTCGTCCATCTCGCGGGGGTTGACCGCTCCGAGTTCGGCGACCTGTTCGAGACGCTGCAGCGTGGTCTCGGCAAGAAACCGCTGCGCCTCGCCCTGATTGAGCTTGGCGCGGGCGATCTCGAGGTCCGCCTCGAAGGAGCGGGGGTCGATCTCGAAGAGCAGGTCCCCCTCCTTCACCCGGCCGCCCTCTTCGAACAGCCAGCGGAGAAGGAACCCCTGTACCCGCGCACGGACCTCGACGGTCTTGGACGCCTCGGTCTGGGCCACGAAGTCATAGGAAACCGGGGCGCGGCTCGCCGCCACCGTCACCACGCCGACCGCGGGAGGGGGCGCCGCCGGGGGAGCCGCCGGAGCGCCCCTCTTGCACGCCGCGAGCAGCGGGCATGCCGCGATGATCACCGCACCAGTGACGACTCCCGGCTTTGCTTGCGGCACGGACACACTCCTCGAGGTCGCCGCGGAGCGCGCGCGGACCGTCAAGGGGCAGCCTACCCGAGTCTCCGTTCCGACGTCCTTCCCGTGGGCGCAGTCTCCCCGGGGGAGGGCGGTCAAACGAAACGCCGCGCACAGGTGGGTGGGACCCTGCGCGCGGCGCTCCATGGGTGGCTCAGTGCGGCGGAGGGCGGTGACGATCGCCCGAGGGCGCCGGCTTGGTTCATCCGGTCAGCGCTGCGCGACCTCGATCTTCCGAGGCCGGGACCGCGCCGCCTTCGGAAGCGTGATGGTCAGAACTCCGGCCTCCAGGGTCGCGGCGATCGAGGCGGAGTCCACGCCCTCGCCGATCCGGAGCGACCGGCGATAGTCGCCGACGCGGTAGCCCCGGCGGATGAACTCGCCGCTCGCCGGGCCGCGCTGCGCCACCCGGGCGGAGACGGTCAGCACGCCCTCTTCGACCTCGATCGACACGCCGTCGGCGTGCGCTCCCGGCGTGTCCATCGACACGATGTAGGCCTCGGGCGTCTCGCGGATGTCCGCAAGAGGCGAGAAGACGGGCGCCTCGTCGAACGCCGCGCTCCGGGCCTCGGCGCCATTGCAGCAATTGGTTGCACACGTGGTGGTCATGGGTTGTTCCTTCTGTCGCCCCCCGAGGGGCGGTTGTGTTTCGGGAAAGCGCGCCGAGGGCACGCGCTCGGGGCCGCAGGCGTTGCCCTGCGCCCCTGAGGAGAGAGAGGCTTACTTGGTCTTGATCTCGATCTTGCGGGCCCTGGTCGCGGCGGCCTTGGGAAGCGTGACGACCAGCACGCCGTGCTCCAGCGTCGCGCTCACACGCTCGTGGTCGACCTCGCCCGGCACGCTCACGCTCACGCCAAACTCGCCGGTCGCGCGTTCGCGGCGGATCACCTTGGTCTTCTCGTCCGTCGGCTGCTCACGCCGCGCCCCCTTGATGGTGAGCAGCGAGCCGTCGAGCGTGACCTCGACGTCGTGCAGGGTCAGGCCGGGGAACTCCGCCTCCACGTGGACGGCGCTGTCGGTCTCCCACATGTTGACCGCCGGCATGCCGAGTCGCGACTGGTTCATCGACGCGGGGAGCGGCGCGAGCACCGGGAGGGCGCCCAACATGTCGTTGAAGAAACGCTCGATCTCCCGGCCGGGCAGGTAGCCCGGATAGGCAAGGTTCATCGATCGGGGCTGGCGGAACATGGCGTGTCTCCGAAATGCCTGAAACAACCAGGCGGATTGGTTGATGCATCCCGCTCGGCAACTTCGCCGATGCGGACGCAGAGACACGAAGGCAACCGCCGTGCCGGAATCGGCCCCGCGTTCCTGACGCGCCCGGGGGGCCTCGTCGAGCCGGGAAACGGCTCCCCAATCCGCCACGAGTGTCATCCGACCCAAAATTTCCGCCAGAGTGGCAGCGTGTCCCGACCGCCAACCCCGGCTCACAGATGAGACGCGTTCTCGGCACACAACAGGTTCCGAACCGGCTAGCGTGCCGTCCATGCCCCCGGCGGTCAGCCTTGATCTTCCACTCGACGTCCCTCCCGGCGCGACCGACGCGGAGAGCCGCCTCGCCCATTTCCTCTCCCACGTGCGTCGCGAGCCCGGCGTCCGCCGCGCCGAAATCATCCCCCAGTCGGGCGTCGAGGGGGCCCCGACCCGCACGCTCCGCGCGACCTTTGACCGCCGTGCCCTGCCGCTCGCCTCGCTCGACCGCATCGCGCGGCACGCCGGCGTCTCCCTGCCGGGCTTCCAGGCCAGGTGGGCCCAGGTGGTGCTGCGGGTAGACGGGATGGTGTCGCCGCAGAGCGAGGATGCCATCGAGGCCGCCATCCAAGACCTCCCCGGGGTGCTTGGCGCCGCGTCGTACCCCTCCCGCACGCTGCGGCTCGAGTTTGACCGCCAGCAGTGCCAGTTGCCCGAGATCGCGGTGCGCCTTGGCAGGCTCGGCTTCCGGGTCCACCCGGCGGGCGCGGTCCCGTCGACGCAGCCGGAGTCCGCGGCGCTGGCGGCGCTCCGCGCCGGAGAATCGTGGCTCCGCCGCCGGTGGGGGGCGTTCAGGGCCGCCTCGAACAACCCGCTCGCCGCCGCCATCGCCGGGGTGACCCTGCTCGCCGCAGGATTCGCCGCCGAACTCACCCAGGGCAAGGGCGCGCTGTCGCTCCTCCTCTACCTTGGCTCCTACGCCGCCGCCGGCTCCGGCTCGGCTCGGGACGCGGTGCTCTCGCTCTGGAAGCGAAAACTGAACATCGACGTGCTGATGTTCGTCGCCGCCATCGGCGCCGGCGTCATCGGCCACCTGCCCGAGGGCGCGCTGCTCCTCGTGCTCTTCGCCTTCGGCCACGCCGGCGAGACGCTGGCGATGGACCGCGCCCGTCGCGCCATCGAAGAACTCAACAAGATCGCCCCCGAGACCGCGGTCCTCAAGACCCCGACCGGGCTCAAGACCGTCCGCGTCGAGGACCTGCGCCCGGGCGACGTGGTAGTCGTCAAGCCGGGCGAGCGCGTCCCCGCCGACGGCAAGGTCGCCGAGGGCGTTTCCTCGATCGACCAGTCGGCCATCACCGGCGAATCAACCCCGGTCGAGAAGGCCGCCGGATCTCCCGTGTTCACCGGCACGCTCAACGGCAGCGGCGCGCTGGACGTGGTTGTCGAGAGACTCGCGAGCGAGACCACCCTCGCCAAGGCCATCCGCCTCGTTCAGGAAGCCCAGACGCAGAAATCGCCCACGGAACTGCTCACCGACAAGGTCGAGCGCTACTACGTCCCCTTTGTGCTCGCGGCGACCGCGGCGCTCTTCCTCATCCCCCCATGCTTTCAAGGACTCACCGCGGATGCGTGGAAGACCTGGTTCTACCGCTCCATGGCGTTCCTCACCGCCGGGTCGCCCTGCGCTCTGGCCATCAGCACCCCGGCCGCCGTGCTCTCCGCGCTGGCCCGCTCGGCGCGCATGGGCGTTCTCATCAAGGGAGGCGCCCACCTCGAAACGCTCGGCCGACTCCCCCGGGACGGCGTCATCGTGTTCGACAAGACCGGGACGCTCACCGTCGGCAAACCCAGCGTCGTCGGGGTGGCGGCGTTCGCGCCGGCGACCGTCAGCGGCATCGCGGCGCCGGCGCTCGCGATGCCCGACAACGCCGCCGCGGTCCTCAGCATCGCCGCCTCCCTCGAAGTCGCGAGCAGCCACCCGCTGGCGGAGGCCGTCGTCGCCGCGGCCGCGCAGGCCGGCTGGGCGGGCCAGCGCGCCGAGCGTGTCGAGCAGGTCATCGGCAAGGGCCTCCGGGGAATCCTCGGCGGCGCGGCCATCGAGGTCGGCAGCCCGCGCATGTTCGAGGGCGATCCCGGCCTCGCGACCGTTCTCCCCCTGGCAGAGGAGGAGCAGGCCAAAGGGCGCACCGCGGTGCTTGTCCGCCGAGACGGGCGCTTCATCGGGATGCTCTCCCTCGCCGACCGCGCCCGGCCCAACGCCGCCTCGACCATCGCGGACCTGCGGTCCGTGGGCGTCGCCCGCGTGGTGATGCTCACGGGCGATGCCGAGGGCCCCGCCGCGGCCCTCGCGAAGGAACTCGGCGTGGACGAGCATGTTTCAGGCCTGCTCCCGGAGGACAAGATGGCCCGGATCCGCGCGTTCGCCGAGGGCCGCCAGACCGTCGCCATGGTCGGGGACGGCGTCAACGACGCGCCGGCCCTGGCCGCCGCCTCGGTCGGCATCGCCATGGGCGCCGCCGGCTCTGACGTCGCTCTTGAGACCGCCGACGTCGCGCTGATGCACGACGACCTCTCCCGGCTGCCCGACGTGCTGCGCCTCGCCTCCTTCGCTCAAAGAATCGTGGCGCAGAACCTTGTGATCGCCTTGGGCGTGATCCTCCTGCTCGCGCCCTTGGCCGCCATGGGCCAGGCGAGGATCGGCATCGCCGTGCTCTTCCACGAGGGCAGCACCGTGGTGGTGGTGCTCAACGCCCTGCGCCTGCTCGGGTTCCAGACCTCGGCGCGGGCGAGGTAACGCCCGGGGTCACTTCTGGGCCAGCGCCTTGTCGATCAGGTCGAGCATCTCCTTGTCGTCAGGGCGCGTCCGCGAGCCGAAGTGGGCGATCACGTTGCCCGTGCGATCGACGAGGAACTTCTCGAAGTTCCACTTCACCTCGCCGCCAAGCGGGCCGGGCAGACCGGTCATCTGCTTGTACAACGGGTGCGCGTCGTCACCCTTGACGCTGATCTTCGAGAACATCGGGAACGTCACGCTGTACTTGGAGGTGCAGAACTCGCTGATCTCCGCGTCGGTCCCCGGCTCCTGGTTCCCGAAGTTGTTCGCCGGCATGCCCAGAATCACCAGGCCGTCGGCCTTCTTCGATTCGTAGAGGCTCTGCAGGCCGGCGTACTGCGGCGTGTAGCCGCACTTGCTCGCGACGTTCACGATCAGCACCACCCTGCCCTTGTAGTCGGCCAGAGGCTGCTCGGAGCCGTCGATCCGCTTGAGCGTGTGCCCGAGCACGTACGCGCCGCCGGACTCCGACGCCGACTTCTCGTCCGCGAAGCCCGGCGCCGCCGCGATTGCGAAGGCGATCAAAGAAACCGCCGCAACGTTCGTTCGATGCTGCATGTCTTGGCTCTCCTCGGCCGTCGCAGGGCCGGCTGGTGGTCTCAGAACTCCTCAAGGATACACAGCCCGAACGCTCCCGCGGACTACTATCAGGCAGATGATCCGCCTGTCACGAGCCGTCCGATGCAGCGTCAACGACGCTCCCTCAGCCGGCGTGGCGCAGGCCGGCCCGCCCGTCAACGGCTACGCCGCCCACCCGCCGATGCAAGGCCTTGGCCGCCACTACGAACTTGTCCTCGAATGCTGGGGCGAGGTAGACCCCCTCACCGGGTACTTCCTGAGCATCTCCGAGATCGACCGCGCCGCAAGGACCGCCGTGCTCCCGCTGCTCGAGGACGCGTGCAGGTCCGCCCCTCAGACCGAGCCGACGCTGCTGCTCCCCGCGCTCGTCCGCGCGGCGAGCGCCGCGCTCGAGGGCCGCCTGCACTCCCTGACCTGGCGCCTCTCGCCCACCTACAGCGTCCGCATGGAGACCCAGCAGATGGACCGCGCCATCATCCGCCAATCTTTCGAGTTCGCCGCCAGCCACGTCCTGCACTCCCCCTCGCTCTCGCCGGAGCAGAACCGGGCCCTGTTCGGCAAGTGCAACAACCCGTCGGGCCACGGCCACAACTACCGCATCGAGCCCGCCGTCGCCGTCCCCGCCGGCTCCTCCGCGTTCGGCCTCCCGGACCTCGAGCGCATCACCGACGAGGTCATCATCCGCCGCCTCGACCACACGCACCTCAACCGCGACGTGCCCGAGTTTGCCGGCGACGCTCTCAACCCCTCGGTCGAGAACATCTCGAAAGTTTGCTTCGACCTCCTGCGGCCCGCCGTGGCGGCCGCCTCCGGAGGGGCAGCCGCCCTCCTCTCGGTCACCGTCTGGGAGACCGAGAAGACCTCCTGCGTCTACCCGGGGTGAGCGTCGCCGGGCGGGCCCCTCTCCCATAGAGTGATCCTGTGCCGACCACCGAGACGCCGCGAATGCCCGCCGAGCCGGAGCGGATCCTGCTGATCCGGCCGAGCGCGCTCGGCGACGTCTGCCGCACCGTCCCCGTGCTCGTCAGCCTTCGCGCACGATTTCCCGGAGCCCGCATCGACTGGCTCGTGCGCGACGCGTACGCCCCCGCCGTCGCGGCCCACCCGGACATCACCGGCGTCGTCTCCTTCCCCCGCGCCGCTCTCACCGGTTGGTGGAAGGGCGGGGCCCCGACCCGGCATCTGCTCGCCTTTCTTCACGCCCTGCGCGAGCCGCGCTACGACATGGTCATCGACTGCCAGGGCCTCTTTCGCAGCGGCGTCTTCGCCGCCGCCACCGGCTCGCGTCGCCGCC
>CANJRL010000007.1 GCA_947476675.1 Phycisphaerales bacterium
CAGGTGGCCGCGACCCCGGCCAGCGCCACAGCGACAAAGATCCACACTTTCTCCGCGGCCTCTTCGTGCTCGTGAACGAGCGATTTGAGCGCCTTGGGCGCCGGGCCGAGCGCGTGCCGGGCGTCGTCCCCGCTGTTGGTCGCCAGGAACGCCGCGCCGATCGCCGAGGCGAGCAGGGACGCCGCGACCCAGCGCAGCGTGCGGTTCCTCCCGCCGGTCGCGGCCAGCGCCGCGACCACCGCGGCGGAGACGCCGGTGAGAACGATGGGGGCGTGCACCATGGCGGCGTGGCGCGTCTGGGGGTCGCGCATCGCCGCCATCATCTCGTTGATCACGCTCACGCGAGCCTCACGGGGTTGGGCATGGGGGCGCCTCGCGCGGCGCACACGCGGCGCCGGGCCGGGCCAGGGGGTTCCGCTACTTCTTCTTCTTCGGGGTCGCCACCATCTCCGCCACGGAGAACCAGCCGTCCTTGTCCGCCATCCCGGGCGGCATCTGGCCTCGCACGGCCTCGGGCGCCTGGACCATGATCTTCATGGTGCGGCCGCCGTCGTCGTTGATGGTGAGCACGTTCTTGAACTTGGCTTTCCCGCCCAGCTGCTCCTCGAGGTTCTCGCCGTAGAGCGTGAAGGTCCTGGTGGCGGCGTCGTAGTCGCCCTCCGCGTAGACCGAGTACGTGTCGGTGCTGTCCATGCCGAACCAGAAGTACTTCTTGGTGCGCTTGTCGTAGCCGAAGTACGAGATCGAGCCGACCTTGAGCTCCTCGTCCGCGGCGGGCTCGGTCACCGAGGCGACGAAGCGCTCGCCCAGCACCCAATCGGCCTTGTTGCTCCCCTTGGCGACGATCGGCGGCACGCCGGGCGCAACGTTCATGCGCACCTCGAAATCGAACTCGCCGACCAGCGGCGCCAGATTCTTGTGCTCCGGGCCGGGCTTGCCCTGCTGCGCGAGGGACGCGGCGATCTCCTTCTTCGAAGGCATCCCGGCCCCAGGCGCAGGGGGTGGCTGCTGGGCAGAGGCGGCGGCAACAAAGAGGGTCAGAGCGGCGGCGGAGGCGGTCAAATGGGTGAGCAGGCGTGGCATTGCGTGGCTCCGGCAAGATTGGAGAGATCAGGAAACGCGGGTTCGACTATACCGCGGCCCGGCCTACGCTCGGGCGTGCGCAGCGCCGAACACGCCGAGGCCGCTCTCTCCCTGCTCAGCGGGCGTTGGGCGGTGGAGGAGCGCTCCGGGAATCTCCGCCGCATCGGCGCCGCGCTGGGTCTGCGCGGGCCCGGCGGCGCCATCGTGCAAGTCGAGCGCGGCGGCGTCGCGACCGAGGGCGACGCGTTGATCGGACCGGTCTGGCGGCGATGCCGACGGTGGTCGATCCAGGCCGGCGGCGCTCTCATGCTCGAGCGGCATGAGCCGCGGCTCGGATGGGTCCGCCTGCACACGCTCATCCTTCGCGAGGAGGGCGGCGCACTGACGGGCGAGGCGGACGACCTGTGCGGGAGTGACCTCTACGCCGCCCGGCTCCGCTTCCGGCCGGAGCGGCTCGAATTCGCCTGGGTGGTGCGAGGGCCGGCGAAGCGGCACGAGGTGCGGTCCCTCTACGCGCCGGCGGACGGGTGCGACCGGCGCGCCCTGACGGTCACGAGCCGGTAGGCCGCGAGGCACGCAAAGAACGAGGCGATCACGATCACCACGCTCCTGGTGACCTGGTTGATCCTCGCTTCGGCGGCCGTGCTGATGGTCTGCGTGTGCCTCGCCATATCGTTGGACGCGAGCAGCCGCTCGCTCGCGGCGAGGCTTTCGCTGAGGCGGTCGGCAGCCGTCGCCAGGGCGTCGATCGACGCGAGGTACGCCTTGGCGGTTGGCGCTCCGCGGTCCGTTGGGTCTGGTTCCGCGGCGACGAACCGCCCGGCGAGCCGTTCCACGGCGTCGAGCGAGAGCCGCGCTGACTCCGCGGCCGCGGTGAGGCGTGCGGAGAGCCCGTCGGCGTCCGCGAGCGCCCCGCGCGCCTCGCGCAGCAGTTGGGAGAGCGTGGCGGTCCGTTCGTCGACGAGCGCGATCGCCGCGTCGCGCTCGGCGGCGACGGTGTCCCGCACGGCCCGGATCGTCTCCCGCCGCTCGCGCTGCACTTCGGCCGGGAGTTCCTCCAGCGTCGCGGCGAGGCGCGATACGCCATCGCCCACCCCCTTCACATTGCCCAGGGCTGCCAGCGACCGGGGGTCGCCGAGGGCGTCGCCAACCAACAACTCCGCCTGCCAGCGGATGACCTGCGGGAGACGCTGCGTCAGAAAGAGCGCGCGCTCGCCCAGTTGCCGGATGTCGTCGGCGGCGCGGGTCGCCTCGTTGATCGGGGCGAGCATGGAGAGCCCTCCCGGCTGGCCCACGCGCGACAGCGTGGACTCGCTCCGGAGCTTCGCAAACTCCTCGACCCGGATGAACGAGGCGTCCTTGAGGTCGGGGTTGGCGGTCAGCCACCGCTCGATCGCGTCGGTGAGTTCCTCCGTCTGCTGAGGCGTGAAGACGCGGGAGACGAGGCCCCACACGTCCGAATCGACCTTGTCGTACGCGTTGGTCAGGATGTTCACCAGGTCGCCGAAGGCGTCGTGCATGTCGCCCCGGACGATGATCTCACGCTCGACCGTGACGAGCACGGCGAGGTCGAGCAGCGCGACCTCGGGGTTGGGCGTGGCGGCGATCGAATAGGCGGATGACGCGGAGGCCAGGCGCCGGCGCTGCGCGACGGCCCGGGCGGCCGGGTCCGATGTTCGTTCCATCATCTCGGTGATGGCCTGGTTGACCACCGCGACATACTTGTCGGCGAAGGATCGAACCAGGCCGCCCACCTCGGCCTGCGTCAGCCTGGGCCTGCCCTCGGGCCCGAGCGCCTGGAGCGATCCGGGCGACTTGTCGTCCCTCAGTCCGGTCGACACGCACGAGGGGGCCGCCGCCACGGCGAGCGCGAAGAAGAACCCCAAAGCGACGCGGCGGAGCGGCACCGAGGGAGAATACCGCGCCGCGCCCCACTCCCTGTCGGCGGAGTCGTCAGGCTTCGGTCAGGCCTTCGCGGATGGCGAAGCGGATCAGCTCCGGCCCCGAGTGCAGGTCGAGCTTGGCCATGATCCGCTCGCGATGCCCGTCGATCGTCTTCGGGCTCCGGCGCAGCGACTCGGCGATCTCGGCGCGGGTCATGCCCTTGCCGATGAGGCGGAGCACCACGCGCTCGCGCTCGGTCAGCCGGTCCAGGCGCGAGGCGACGCGCCGGCCGTCGCCGTTGGTCCCGGCGCGCTCGGCGGCATGGGGGCCGAGGACCGACTCCCCGCGCGAGATGCGGCGCAGCCCGTCGAGCAGGATCTCCGGGTCGTCCAGCTTCGAGAAGTACCCGGCGGCGCCGGCCTGCATCGCCGACGAAAGGTAGCAGTCGCGCAGGTGAGCGCTGAGGAACACCACGCGCACGCCGGGCGCGACCCGGCGAACCTCGGCCGCGGCCTCGAAGGCGCTGCGCCCGGGCATCTCGATGTCCATCACGATGATGTCGGGGCGGAGGCGGTCGAGGGACGAGACGAGGTCGTCCGCGGACGCGAGCCGCCCCACGTATTCGAAGTCGGGCTCGCGAGCCAGGCGGGCCCGCAGCCCTTCGACCAGGATCGCGTGGTCCTCGACGCAGAGCACGCGGGCGCGACCCCGGGCCGGGGCCGGTCGGTCATCCGCCGCCGGCGCGGGACTCTGCACCGGGGCCGGCGCCGCATCCGGAACGGGATTCCCGCCGCGATGCATCGGCCTGGCGCGGACGGGCGTCGCTGCCCTCTGTCGACCTAGATCCGTATCCACCGGAATCGAAAGCATGCAACCCACCTTTGTCTGGATGACCCACGGATGGCATCGCGCCGCGAGCGCCGCGCCGGTGGAAGGCCGGCGCGTGAGCGCGGCCAAACAGCCGCTCGAAAGATACTCTAGCGCACTCCCTCGCGAGGCGCACGAGAAACCCCGGGTTCGGCGTCGATGGAAGAAATTTCATCTCCTCGCGCAGCGCAGGCGTCATTCGTGGGCGTGCGCGGCCTCCCCCGCGTCATCGGCCCAGGACGCCGGCGTGCGGGCGCCGCACCCATGGCACGATGCCCAGGCGCCCGGTTTCACGCTGATGTCCGCGCCCGGACGGGTCCAGAACCAGGCCCGGCGCTCCGCCTTCTCGGGCGCAAGCGAGTTCATGCTGGCGGCGTCGAACACCCGGCCGTTGGCGATCGTGTACTGCACGAACTCGGTGTCGCGGATGTTGGCGAGCGGGTCCTTCCCCGGCTGGATCACCACGATGTCCGCGAGCTTGCCCGGCTCGATCGAGCCCAGGCTCGCCTCCATGCCGAACTGACGGGCGGCGTGGAGCGTGCCCGAGCGCAGCGACTCGAAGGGCGTCATGCCGCCCTGGACGAACATCCACATCTCCCAGTGGGTGTCGATGCCCGGGAGCTGACCGTGGCCCCCGGCGGTCACGGTCGTGCCCAGGTCGATCGCCTGCTTGGTGATGGTCGCGATCTTGAAGTGGTAGTAATCCTCGAGCGGGGTCTTCTGGCGCCGCTTGGACCTCGGGTTGAGGAACTGAGGAGGCATGTACGCCGAGAGCCGCGGGTGCTTCCAGAGATCGTCCTGCTCGTACCAGTAGTACTCGCCGGTGAGGCCCCCGTAGCCGACGCCGAGGGTCGGGGTGTAGCCGACGTTCGTGCCGCGCCACAGGTCGGTGACGTCCTTGTAGACGGTCTCCACCTGGAAGGTGTGCTCGATGTTGTTGTGCCCGTCGACGATCATGTTGAGGTTGTGCTGGAAGGTCGAGCCGCCCTCGGGCACGACGATCATCCCCAGTTCCCTCGCCGCGGTGATGACCTGCTGCCGCTGGTCGCGGCGCGGCTGGTTGTAGGACTTCACCGAGAAGGCCCCGACCGCCTGCATCCGCCGCAGGTGGAACTTGGCGTCGTCGAGCGAGTCGATCTCTGCCTTGAAGTTGCCGGCGGCGCCGTAGAGGATCGTCCCGGTGCTGAACGTGCGCGGGCCCCGGACCACCCCGGCCTTGATCATCTCGCTGTTGGCGAAGATCGAGCCGGTGTCGTGCGAAGGGTCGTGGATCGACGTCACCCCCATCGCGAGGCGGATGTACGCCGGCCATCCGCGCTGGGGCGTGAGGCCGTTGGCCGCCTGCCCGCCGTGGGCGTGCCCGTCGAAATAGCCGGGCAGGACAGTCTGGCCCTTGACGTCGAGGACGTACGCGCCGGCCGGAATCTGGGTTGAGGCCCGCGGCCCGACGGACCTGATGCGGTTGCCCTCGATCACCACCACGCCGTCGTTGATGACCTGGTCGCCCTTCATCGTCACGACCTTGCCCCCGACGATCGCCACGGAGCCCGAGGGAGCGTCGTGCCTCGTCTTGAAACCGATGTTCACGCCCTCGGCGGTCGGCTCGGGCAGCCTCTCGGGCGCTCCCTCGAGGAACGAGAAGCAGTCCTTGAGGTCGCGCGTATAGAGCGTCGGGCCCAGAGACCACAGCAGCCTGGAGGAATCACCGGAGAACTGCACGTTCTCCCCCGCCTCCTTCGAGGCCCGCGCGACCGGCAGGACGCTGGCCTTGGGGCCGATCTTGATCGCCTTGGCTGTGGGCACGAAGGGCGCAACGTAGACGTTGAACCGCTCGACGAACGCGAGCCACCTGCCGTCCGGAGAGAGAACGTAGTCCGTCGCCCATTCGCTGGTGTACAGCGAGCGCTCCTTGCCCTTCTCCTCCCCGGCGAGCGGGATGGAGACCAGCGCCGCGTTGTCCGCGTCCTTGTCGGACGCTTCGCGCGTCACGTAGACCACATCGGAGGCGGCGCCGAACTGCGGGCTCGACCCGTTCCTGGTGATGAGCTCGGGCTTCGCGCCGCCCTTGAACGGCGCCAGATAGACCCCCTGGTCCCGCGACCAGAGGGGCGAGGTCAGGAACCCGCCGCCGACTTTCTGGTAGACGATCCTCGCGCCGTCCGGGCTGATCACCGGCGAGATGTAGTGCCCCGGCTCGGGGGTCACCACCCAGCCGTCTCCGCCGCCGATCGAGGCGACGCGGACCGAGCCCAGCGTGTCGTCGTTCCACGTGGTGTACACCACGTGCTTCCCGTCGCGGGAGATCGAGGGGTAGAACTCGAAATGGTCGGTCTGCGTGGTGAGCCGCCGCGGCTCGCCGTTGGGCAGGTCCTTGATGTAGAGGTAGCCCAGCGCCTGGTAGATCGCCTTGTCGCCCTTGGGCGTCACGACGGTCCAGCGGAGCATACGCACGTCGAACTCTGACGGCGCGGGGTCGATCGTCGGGCGGGCCTGCTTCACCACCGTGCGCGTGTCCCTCACGCGGAACGGGATGACCTCGGACCTCCTCGTCTCGACGTCGATGCGCCTGACCTTGCCCTTGGCGTAGAACACGATCCCCCTGCTGTCCGGGGTCCACGCGAACGCCGGGTAGACGCCGTGGATCGCCCACGCCTCCTGCTGGTCGCCGGTCAGCGCGTCATACAGGGGCGTGATCGCGCCGGAGGCGATGTCGAAGACGTGCAGCCCGGTCTTGGGCCCGATGCGGCGGACGAAGGCGATGCTCTTGCCGTCGGGCGAGGGCGTGGGGCGGCAGGCGCCGCCGGCCCCCGTGATGTACCGCTCCTTCTCCCCGGTGCCGATGTTGAGCCGGTAGATGACGTAGATCTGCCCGTTGGAGTCCTTGTTGTATTCGAAGGTCTGCCCGGGGCTGGCGTCCTCCGAGTAGTACAGATACTTGCCGTCCGGGCTGAAGACCGGCTCGTTGACGTCCTTCTGCTCGGTGGGCTTCTCGGTGAGTTGCACGCCCGAGGCCGCGCTCGAAGCGACGCCGCCGATGTGGTAGAGCCACATCTCCCCGGCGCCCAGCGAGCGGCGCGACGTGAAGTGCTTGCGGGCGACGATGGACTGGCCGTCGGGAGACCACGCCGGGCCGGTGACCAGGCGGAACGGCTCCGCCGTGATCTGACGCGGCTTGGCGCCCTCGGCGAGGTCGATCACCCAGATGTTGTCGCCGTTCTTGCCGTCCTTCCCCAGGCGGTCCGACGTGAACGCCAGCCGCTTGCCGTCCGGGCTGAAGCGGGGCTGCATGTCCCACGAGATGCCCGAGGTCAGCGGCCTCGCATCGCCCCCGCTGATCGGCATGGTGTAGATGTCGCCCAGAAGATCAAACGCGATGGTCTTCCCGTCGGGAGAGACGTCGACCGAGATCCACGTCCCCTCGTCGGTGTCGATCGTCTGGGTCATCGTCTCGCCCGGCGGGGCGTCAACATCCCACTTCTTCTCATCCTTCTTGTCCTTCTCGTCCTTCTTCTCGCCAACCTTGGCGGCGTCGTCCTTCTTCGCATCGGCCTCGGCCGGGTTGGCCTGCGCGATGACGGGCGCCGCCGGCCCGGCAAGGGCGAGCAGCAGCGACGCAAGGACCGACAGCGGGGATCGCGGATTCGTCATGGGAAGGATGTCCGGGGTCGGGGCGGAGCGGAACGAACGCGTGCAATCGCGGGACGGCTGGGAGAGGGGCTCATCGCGGCGTGTCGGTGACCACGGCGCCGCCGATGACCACGCCGACGCAGTGGCTCGTGTACTCGAACGGGTCGCCGTCGTAGAGCGCGACGTCGCCGTCCTTGCCGGGCTCGATGGAGCCGACACGGTCGGCCACGCCGACGATGCGCGCCGCGTCGATCGTGATCGAGGCGAGCGCCTGCTCGAAAGTCAGGCCGTTGGCCGCGGCGATCGCGGCCTCGAGCAGAACGACGCGGGCCTTGGGCACGTACGCCTCGTACCCCGACTCGATCGCGAACAGGACCCCGGCCCTGCGCAGCGCCGCCGCGGTCTCGAACGAGAGGTTCTCCGACTCCCCCACCGCCCGTTGCATCGAGGCGTGCAGGACGACCGGCGCCTGGGCGGCCCTGATGCGGTCCGTGAGCAGGTACGCCTCCGCCGCCGAGTTCAGGATCAGTCGGAACTTGAACTCCTCCGCGAGGCGCAGGCACGAATCGATGTCCTGGGCCCGGTTGGCGGTGATCATCAGGGGCAGTTCCCCCGCGAGCACTCGCGCCAGGGCGTCGAGCTTCAGGTCGCGCTCGGGCTTCTTGTCGTCCGGGGCCGAGGCCCGCTTCCGCGAATATTCCTGGGCTTTGATGATCTGCTCGCGGAGCATCGACATCATCTTGCCGCGCGTGCCCGGCGACTTGCCGCTGGTGTCCGGAGGCGCGGTCGCGCTCGGGCCTCCCGGGCCCTTCTGCGCCTGGGGGCCGATGGTTGCGACAACCGCGGTCGCGTCCTTGAGCATCGCTTCCTCGACGGTCGCGCCCGCCGTCTTGACCGCCATCGTCTGGCCGGAGATGAGCTCGCCCGGGGCGTTGCCGGTGTTGATCGTCGTCACCCCGAACGACCGCACCCACTCGATGAGCCTCTCCTGAGGGTTGTACGCGTCGATGGCCCGCAGTTCGGGCTGCAGAGGCGAGGACCGCTCGATCTGGTCCGAGTCGTGCGGCTGGTTGTAGATGCCCGACAGCCCGACGGTCGACCGCGCATCGACCAATCCCGGCGTCACCACCGCGGCGCTCAGCACGCGGAAGCCCGGAGGGACCGGCGTCGTCGCTGCCGGACCGACGGCGCGGACCTTGCCTCCCTCGATGATCACCACGCCGTCGCTGATCGGCGGCGCCGCCTGGCCGTTCGGGCCGGGAGCCATCGTGTACACCCGCTGCCCGCGCACCGCGACCTGCGCCGCAGCCTGCGACGCGATGCAAGCCGCGACCGCGGCGAGGCACAAAGGATTCACTGCCCACCTCCCGACACCGGGCCGTACGCGTGCTGCTCGTCGAAGCAGCAGAAGTACGGCGACTGATCGTTCCCCGCGCCGTAGCCGCCGACGGCGTGCAGGCGGTCCTGCGGATCGTCGCGGTCGAACACCTTCCGCCCGTCGATCCACGTCTGCTGCACGTGCGTGTAGACGCTGAGCGGATCTCCGGACAAGATCAGGAAGTCCGCGTCCTTCCCCGGCTCCAGCGAGCCGACACGGTCGCCGAGGTCGAGGATCCTCGCCCCCTCGATGGTCAGCGCCCTGAGGGCGCCCTCCGGCGTCATGCCGGCGCGGACCGCCAACGCCGCCGAGCGGTTGAAGAGTCGAGAGTCGGTGATCCAATCATCGGTATGGAAGGCCACGCGCACGCCGGCCTTCTCCAGGATCGCCCCGGTGTCCCAGCGCATCTCCGAAGCCTCCAGTTTCCCGCCCGGGCTGTCCACCACGATCGCGGAGACCGGGACCCCCGCGGCGGCGATCTGCGGCGCCACCTTCCACGCCTCGCTGGTGTGGTGGAGCACCACGCGCCACTGGAACTCCTTGGCCAGCCTGAGCACGGTGATGATGTCGTCGGCGCGGTGGGTGTGGTGGTGAACCGCGCGGGCCCCGCTCATGACCTCGAGGAGCGCGTCGTTCGCCAGGTCGCGCGGGGGGCGCTTCTCCGGGTCATCCCCGGCCTTCGCCAGTTTCTCGCCGTACTCCCGCGCCTTGAGGTACCGCTCGCGGACCATCGCGGCGCTCTTGCCCCGCGTGCCGGAGAACGGCGGCGCGCGCAGCGGGTTCGTGCCGTTCGCCATCTTGAGCCCGCCCATCGGCTTGCCGTCCTTGTCGAGGATCGTCAGTTCCTCGATGGTCGAGCCGCGGCGCGGCTTGACGTACACCGTCTGCCCGGACAGCAGGTGCCCCGAGCCGGGCATGATGTTCATGGTGGTGATGCCGCCGGCGACGACGCGGCGGAACCCGGAGTCGCGCACGTTGATCGAATCCGAGACCCGCACCTCGGGCTGGATCGTCGCCGACGAGTCCGCGCCGCCGATGCCCCCGACGTGGCTGTGGGTGTCCACCAGGCCGGGCATCACAACCCGGCCCGCCGCGTCGATCCGGGCCGCGTCGGGCGGGATCGGCGTGCCCGGCCCGCCCACGGCAAGGATCCTGCCTCCCCCGATCACCAGTACGCCGTTGTCGATCGGCGGCCCGACGATGGGCAGGATCCTGGCGCCCGTCACCGCGACCGGCGCCGGCTGGGCCACCGCCGCGGGAGGACCGAGCACCAACGCGCACCCCAGCGCGGCACTCGCGAGCACAACACCGCAATCCGTCATGATCGCGCTCCATGCCCGGATGATGAGAGGTTCGGCCAAGCGGGGACGATCGTACTAACGCCTCGCGCGGGCGTCGGTTGCGTCCCGACTAGCCCTGCCCGTCCCGGCCGCTGGCGGCGTCGCGCAGGGCCTCGAGTTCGCGGCTCAAGCGATCGATCCGCTCGGCGAGGTCGTCCGATCTCTCCGCGTCATCCGGCGGCGGCTCCGACTTCGGCGACGGCGACGGCTCCCCGACGGCGGGCATCCCCGGCATCCGAGGCCACCACGACGGCCCCGGCCCGGCGAACGGCATCCCCCCCATCGGCGAACCGAACCCGCCCGGCGCCGCGGCTCGCAGGAACTGCGCGAACCATTGGGCCATGAACGACTGCAGCACCGTTTCGGTCGCTCGGATCATCAGGTGCACCACCTCGGGGGGCAGCGCCGCCAGTTTCGCCCCGTCCCGCTCGATCAGCGCCGAGAAGAGGACGGCGTTGGTGATGTCGCGGCCGGTGCGGCTGTCGGTGACCACCACGGTGTGGCCCGCCACCACCGCGTCGTACAGGTCGTCCACGGTCAGGTGCCGGCTCCGGCTCTGGTCATAGAGCCGACGGTTGGGATATTTGCGGATCTGGAGGAGTTGAGGGTCGGGCACCGAGGCAAGGGTAGCCGGGGTGTCGGCGACCGCCGAACCCAGCCTGCCGACAAATTGTGCGGTCGCACAACGATTATCTTGACCTTGCACCAAAGTGGGTGTACTCTTGTGCCGACGCTCCTCGGCGAGGCCGGGTGGAGCGTGCTGCACACCGAACAGCGACCGAAGGAGCCCCCCATGCCCGCTGAAACCAAGACCAACGCCACCGGCAACCACACGGAGAAGACCATGCACACCGCCCACGGCATGACCGACACCGTCGTCGACGGCATGAAGTCCGCCTTCGACGCCCAGCGCAAGATGGCCGACGCCTTCTTCAAGCCCTTCGGCGCCACCACCAGCGCCGACTTCCCGACCTTCACCACCTTCGCCAACCGCCAGATGGCGCTGGTCGCCGGCATGGTCGACCTGGCCAACAAGTGGGCCACCGAGACCACCCGACTGGCCACCGAGAACGCGACCACCATGGTCAAGGCCTGGGAGCGCACCGCCCGTCAGGCCACCGGCGTCGAGAAGAACGAGGTCAACCGCCTGCCCGAGTCCGCTCGCTCGTTCGTCACCGAAGCGATCGACACCGCGGCCAAGACCTCGGAGCGCATGGTCCGGATGGGCCTGGCCCACGCGGAGCAGACGCAGCGCCTCATGGACGAGACCGTCCTGAGCCGCAACGGCAACTGAATCACGGACGAGATCAGGCGGCCCGGGGCGAAAGCCCCGTGCCGTGCCTTTTGCCCGGAGCATCAAGCCCATGACCACCCAGCAGCCGCAGCAGCCCGTCGACCCGGTCACCGCGTTCTGGCGCGACGTGATGGCCCGGTCCGGCATGCCCATGCCTTCTTTCCCGGGCGCACCCGCCGCCGCACCCAACGGCGCCGCCGCGCCCGGCTACGGCTGGATGCCCACCCCCGAGGTGATGAAGCGCATGCAGTCGGCCTGGTTCGACGCCATGGCCGAGTACGCCGACCAGTACATGCGCAGCCCCCAGTTCCTCGAGTCGATGAAGCGCTCGATGGAGCAGGCCGTCGGGCTGCGGCAGCAGATGGAGGAGTTCCTCAAGTCCTCCATGGGCGCCTCGCTCAAGACCGCGGGCCCGGGCGCGACCACCGAGATCCTCTCGGCCATCGCCCGCATCGAGAGCGGCATGCGCACCGAGATGGCCTCGCTCGCCGAGCGCCTGTCCCGCCTCGAGAGGGCCGCCGGCGTCCCAGAAGAGCCCAAGGCCCCCTCCGCCACGAGGAAACCCGCCAAGCCCGCCGCCAAGTGATCGAAGGAGCGCGCACGCGATGAGCACCACGCAGCACGGACACACCGCCGGGGCCGGAGAGGCGCAGGCCAACCCGTTCTTCTTCAACCCCTTCGCCTTTCACCCTGCCGCTTTCGCCCCCGTGTTCGACCCCGCTTCGGTCGTCTCCGCGTGGATGCAGGAGGCCCAGGCCGGCATGCGGAGGGCGATGGCCACCCCGAAGGTCGTCGAGGCCGCCGCCAAGGTCACCAAGGGATGCACGCCCTACGACGTGGTGATGACCGAGGGCCCCGTCCGCCTGCTGCGCTACAAGGGCAAGGCCGACAAGAAGCACGCCACGCCCGTGCTCTTCGTCTTCGCCCTTGTCAACCGCCCCTATGTGCTCGACATCCTGCCCCACAAGAGCGTCATCCGGCAGTACCTCAACCACGGCTTCGACGTGTTCATGATCGATTGGGGCATCCCCGAGCCGCAGGACAAGAGCAAGACCCTCGCCGACTACGTCGAGGGCAACATGCACGCGATGGTCCGCCGCGTCCTGCAGGAGACCGGCCAGCCCTCGCTCAACCTCGTCGGCTACTGCATGGGCGGCACGATGTCCGCCATGTACACCTCGCGCCACCAGGATCTCGTCAGGACCCTCACGCTGATGGCGGCGCCCCTCTCCTGGGGCCCGGCGTGCAAGAGCCTCCTGATGACCTGGACCGACTCCTCCGCCTTCAACGTCGACGCCCTCGTCGACCAGGTGGGCATGATCCCGCCCCAGTTCCTGGGCTCCTCCTTCGCCATGATGAAGCCGGTCGCCAACTTCTTCCAGAAGTGGGTGGGCTTCGCCGAGAAGATGGAGGACGAGAAGTTCCTCGAAGAATTCTTCGCCATGGAGACCTGGAGCAACGACAACATCCCGATCTCGGGAGAGGTCTACCGCGACTTCGTCAAGTTCGGCTTCCAGCAGGACCGCCTGGTCAAGGGCACGTTCCCGCTCGGCGGCAGGCCGGTCAACCTCGGCAACATCACCTGCCCGGTCCTCACCATCACCGCCGACAAGGACCACCTCGTCCTCCCGGAGCAGTCGTTCCCGGTCGAGGAGGCCGTGAGCAGCACCGACATCACCCGCATGGCGGTCGCCGGCGGGCACATCGGCCTCGCGGTCGGGAGCAGGGCTCACAAGGAACTGTGGCCCCACGCCTGCGCCTGGGCGGCGCAGCGCTCCGACGCCGCCAGGTGACCCGACGCAGAGAGACCCCAGCCCGCGCGCCGGACACGACCGGCCGGGACACGCAAGGACAGCGCCCCCCGGGAGTGCACCCCGCGCGGCGCCAGGAAGGAGGGCGGACATCATGGTGGATCTGTCGAAACGTGTCGCCGTCATCACCGGCGGGGCGAGCGGCATCGCGCGCGCTCTTTGCCGCCAACTCGGCCGCGAGGGCGTCCGCGCCATCGGCGTGGTCGACTTCTCCGACGCCGTCGACGGCGTCTGCCGCGAGGTCAACGCCGAGATGGGCCGCGAGGTTCTCGCCCCCTTCCGGGGCGACGTCACCGACCGCGCCTTCCGCCGCCGCGTCTTCGACGACATGAAGTCGCGCTACGGCGGCGTGACCACCTGCGTCCCCGCCGCCGGCATCACCCGCGACGCCATCGCGGTCCGCGTCGACAAGGAGACCCGCAGGGCCTCGGTCTACGACCAGGACACCTTCGAGAAGGTCGTCGCCGTCAACCTCACCGCGGCGGCGTACTGGGCCATGGAGACCGTCGCCAGCGTCGCCGAGCAGCGCGCCGCCTCGGGCGCCGGCCGCTGGAAGCCCACCGACCCCATCGCGGGGGAGGTCGTGTTCATCGGCTCCATCTCGTCCCTCGGCAACAAGGGGCAGGTCTCCTACGCCGCCACCAAGGCCGCGCTCGAGGGCGTCAGCGCAACGCTTGCGAAGGAAGCGATCTTCTACGGCGTGCGCAGCGCCATCGTGCACCCGGGGTTCACCGACACCCCCATGGTCCGGGCCATGGATAGGGACCTGCTCGAGCAGCAGATCCTGCCGCGGACCCAACTGGGCCGCCTCCTTCAACCCGAGGAGGTCGCCGAGGCGATCTGCTTCATGATCAAGAACCCCGCGGTCACCGGCTCGCTGTGGGCCGACGCCGGGTGGCATCCGCCGGCCTGATCCCGAGCGCCATCGCAAACGCACTAGCGCAATCGCATTGTTGTAGTGCGTTTGCGATTCCGCGCCCGAACCAAAGTTGTTGATCGGCGCTCCTCCGGCGCGAGGTACACTCGCACCGGCTTGGAACCGCAACCGACAACCAGAGGTGCGAGCATGCTTCCGCTGCAGGGCAAAGTGGCGATGGTGACCGGGGCCGGACGGGGCATCGGCCGCGCGATCGCGCTGGCGCTGGCGCGCCAGGGCGCCGACATGGCGATCAACTACGCGAGTAACGACGCCGCCGCCGAGGAGGTGCGCGACCAGATCCGCGCCATGGGGCGCCGCGCCGAACTCTTCAAGTGCGACATCTCCGACGACGCCAAGGTCCACGCGATGGGCGAATCGGTGAACAAGGCGTTCCCGTTGGTGCAGATCCTGGTCAACAACGCGGGCATCACCCGCGACAAGACCTTCACCAAGATGGGGCACGCCGAGTGGGACGCCGTCGTCGACACCAACCTCAAGGGCCCGGTGCAGATGACCCACTTCTTCCTGCCCCAGATGATCGAGAGCGGCTGGGGCCGCATCATCAACATCACCTCCGTCATCGGCCAGATGGGCAACTTCGGCCAGACCAACTACGCCGCCGCCAAGGGAGGGCTGGACGCCTTCAGCAAGAGCCTGGCCCGCGAGACCGCCCGCAAGGGCGTCACCGTCAACTGCGTCGCCCCGGGCTTCATCCGCACCGACATGACCAGCGGCGTGCCCGAGAAGGCCCTCCAGCACATCAAGGACATCACCCCCATGGGGCGCATGGGCGAGCCCGAGGAGATCGCCGAGGTCGTCGCCTTCCTCGCCGACCCCAAGCAGGCCTTCATCACCGGGCAGGAGATCGGCGTCAACGGCGGGCTCTACATGTGAGCCTCCGCCGGGCCGCGGCGGGCGAAGGATCGCCCGTGCGACCCGACCCCACCTTCCGCGTCCTCGACCTCGCCGGGGCCCACGCCGAGGCCGGCTTCCTCTACGGCCGCGAGATGCGCGAACTGCTCGCGCCGCCCTTCGCCGAGCCGTATATCAGCGCGCTGGCCGCGATTAATCGCGTCGACCGCAACGCGCTGGCATTCAACTCGAAGGCCTGGGCCGCGCGCCTCCCGCCCCACTACCTCGAGCAGATCGCCGGCATCGCACGGGGCGCGCACGCCACCGCCGACCGCGTCGCCGAGTTTCTCTACGCGGATATCGCGTCGCAGCGCGGCGCCCCGGCGGTCGGCGCCATGTGCTCGGGTGTTGTCGCGCCCGACGGCGGCCGGAACCTGTGGGTCGGTCGCAACTGCGATTGGCACGTCGCCACCCTCTCGCGCGGGACCGCCGCGGTCCTCCACGCCGTCCCCGGGCGCATCCCCTGCATGGCGCTGGGCCTGATGGGCGACATCGACGCCGACACCGGCGTCAACGCCGAGCGCCTGTGGCTCCACGTTCACACCCTGCTCGCGCTCGACGAGCCCCGCGCCGGGGTCTCCTGCATCTCCTGGCTCTTCTGGCTCCGCGAGGCCCTCGAGACCTGCGCCTCGCTTGCCGACCTCGAACGCCTCCTCGGCGCCACCGACCGCGACCGAGGCGTCATCATCGTCGCGTGCGACGGGAAGACCGGCGAATCCGCCGTGTACGAGTGCGAGCGCTCCGCCTTCCGGCGCATCGAGCCCGACGCCCGCGGCGTGCTCGTCGCGACCAACCACTGCGCCCACAAGCACCCCCGCGCCGACGAGCCGCGAGCCTCGCGCCCCGGCTCCACTGTCTCGCGCCGCCGCCGGCTCGAGACGATCCTCCGCGAAGCGCCGCCGGAATCGTTCCCTCACGACCTCATCGAGACCCTGGCCGACAGCGCCGTCGAGATGGCCTCGCCGAGCGGGCTGACCACGATCTATTCCGCCGTCGCCTGCCCGGCGCGAGCGGAGATCTGGTTCGCCAGCGGCATCGCCCCGGCGGCAAGCCGCGGGACGTGGCGACGCCTCCCCTGGCCCTGGTGAGGCCGTGGCTCAAGAGCCGAGCGCAGCCCGCTCGGCCTTCAGCGACTCCGGCGCCTTCTGGTCGACGCCGCAGAACCGCTTGGACTTCGCCGCTTCGATCGCCTTGTCGTACGCGGTCCTCGCGCCCGCCGCGTCGCCCGACTTCGCCAGGGCCCTCCCCAGCGCTCGGAGCGAACGCCAGTCCTTCTCGGCGGTGAAGCCGACAGCGCGCCGCGCGTCCGAGGCGGCCGGGCCGGCCTTCCCCGCCGCGACGCTCAGTTCCGACTGGAGCGTCAGCGCCCTCGCGAACTCCTCGCGCACATCCATATCGCTCGCCTCCGCCCCGCCCCCGGGGCTGATGGCCTCGAAGAGCACGAGAGCGTCGGCGACCAGCCGCGTCGCGTCGGTGGTCTGGCCGAGCGCCATCAGCGCCTCCGCGGTCTGGCGGTGAGACACCGCGAGCACGAAGCGCGACTCGCGGCCGGCGTTGCCTCCCGAGCCGCCGGTCGCCGCCGCCATCGCCGTGTCCGCCTTGACGATCGCGTCCGCCACCTCGGCCCGGGCCCGGAAGGCGTCCGCGGCGTCGCGCGGCTGGCCGGCGAGGAGCAGCGTCTCGCCGAGTTCGCCGCGCACGTCCGCGAGGTCGCGCCGGGCCCTTGCGTTCACCGGGTCTTCGCCGAGCAGGTACTCGGCCAGCGCCTGGGCCTGACGGAGCTGGTCCACGGCCTTGTCCTGCTCGCAGTTCTCGCGGAGGGAGGCGGCGTACCACACCAGCGCGTTCATCACGTCGCGCTTGCCGCGGGCCTGATCCTTGTCCGCGTTCGCGAGCAGCCGGCGCAGCGCCAGTGTCTCCTCGCGCGTCTTGATCGCCGAGGCGATGTCGCCCATCGCCTGCTGGACGTCGCCCAGCCTTACCAGGCCCACGCTCAGGTCGCGCTTGATCGTCGCGTCGTCGCTGCGCTCCGCGGCCCGGGCGCGCCGGATTGCGAGCGAGCGGCCGAACAGGTCCGCCGCCTTGGCGTAGTCGCGCCGCGCCTTGGCGGCATCGCCCGCCTCGAGCAGGACATTCGCCTGGATGCGCCGCACCCGATCGTCGGTCGGCGCGACCCGCCCCAGCCCCTCGACAACGTCCATCGCCTCGGCGATCTGCTTGTCGGCGCCGTCGAGGTCGCCCCCGCGCGACAGCAGGTCCTGCATCCGCAGCCGGGCCGCGGCCAGGTTGACGCCCACCTGCACGTTGTCCGGCTTCTTGGCCCGCAGGGCCGCGAACATGTCGATCGCCACGGAGTAGTTCTTGAGCGCGCCGGCGGTGTCGCCGAAGTTGCTCCCGCGAAGCCCCCCCTGGATGTCGGCGATGCGCGCGTACGCCGCCGCCAGGTCGTGCTGCAGATCGAAGTCGTCGCCCGCGGTCTTGCGCAGGCCGTCGAGGTACTTCTCGGAGGTCCTGAGCAGCGTCTCGCGGGCCTTGGTCGAGCCGGCCAGCGGCGCGATCTGGTCGTGGATCGGCCCCATGACGTCGCGGGCCAGACTCTGCAATTCACGGAAGCGCTGCTCGGCCAGGTCGCGCTGCGCCGAGGCCAGCCTGCGCTGATCCTCCGCAGCGTCGCGCTCCTTCTGCGCCACGCCCCGCTCCTTCGCCGCCACCGAGGCCTGCCACGACGTGCCAATGACCCCGCCGATCAGCGACAGCGCGATCAGCGCCGCGGCCCCCACGCCGTAGCGGTGGCGCCGGACGAACTTCGCGAGCCGGTACCCCGCGGAGTCCCCCCGCGCCACCACCGGCAGCCCCTTGAGATGCCGCGTGATGTCCTCGCTGAGAGCCTCCGCCGACGGGTATCGCCGCCTCGGCTCCTTGCGCATCGCCATCAGCACGATGTTGTCGACATCGCCCGCGAGCTTCTTGCGGAGCCGGTCCGGCTTGCCGTCGCGCGTCTGGCTCACGGATTCGGGCGTGATCGTCTGCGTGCCGGCCGCCGTCGGCACCTGCTCCGTCCGCTCGATCGCCGTCGACGGCTGGCTGGGCTCTTCCTCGCAGATGATCCGCTCGATCTCGGCCTGGAGGCGGCTCTTGATGCGGTACGGGCGGTGCCCGGTCAGCAGCTCGTAGAGCAGCACGCCCAGCGAGTAGATGTCCGAGGCGGTCGAGATCGCCTCGCCCCTCACCTGCTCGGGCGAGGCGTACTCCGGCGTCATCAGGCGAAGCCCCTCCGACGTGATCGCCTCGGCGATCAGCCCGGGGTTGAGCAGCTTGGCGATGCCGAAGTCCATCAGCTTCGGCACGCCGTCGTTCGTGACGATGATGTTCGACGGCTTGATGTCGCGGTGGACGATGAGGTTCTGGTGGGCGTAATGCACCGCGGCGCACACCTGCCGGAACATGTCGAGCCGCTGCTCGGTGGTCAGCCGACGCGAGTCGCAGTGCTTGTCCAGCGGCATGCCCTCGACGTACTCCATGATGAAGTACGCGCGGCCGTCCTCGGTGATGCCGCCGTCGAAGATCCGCGCGATGTTCGGGTGATTCAGCGCCGCCAGCACCCGCCGCTCGAGCTCGAAGCGGCGGGTGATCTCGTCGGTCTCCATCCCGCGCTTGACAATCTTGATTGCGACGCGCTGGGAGAAGGTCCCGTCGTCGCGCACCGCCAGGTACACCTGGCCCATGCCGCCGCGACCCAGTTCCTTGGTGATCTTGTAGTTGCCCACCCGCTCGGGGGCCTTGTCAGAGCCCAACCGCAGCGAACCGCCCGGCGTCCGCGAGCCCGGTGTCGGCGTGACCGGAGAGCCCGACGACGGCGCTCGGCTGAACGCCGAGGACCCCGGAGAAACCGGCAGCGTCTCGCCCTCATCCCCCCCGGTTCCGCCCGTGCCGCCGCTCAGCGGACCGCTCGGCGGATTGACCCCGCCGGACCCTCCCCCGGAGCCTCCCCCGGGCCCCGCGCCAGATCCCGACCCAGAACCAGATCCGAATGGAGTATCTGAGGGCATTGCCGGGGTCCTTCCGCGATTCGCCGCCGGGGCTCGCCCGCGACAGCGCCGGCGAATCCCGCGGAAAAGAGACTGATAAAGCAGTTTGCGAAACGTTCCAGCGAATCGCAAGATTCGGAAGAGACGAAATGCACGTCTTTCGACTTGTAGCGCACGTGGGGTGTGGTACAAGGATAACGGTCGAACGCCATCGGGGCGGTTCTGTCAGTCTATCCCCAATGCGCTCGAGCCGGCCCTTACCTCTGGAGGAGACGGAACATGCCTGTGATCGGATGCGTTCGCTCGGCCCTGTCCGCGGCACTGGTTATTCTGGCCGCCGGGCAGGCCTCTGCGACCGTGCGCCGCGTGTACGTCGACGCGGCCGCCGCTCCCGGGGGCAACGGCGCCTCATGGGAGTCGGCCTTCGTCGATCTCCAACCCGCCCTCGACGCCATCGCGGATCCCAACGCCCCGGCGATGGAGATCTGGGTCGCCCGCGGCATCTACACCCCCACCGCCTTCCCGCCCAGCCGCGGCGGCGACCCCCGCCTCCGCACCTTCTCGGTCCCTCCTCTGCCGGGACCGGTCACGATCTACGGCGGGCTGGAGCCCGGGGCCAACGACCCGACCGGCGCGGGTCTCTTCGGCGTCAGCACCCTCTCGGGCGACTTCAATCGCGATGACCAGCCCGGCTTCATCAACAACGATGAGAACGCCTACCACGTTCTCACCACCGCCTTCGACACCTTCGGCCCGACCCTCACCCTGAAGGGCTTCCTCATCACCGGCGGCAACGCCAACGGCGAGCTCGACGACACCGCCGCCGGCATCCTCGCCCGCTCCCCGCTTCATCTCGTCCAGTCGTACATCTACTCCAACCGCGCCGCCTTCAACGGCGCGGGCGTCTACGCCCTGTCCTCCCTCACCGTCGACGCATGCCGCTTCGACGGCAACGTCGCCAACCGCGGCGGCGGCATCTATTTCCAGGACGTCTCCGCCGCCGACGGCTCCCGAGGCTTCATCCCCGCCCTCGTCGCCCGCTCCTCCGAGATCGTCAACAACAACGGCGCCTTCGGTGGCGGCGGCCTCTACCTGAGCGCCTTCGCCAACGCCACCATCACCAACTGCACCATCGCCTCCAATTCCTCGAGCACCAACGGCGCCGGCCTCTTCTGGGATAACGGAGGCTCCGCCTTCACCACCGTCGTCGTCCAGAACTCCGTCTTCTGGAACAACGTCGGCGACGCCGGGAACTCCGAAGACAACCAGGTCTACCCCTTGGTGGCGAGCGCGGGGGCCCCGGTCGTCCGCTACACGACCGTGCAGAACCTCTTCCAGCTCCAGGGCGTGGCGCTCAGCAGCGCCAACCCGCGCTTCCGCGCCCTGCAATTGGGCGACTACCGCCCAGCCGTCGACTCCCCGTCCATCGATTCCGGCGACACAAACGCCGACACCGACGCCGTCACCCCCGGGGTCCAGCCCCTCCCCACCTTCGACGCCGTGGGCGGTTTCCGCGTGCAGGATGGCAACCACACCGGCACGCCCGTGGTCGACCGCGGCGCCCAGGAAGTCGCGTACAGCGAGGTCGTCCGGTTCATCGGCAACCCTTCAGGGGGCCCCGACTACAGCACGTGGAGCGACCCCTCCGCCTGGTACGGGGACGCCGTGCCGCGCTCCTTCGACCTCACATCCTTCGACGCTTACGCCAACAACCTCATCCGCCTTTCGCAGAACCAGGCCGCCAGGGTCATCTACTCCCAATCCACCAACACCGCCTTCGACCTCGCGGGGAACAACCTCTCCCTGAGCAGCGGCGTCCTCTCCTTCGGAGTTGGCGCCTTGAAGTTTGAGGCCTTGTCGCGCGGCGTCAACAACGTCACCGCCCCGTACACCTATGTCGGTCCCAACGACGGAGACAACGCGACCCTCACCGTCGGCCAGAACACCAACTATTCCACCACCGTGCTCACCACGGTCGGCGGCCGCGGCGTCGGGACCTTGAACGTCGACGGCGGCGCCTACTCGACCAACGACCTCGTCATCGGTGAGCAGAACACCGGGATCGGCTCCGTCAACATCGGCGGGACCTCCGGATCCGGGGCGTTCTCCCTCAACACCCCCAACGCCGATTGGACGATCGGACACTCCGGCATGGCGGTGGTCAACGTCTCCGGCGTCGCCAGCCTCAACGCCACGTTCGGCGGCGGGCTCAACTCGCTCACGTTCGGAAACAATCCCGGCTCTCTCGCGTACCTCGATGTCGACGGCAGCAAGGCGTCCGCCCAGTTCGCCTCCACCGACGCGACGATCGGCAACGACGGCTACGCGCAGATCCGCACGTTCAACGGCGCCTCGATCGGCACCGATCTGGAGAGCCCCCTGGTCTTCGGGCGGGGCTCCGGAGGCTACGGCATCGCGATCCTGGACGCCGGCTACTCCGGCCAGATCGTCTGGGACAACACCAGCCCCGGAGTGCTGATCGGCGGCGAGGGCACGGCCACCCTCGTCCTCGATAGCGGCGCCGTGTTCGCGTCCCACAGCCCGGGCCGCGGCGGAATTCTCACGCACGAGATCACCATCGCCCCCAGGTCTGTCCTGTCCGGCGTCGGCAGCATCGAAACGAGCGGCCTTGTCCGGAACAACGGCGCGGTTGCTCCGGGCCGTCTCCATTACATCCCGGGAGCCACGATCGCGCCGCCAGATCTCGGCGCCCTGACCATCGCCGGCGATTACATCCAGGAGCGCCTCCCCGGCCAGACCGTGCTCGACTCCGGCGCCCTCCGCATCCGCGTCGGGGGCCAGGATCTCTCCGACGCGCTCGCCGTGCAGGGAACCGCCACGCTCGGCGGCGCCCTCTACGTCGAACGCGTCTTCAACTTCGACCCGGCCGAGGGCGCCAACTACCCCGTGGTGATCGCCGCCAGCCGCCTCGGCGCCTTCAACGTCTCGTATCTCCCCGGCTTCACCGACGCCCGCTACTACGCGGTCGAGTACTCCGGCGGCGAGGCCCGCCTCGCCGTGCGGAACGCCAGCACCGTGCAAGGCTTCACGCCTCCCGGCGTGTACTCCGCCCCCGGCGAGCCGGTCGCCGGCGTCCTCGCCGACTTCACCGGCGACGGCCTTCCAGACCTCGCGGTCACCGTCCCCAACCTCAACCCCGCCGAGCCCGGCTGGGTCGCCGTCTACCTCAACCTTGGCAACAACGCCGAGGGCGAGTGGCGGGGCTTCGGCCAGCCCACCTCCTACGCCGTCGGCCGCAACCCCCGCGCCATCGCCGCCGGCAACTTCGGAGGCGGCCCCGCCATCGACCTGGCCGTGGTCAACACCGACGACAACACCGTCCAGTACCTCGCCAACCTGGGCTCGGGCGTGTTCAACGTCCAGGCCCCCTTCGACTCCATCGCGATCGCGCCGGTGGCCATCACAGCCGGCAAGTTCGGGTCGCCCGCTCAGGCCTTCGATGACATCGCCGTCTCGGGCCAGGAGACCACCGACCCCAACGGGCCGGGGCTGGTGCAGATCTTCTCCAACAACTCCGTCGCCGATGGCTTCTTCCCCCCTCCGACGCCGGGCCCGAATCTCCACCCGCGCCGCCCGGTCACCGCTATCCAGTCGGGCGATGCCGACAACGACAAGGACATCGACATCATCGGAACCTCTCCAACCTCCTCCAACGCGGTGATCGCACCCAACAACGGGAACGGAGGGTTCCTCACCCCCGTCACCGTCCCCACCGGAGCGCAGCCGGAGGATGTCGGCGCCGGCATGCTCCAGCACGCCAACGGAGGCCCCACCGCCGGCACGGCCAACATCGGCCTCGACATCGTCACCGCCAACCGCGCCGCCGGCACCGTTTCGGTCATCCTCTTCAATGGCCTCGACATGGACGGCAAGCCCACCTACCTCCCCGCCATCGAGATCCCGGTCGGCCCCCAGGCCCGATCGCTCGCGCTCGCCGACGTCGACGGCGACGGCGACCTCGACATCCTCGTGGTCATCACCGACCCCCAGGAAGGCCCCGTCGTCCGCTATCTCCAGAACCAGTTCGCCCAGACGGGCCAACTCCAGTTCTCCCTCATCGCCAGCCTCTTCCAGACCTTCGGCCCCAACCGCGTGCTCGCGGGCGACCTGACCGGAAACGGCCGCAACGACATCGTGACCCTCAACACCAACACCACCTCCGTCCCCGGTCAGCAGGCCGTCACCGTCTCCATCTCCTCGCCCCGCTCCTCGAGCATCATGGGCGACCTCAACAACGACGGCCGCGTCGACATGCTCGACCTCAACATCGTCCTCTCCCAGTTCGGGCAGACCGGCGCCGCGCTCGCCGGCGACGCCAACTTCGACAACTGGGTTTCCTTCAACGATCTCAACATCGTGCTCGGGTACTACGGCTTCCCGAACAACCCCGCGATCGCGCGGCCCCCGGCCGCGTACCGGCCCGCCACCGTGACCGTCGGCGACACCACCCTCATCACCCACGACCACCCGGCCCCCCGCTGATCAGCCCCGCATTCGCCGCCTGAATCACCGCACGCCCCGCCTCGCCCGCGGGGCGTTTTCCTGCGCAGGCCGCTACCTGCCGTACCACGCCAGAAGAATGTTCAGGTCCAGGAAATCAACCACCCCGTCGCGGTTGAAGTCCGCGGCACGGATGTACCCCGGCCCCCCCGCGAACGACCCATAGGCGCTGAGCGCCAGGTTCAGGTCCGTGAAGCCGACGAGCCCGTCGCCGTCCACATCGCCCAGCCGGTTCAGCGGCGCCGCCGTGTTCACCCGGGTCCGCACCGATGGCGCCGCAGCGTCCACCAGCGACGCCGCGTTGCCCGTCACCAGGTCGACCTGCCCGTCGTTGTCGACGTCCGCCGCAATCGCGAACGTCGGCTCCTCCCCGGCCCCGATCGCGGGCTGCTCGGTGAGCGAGATCGGCCCGCCCCCCGGGCCCGAGGAATCGTTGCGGAACACGCGCACCAGCCGGCCCAGGTCCCGGTCTCGTGCAAGCACCGCGAGATCCGCCGTGCCGGTCGAGTCAAAGTCGCCCGCGGTCAGCGCAAGACCCTCGGCTCCCACAGCAAACAGCGCCGCCGGGGCGAAGCCCTGCGCACCCCTCCCGCCCGCGTTGCGAAGCACGGCCAGCACGCCCCCGTCGATCTCGCCCGACCCGAGAGCCGCGATCTCCGGGAGGCCGTCGCCGTTGAGGTCGCGGACGATGACCGCGACCGGCGCCCCGACCACGGGGAAGCGGGTCCATGGCCCGAACCCGACGCTCCGGCCCCCCTCGGCATCCGTGATGGTGAGGTTGTTCAGCACCCCGATCGCAGGCCCGGAGGTGGAGTTGCTGGCGCCGACAACGATGTCGATGTCCTTGTCATTGTCAACATCGCCGGAACTGATGATGGCGGGCCGCGTCCCGGAAGGAAGAACCAGGGTCTGCCCAGGCCCGAACAAGCCCGACCCCGTGTTGAGCAGCAGCGTCAGCGTCCCGTCGTCGCGGTTCGCGACCGCGATGTCCGGCCCCGTCGCGCCGTCCAGGTCCGCGACCGTCGCGTCGACCGGAGCCGCCCCCGTCGGGTAGAGCGTCCTCAGCCCGGGCGGGAACCCGCCCGCCCGGTCGTTGCGGAGCACGCGGACGGCGTTTTCCCCGGTCTCCACGATCACGATGTCGTCGAACCCGTCCCCATTCACATCGCGCACCCTCACCGTCGCCGGGTCGCGCCCGATCGTGATCTGCGCCGACGCTGAGAAGCCGTTCCACACTCCCTGGGCGTTGACCCCGCCGTTGGTGAGAATGACGAGGGAACCGGGATCCGCCGGCGTCGGCCCGGGCAGGACGAGCACCAGATCGGGGAAGACGTCGGCGTTGATGCGACCCACCGCCGCGGCGCGGGGGTTGGCCGCGAGCGTGACCACGGTCGGCCCCGCGAAGGCCACGCGGCTGGCGGTGGAGTCGACCACCACGTCGACCCCGACAATCGGCGCGGGCGCCGGCTCGAGCCGCAGGAAACGCTGGTCGCCGAATCCGGGGAACGCCGCAACGTCAAACCCCCCGGTGATGGACGCCGGTCGCAGGAGCGGGAATCGCGCCCCGACCGCCGGGCTGAACCCGGCCGCGAGGCTCCGCACCCGCAGCCCCCCGCCCAGCCTCGCCTCGCCCGAGACCGAGACCGGCGGTGAGGCGCCTCCGGCAAAGTTCTCCAGCGCCAACTCGCCGCCGGGCTGCCAGAGCCGCTGCGCCGAGAGCACGCCACGGTCGACCGTTGCTCCTCCAGCGCAGTAAACGTACGACCCCACGCCCACGGGCTCCACGCCGCCGATCTGCAAGAGGTCGGAAACGTGTGCTCCCGGTCCGGGAGAGACCCACAACTGAGTCGCCGACACGGCCCCGGACACCGACAGCATTCCCCCGGCAGCGACCAGCAACTGAGAGCGCACCTGCATCGCGCCGCCGGCCCCGACAACGACCAAAGAAGGCCCGCCGGGATTTGTCCCCCCGATGATCACACCCCCGGGGATCGGCAGCCCGCCCGAAAGCGCGTCCAGCCGGAGCAGACCGCCCGAACCGATCGTCACCGACCCCTGGTTGACCTGGAGGCCCGACGCCGTCACCGTCGCCGAATTGATCGACATCGTCACGTTAGGGGATGCCGCCTCCGCCGCGCCGACGACGATGCTGCCAAGGCAGCCAAGGGTCCCGCTCCCGGTCCCGGCTTCGAGCCGGAACGCGCTCGGCGTCGGCGCCCCGCTCTCGCCGACGATCAGGGAGTCCGGCGTCATCATGAGCGACAGCGTGCCCCCGTTGAGCCTGATGGTCGTGTCTGCGCCCCTCACCTTGACCTGCCCGACCGGCGTCAAGGCGCCGATCAACAATCCCGCAACGTACACGGGCGACGGACCCCCCGCCGGCGGTCTTCTGAACACGCCGATAAAGTCTGGTGCCGGCGCGAAACCGCCCGGCGACCAGAACAACGAGTTCGAAAACACCTGCTCCGCAGGCCCGGGAGGCCCGACCCAGTACCGCTCGATCTGCGGCTGCGCCTGAGCCCCCGCGCAGAGCCCCGCTGCCGCCATCACGCGGCACGCCGACGCCATCATCCGCCGCGCTCGAAGCCTCGCCAAGCCCACCTCCACACCCCCGCGAGGGTGAGACTAGCACGGCGCCCGGGGGACGCAACAGCGCCCGGGCGAAAAATCGCTCGCGCCCCGGCTCAGCCCCTCGGGCCGGCCGCTCGAACCGCGTCGGGCATCTCGAACTTCTTGTCGTTCTCGCGGAACCTCGCCGCCAGTTCCTTCGCCTTGGCGTCGTACGAGGCCTTGTCCGCCCACGTGTTCCGCGGCCTGAGCACCTCCGAAGGCACCCCCGGGACCGCCGCGGGGATCTGCAGCCCGAAGATCGGGTCCGCCTCGAACGTCGACTTCGCCAGCGACCCGTCGAGGATCGCGTGCACCATGGCCCGCGTGTACGGCAGGCTGAACCGCCTGCCCACGCCGTACGCGCCGCCCGACCACCCGGTGTTGAGCAGCCACACGTTCGCGCCGTGCTTCGCGATCTTGTCCGCGAGCATGTCGGCGTACACCCTTGGAGGACGCGGCAGGAACGGCCCGCCGAAGCACGGCGAAAAGTTCGGCTGCGGCTCGGTCACCCCGGCCTCGGTCCCCGCGAGTTTCGAGGTGTACCCGTTGATGAAGTAGTACATCGCCTGCTCGCGCGTCAGCCGCGAGACCGGGGGCAGCACGCCGAACGCGTCGGCCGTCAGGAACACCACGTTCTTCGGGTGCCCGCCCATCGAGGGCAGCACCGCGTTGGCGATGTGGTCGAGGGGGTACGTCGCCCTTGTGTTCTCCGTGGGCTTGTCCCGGTCATAGTCCGCGACCCGCGTCTCGGGATCGCACGTCACGTTCTCGAGCACCGAGCCGAAGCGGATCGCGTCCCAGATCAGCGGCTCGCCCTCGCGCGTCAGCCGGATGCACTTGGCGTAGCACCCGCCCTCGAAGTTGAAAACCCCGCGGTCCGACCAGCCGTGCTCGTCGTCGCCGATCAGCCCGCGCGACGGGTCCGCCGACAGCGTCGTCTTGCCCGTGCCCGACAGCCCGAAGAACAGCGCCACGTTGCCCGGGTCCCGCGTGTCCACGTTCGCCGAGCAGTGCATCGGGAACACGCCCACCTCGGGCATGTCGTAGTTCATCGCGTAGAACAGGCTCTTCTTCATCTCCCCGGCGTATTCCGACCCGAGGATGATCACCTTCTTGCGGGTCAGCGACTGAGCGATCGCAACCCCGCTCTTGCCCACGCCGATCCGCTCGGCCTCCGCCGCCGTGAGCTTCCGCTTGCCGGCGTTCAGGATCGTCCAGTCCGGCGTGAACCCGGCCAGCTCCGCCGCCGAGGGCCGCATGAACAGCGTCTTGATGAACAGCGCGTGCCACGCGTGCTCCGTGACCGTGCGCGTCCTCAGCCGGCACTTCGGGTCCGCGCCGACGTACCCGTCGGAGACGAACAGCCGCTCGCGCGAGTTGAGGTGCTCGGTCGCGATCGCCTCCAGCGCGTCGAACTGCGCCGCGGTGATCGGCACGTTCACGTTCCCCCACCAGATCTTCGCGTGCACCTCGGGCGCATCCTCGAGGTACTTGTCCTTCGGGCTCCGCCCGGTCCGGTCGCCCGTCGCCGCGACCAGCGCGCCGTTCGACGCCAGGAATCCCTCCTTCCGCTCCAGCGCCGCCTCCACGAGTTGCGGAACGGACAGATTGCGGCTGACGTGCTTGCCGGCGAGGTTGAGGCCCATGGCGGAATACGCCCTCGATTGTTCGGGTTCTTTCTGGTCAGCCAAGCCCGGCACTCAGGGCGCCGCCGATCTCGGCACGGGGGGCGAAAAGCATAGCGTCGCTTCATGCTTTCTCAACCGTCCCAACGACATCCGCCCGGCGTCGTTGACGCCCCCACACGCGTCTCCGTACAGTCCCCTCACCGATACGGCGGCCGTAGCTCAGCTGGTTAGAGCACCTGGTTGTGGTCCAGGGGGTCGGGGGTTCGAGTCCCCTCGGTCGCCCTTTCTTGCTCCGCATCGCCCGAGGCGGTGTCACGCCCACGTCAGCGTCTCGGGGATCGAGTTCAGGTTCTCGCAGCCCCACGCGCGAGCCACAACCATGTCCTCGATCCGTACGCCCCCGAGCGACGCGCTGTACAGCCCGGGCTCGATCGTCACGCACTCCCCGTCCACAAGCGCCGGCCCGCCCTCGTCCAGCAGCGGCGGCTCGTGCACATCCAGCCCCACGCCGTGCCCCGTCCCGTGAACGTACGCGGCCCCGGCCCGCTGCTCGCCCTCGGGCGGCGCGCCCACCAGGTACCCGCGCTCGCGGAACGCCCCGCACGCCGCCCCGTGCACCGCCTCGCCCGACGCCCCGGCGCGCACCGCGGCGATCGCCGCCTTCTTCGCCGCCGCCACCGCCGAGTGCATCGCCCGAACCTCCGGCGGAACCTCGCCGTCCCTCCCGTGCACCACCGTCCGCGTGCAGTCCCCGTAGTACCGCGTCGCGGGGTTCATCGGCCAGATGTCCACGATGATCGGCTCGCCCGTGCGCAGGGCCCCGGAGCCCTGCTCGTGGCAGTCGCCGCCCTGCGCCCCGCCCGCGACGATCGCGCCGGTGCACGGCTCCGCGCCCCGGCGGAGCAGCCACATGTTCGCCTCCGCCCTGACCCGCTCGCTCGTCACCTCCCCCCCATCCCGGCGCAGCGCGCCGCCGGCCCCCGCCTCGCACCCCGCGATCCACTCGCACGCGAACCGCACGCACTGCTCCGCCGTCGCCTGCGCCGCCCGCAGCGCCTCGATCTCGCTCTCGCTCTTCGAGCGCCGCTCCAGGACGCCGAGCGATGGGTCGCACCGCAGCGAGATCCCCACCTCTGCGAACACCGCCGCGAACACCATCGGGAGCGAGCGGTCCGCCCAGACCTCGCGCACCCCGCTCCTCCGGAAGCACTCCGCCGCCGACTGCGCGATCCGGATCTCGCGGTCGCTCGCCAGCCCATCCGGCGGCGCGAACTCACCGTACCCGCACGTCCTGTCCGCCACCCGCGCCGCCCGCGCGCGCCCCAGCTCGATCTCGCGGAGGATGAACACCGTCTCGACGCCCCCGCCCGGCTTCGGGATCTCCAGATACGCCGCCGGGTCGCCCACGACGAACCGGCACCTCCTCAGCAACCAGGGGTTCGACGCCGGAACGCCGCCGAGAACCGTCGCCCGCGGAACTGACGCACTCGGGTCGCTGGGCATCCCCGCGTTATACCCCGGCCGGCTCCCCCGAGAGCAGCGACGCCGCGTACTCCACCGGGTGCACGGCGCCAACCCCCAGCGCGTCCAGGACCTGATGGCGGCATGACGTCCCGGGCGCCGCCAGCACCGCGCCGGGATTCGCCCGGACCGCCGGGTACAGCGCGAGCTCCCCGATCGCGTTGCTCAGCCCGAATCTCCGCTCCGCGAAACCGAACGACCCCGCCATCCCGCAGCACCCCGTGTCCAGCACCGTCAGCCGATCCCCCGCGAGTCGGCGCAGCAGCGCCGCGCTCGATTCGGCGCCCCACAGCGCCTTCTGGTGGCAATGCCCGTGCAGCATCACCGGCCCCTTCGGCGCCGCGAACACCGGCCGCGCCGGGTGCCCATCCCAGAACTTGCCCAGGAACTCCTCCACCAGCCAAGCCTTCGCCGCCAACCGACGCCGCAGTTCCCGCGGCGCATCCAGCCGCAGGTCCAGCCAGTCATCCTTCATCGCCGAGAGGCACGAGGGCTCGCACACCACGATCGCCCTCACGCCCTCGTCATCGACGTACCGCTTCAACCGCGCCAGCGCCGCCTCGGCCATCGCCCCGGCCCGGTCCATCACGCCCGTCGAGATCGCCGCCCGGCCGCAGCACCCGACGGTCGGCATCACCACCTCGTAGCCGAAAGCCTCCAGCAGCACCGCCGCCGCCGCGCCGACCCCCGGCTCGTTGAAGGCGGTGAAGCAGTCGGCATAGAGGACCACCCTCGGGCGCCCCCCTCCCGCCGCCGCCGCCCGCGCCCGCCTCCACCGCTTGAACCACCCGTACAGCGACGGCTCGAACCGCGGCAGCGACCGCGCCGGGTGCATGCCCATCACCCGGTTGATCAGCGCCCGCACCGGCGCCAGCGCGTTCACCGCGTTCGCCAGCCCCGGCGTCAGCGATCCCAGCCAGTTGACCAGCCTGATCTCCGCCGTGATCCGCGCGCTCAGCGGGGGCTCGCCCCTCGCCTTGAACGTCTGACCCAGGTACTCCGACTTGAGCCGCGCCAGGTCGACATTGCTCGGGCACTCGCTCTTGCACGCCTTGCACGAGAGACACAGGTCCAGCGTCTCCAGCGTCTCCGCGTCCCCCCACGCCGGACCTCGCCCCTGCGCACCGTCACCCAGTTGACCCGAGATCGCCAGCCTCAGCGCGTTCGCCCGCCCCCGCGTCGTGTGCCGCTCGTCCTGCAGCGCCATGTACGAAGGGCACATCGTCCCCCCCTGGCGCTTGCGGCACACACCCGCCCCGTTGCACATCTCCACCGCGCCCTCGAACCCGTGCAAGTCGGCGTACTCGTAGTACGTCCCCACCGCCGGCACGCGAACCTCGGTCGCCGGATGCTCGCGACCGTGCGCCCCCTCCCCAGGGTCGACCCGCAGCCTCGCCGTGATGCTCGCGACCGGCCCCGGCTCGACCACCATCCCGGGATTCATCAGGTTCAGCGGGTCGAAGATCGCCTTCACCTCGCGGAACGCCCGCATCAACTCCGGGCCGTAGAACCGCTCCAGCAGGGGCCCGCGCACCCGCCCGTCGCCGTGCTCGCCCGACATCACCCCGCCCAGCGACCGCGCCAACTCCGCCGTCTCCACCGCGATCTCGCGGAGCAGCGCCCTGTCGCCGGCGTCCTTGATCGAGAGCAGAGGCCGCACGTGCAGCACGCCCACCGACGCGTGGGCGTAGAACGCCCCCCGCGTGCCCCTCCTCTCGAGGTTCGCCCGCACCGCGCGCACAAACTCCCCCAGCCGCTCCACCGGGATGGCGTTGTCCTCGATGAACGTGATCGGCTTGCGCTCGCCGGGCAGCCCGTGCAGCAGCGGCTCGCCGCTCTGCCGGAGCCGCCACGCCTGCAGCATCTCCCCCGCCCCGGTGTACGCCGCCATCGCCGCGCCCGGAATCAGCGCCCGCAGCCGCGCGAACTTCTCCTCGATCTCCGCCGGACCGTTCGGCGCGAAGTACTCGACGTACAGCACCGCGTTCACAACACCCTCGCGGAGCGTCGGCAAGAGTTCCACCTGCTTCCGCGCCACCGCGTTGTCCCGCGCCAGCGAGATCACCAGGTCGTCGAGCAACTCCACCGCGCTCGGCCCGGTCTCCAGGATCGGCAGCGTCGCCCCGATCGCCTCGTCCAGCGTCCCGAACGCCAGCACCGCCAGCCCCTTGGCTCTCGGAGAAGGGCGGAGCCGCAGCGTCGCGCCCAGCGTCAGCGCCAGCGTGCCCTCGCTCCCCGCCAACAGGTGCGCCAGGTTCACGTTCTCAACGCCCGAGCCCCCCGCGTACGCGCCGCGCCCCTCGAGCATCTGCAGCACAAGATCGAGCCCGTACCCCGCGTTGCGCCGGACCGTCCTCGGGTACCGCTCACGGATCAGCCCCGCGTGCCGCAGGACCACATCCGCGACCCGCTCCGTGACCTCGCGGACCCGGCCGTTCTCTCGCGCCGAGCCCGCCCCCAGAGTCACCCGCTCGCCGGTCGCCAGCAGCGCATCGACGCTCTCCAGGTTCTCGCTCGTCCGCCCGAACAGGATCGACCGCGCCCCCGCCGCGTTGTTCCCGATGCACCCCCCGATCGTCGCCTGACGCACCGTCGCCGGGTCGGGCGCGAAGAACAGCCCGGTCCCCCGCCTCGCCAACTCCGCGTTCAGTTCCTCGACGTACACCCCGGGCTCGGCCCTCACCAGCAGCCGCCCGGGATCCACATCGCCGATCCCGCGGCACCGGGCCGACATGTCGATCACCACCGCACGGTTCACGCACTGACCCGCCAGGCTCGTCCCGCCTCCGCGGGGCAGCATCGGCAACCCCCGCGCGATGCAGAACCTCGCCGCACGCACCGCGTCCTCCACGCCCGACGGGATCACCACCCCCAGCGGCTCAACCTGGTACAGCGACGCGTCCGTCGCGTACAGCATCCGGTCGTGAACCCCGAACCGCGCCTCGCCCTCGATCGCGTTCGCCAGGTCCCGCGCCGTCGCGTCCCGATCCGCCTCCGACCACCCCCCGGCGGCGCTCGACACCCCCTCGCGATGCGCGCCGGAATGCGGCTGGATGACGGGAAGCGGCGGCATGTGCGTTGGCAGGCCGACTCTAGCCGCTCGGTTGATGTCCGGGCTTGCGCGCAATTTCTTTCTTTCTCGCCGCAGAACCAACCGCGGGCCACGCGCGTCGGTACAGAAGAAGCCGCCCTTCCGGGCCCGCAGCCCCTCCATCGCTCAGGGAGCAAACCATGACCTCTCCTCTCGCCGCCCGCGTCCTCGCCGCCGCGGCAGGCACGCTCGCGCACGCCGCCGTTCGCGCCGACGCCCCCGCACCCGCCACCGACCTCCCCATCGCCTCCGTCACCCTCTACCGCTCGGGAGTCGGCTACTTCGAACGCCAGGGCGCCGTCACCGGCGACGCCCGCGCCTCGCTCCGCTTCGACGCCGCCTCCATCAACGACGTGCTCAAGAGCCTCGTACTCCTGGACCGGGGCGGAGGCACGGTCTCCACCGTCGGCTTCAGCGCCAAGGAGCCGCTCAATCGCCGCCTCGCCTCCTTCGCCATCAACCTCGGCGACAGCCCCTCCATCGCCACCATGCTCTCCCGGCTCCGCGGCGCCAAGGTCCGCCTCGCCACCGCCGAGGGCGCGGTCGAGGGCGCCGTCCTCGGAATCGAAACCCGCGTGTCCGAGCCCCCTCCCGCAACGCCCGGCGCGCTCGCCGAGCAGCCCCGGAGCGAGGACTATCTCAACCTCGTCACCGCATCCGGCATCCGTTCCATGCGTCTCTCGCGCGTCTCGTCGTTCGAACTCCTCGACCCCGCCCTCGCCGGCGAACTGAGCAAAGCCCTCGAAGCCATCGCCGAACGACGTGACGAGCGCACCGCCTCGCTCGACCTCGCCTTCACCGGCGACCTCACCGCCGGCGCCCGGCCCGTCACCATCGGCTACATCCATGAGACACCGGTCTGGAAAACCTCGTACCGGCTCGTGCTGCCCGATGAGACCGCGGGCAAGCCCATCCTCCAAGGCTGGGCCATCGTGGAGAACACCACCGACGAAGATTGGAAGGACGTCCGCCTCGCCCTCGCCTCCAGCAGCCCCGTCGGATTCCGCATGGACCTGCGCGAGCCGCTCATGGTGGACCGCCCCTGGCTGCCCATCCCCGGCGCCTCGATCGCCCGGTCGCGCACGTACGAGGGCGACACGATCGCCCGGAAGGCGGGCCTTGCCGATCAGAACGCCGCCGCCCAAGCCCGCTTCCCCGCCGCTGCGCGCGCGGCCGAATCCGTCTCGGCAGGCGCTCCGCTCGAAGCCGACGCCATCGCCCGGTATTCGCCCCGCGACGCCGCCGCCCCCGGCGAGATCGGCGAGCAGTTCCGCTACCAGATCGCGAGCCCGGTCTCCATCCAGCGCCAGCGCTCCGCCATGCTCCCGCTCTTCTCCCGGGACATCGCCGGCGAGCGCGTCTCCATCTACAACCCACTCGATAACGCCATCCACCCGATGCGAGGCGCCTCGATCACCAACCTCTCCGGCTTCGACCTCGCCCCGGGCCCCATCGCCGTCTTCGACGCCGGCGCCTACGCCGGGGACGCCCAGATCGCCTACACCCCGCGCAACGACGAGCGCCTCCTCTCCTACGCCGTCGACACCGACGTCCGCATCGCCAGCCGCGCGGAGCGGACCACGACGATCAACCGGATCCGCATCGTCAAGGGGCTGCTCGAGCAGGCGACGACCGAGCGCGCCGTCACCACCTACTCCTTCGCCAACCGCGACGCGAAGCGCCCCCGCACCGTCCTCGTCGAGCACCCGATCAAGCCCGGCTACGCGCTCATCAAGCCCGACAAGCCGCGCAGCGAGACCGCGTCGGTCCGACGCTTCGACGCCGTCGTCGCCCCGGGCGCGGAAGCCGAACTCTCCATCCTCGAAGAGCAGCCCGTCCGCTCGCAGATCGCCGTCGGATCCTTCGACCTCGCCTCGCTCGCCGCCCTGAGCACCACCGGCAAGGTCTCCCCCGAGGTCGCACAGGCGATCCGCAAGGCGGCCGCCATCACCGCCCGGACCAAGGAGCACCGCGCCGAGATCGCCCGCGCAACCACCGAGACGCAGGCCATCAGCGACGACCAGGCACGCATCCGCCAGAACATGGCCGCGGTCGGCCCCAGCACCGAACTCTACGGCCGCCTGCTCAAGAAACTGACCGACCAGGAGACCTCGCTCGAAGCGCTCGCGGCGAAGTCCCGCAAAGCAACCGAAGACCTCCGCGCCGCACAGGCCGAACTCGACGACTACCTCGCCAACCTCACCCTCGACTGACCCGCGCCAGCATCTCCCGCACCGTCTCCCGGCGCAGCGGGTGCACCGCCTCCGGCGCGACCTCCGCCAAGGGCGCCAGCACGAAGGCCCGCTCGTGCATCCCCGGGTGCGGCACGCGCAAGCCCTCCTCCTCGATCACCGCTTCCCCATAGAGCAGCAGGTCCAGGTCGATCGTCCGCGCCCCCCAGCGCCCCTCCCGCTCCCTCTCGCGCCCCAGCGCCCGCTCGATCCCCAGCAGCGCCGCGAGCAACCCCCCCGCGCTCAGCGAGGTCCGCACCACCGCCGCCCCGTTGAGATACCGCGGCTGCCCCGCAGCGCCCTCGGCCGTCACCGCCTCGGTCTCGTGCAGGCTCGACACCGCCTCGACCGCGATCCCCGGCGCTGCGCCGAGCATCGCGACCGCCCTCGCGATCGTCGCGCTCCGGTCCCCCAGGTTCGCTCCCAACCCCACGCACGCGCGCACGCTCTCACCGGGCCGATGCACGCCGCGAGGATACGACCCGGCCCGCGACCCGCCCGGGCCGCTCACTCCTCCCCGTCGTCCTCGAACTCCGAGCCCTTGTTCTGCATCTGGGCCTTGAGCCGCGCCAGGATCGAGGAGTGCATCTGGCTCACCCGCGATTCGCTGAGGTCCAGCGTCTGGCCGATCTCCTTCATGGTCATCTCCTCGTAGTAGTAGAGGATGACGATCAGCCGCTCGGCACGCGAGAGGCCCTTGGTGATCAGGTCCTTCAGGTCCCGCCGCTGCGCCTCGCTCAGCGGGTTGGCCTGCGAATCGTCGCGGATCACGTCGATCTCGCGCAGGTCGCGGCTCGAATCGGAGTTGAAGCACTTGCGGCTCAGGCTGGTCACGCCCACCGGCCCCGAGTCGCGCTGCAGCTTCTTGAACTCCTCCTCGTCCACCCCCAGGTGCCGCGCGATCTCCGAATCCGTCGCCGCCGTCCCCGTCGACATCTCGATCGCGTTCCGCGCGTGCTCCACCCTCGCCGTGCGCTGCCGCACCAGGCGGGGCACCCAGTCCATGGCCCGCAACTCATCGAGGATCGCGCCCCGGATGCGCGGCGCGCAGTAGGTCTCGAACTTCACCCCTCGCTCCAGGTCGAACGCGTCGATCGCGTCCATCAGCCCGTACACGCCGGCCTGCATCAGGTCGTCGATGTCCACCTCGTCGGGGAGCCGCGCGTGGATGCGCTCCGCGTTGTAACGCACCAGGTGCAGGAAGTTCTCCATCAGGAAGTTCCGCAGCCGCAGCGTCTTGGTCTTCTGGTACTCGAGCCACACGTCCCGGATCTGCATCATCGCGGGGTCGCACTCGACCAGCGCAACCCCCCGCGGAGCGTTCTTCGATCCGCCCGTCTTCGGCATCGTCTTGGCTTTGACGCTCGTCATGGGTCTTCTCCTTGACCGATTCAGGCCGGCGTCTCCGCCGCCCCGCGCCGCTCGCTCCCCGCGTCGGCGCCCGAGTCCTGCGCTCGGCGCGAACGACCTTCCTTGGCCGCCCGCGTTCCGCCACAATATACACACACGCACCCCGCGCGCGTCAACTGCTCACCGGCGATCCACCGCGCCAGAGCGCTCACCGGCGATCCCTCTGCGCCGGTTGTGACGGCTGCGCCGCCGACCCGCTCCGCTCGGGGAGCCCGAGCTCGCGGATGAACGCCGCCTCAAGCTCCTTCTCCGCGTGCGCCGAGATCGCGCGCTCGCCGGCCCAGCCCAAGGCCTGCCCCGCCGCCGAGCAACCCACCATCGCGATGATCGCGCGGAGCAGGATCGTGTTGGCGTCGTTGTCCGCCCCCAGCCCCGCGATCACGGCGATCGCGAACCCCGCGAGCCCCAGGCTCGACCCAACCAATCGCGTGGCAGATCCCTTGATCACGTCGCTCCACCTGGCGCCGCTCGGTCGGCGCGAACCCACTCCGCGGCCCACTTCAGTCGGCAGCCCGCCCATCGCACTTCACTCAACCGCGCGCCCCGGCACGGCTTTCTTTGGAGTCACTCGGCCCGACGGGCCCATTCCAGCAAACGGCGCACCAGCCCTCGCCCCCGCCGCTCCCCGGCCGTCACGTCGCCGGGAGGACCGTCGCCTTCGGCCCCGGCCTCCCCCAGCCCCAAGCGAATGGTCAGCGCATCCGCCAGGGACACAACCGCTCGGGCCGCAGACGCTTCCGGCTTGGACACCAACACCGGGATTCGCTCCCTCACCGCCGCCCGCATCGAATCATCCAACGGCACAAACCCCAGCGTTTCCGGCGCAAACCCGAGAAATCGCTGCGCAACCGCGCCGATCCGCCCGGCCACCTGCGCCGCTTCACCCTCCGACACCGCCTGGTTCACCACCACCAGCGCCCGCGGCGCCTCTCCCCGAGCCCTCGAATCCAGCGCCAGGCACTTGAGCATCGCATACGCGTCCGCCATCGAAGTCGGCTCGGGAGTCACAACGATCAGCGCCACATCGGCCGCGTGCAGCATCCCCATCACGCCTCGCCCGATCCCGGCCCCGCAATCGATCAACAGCACGTCGCTAGTGCTCTCCAGCCGCCCCACCTCGCCGAGCAGCCGCCCCAGGGACGCCGCATCCAGATCGGCCAGCTCCGCGACGCCCCCCGCCCCCGGCGCGAGCCGGAAGCCCCCGGGTGCATCAAGCAGGATCTCCTCCACCGCACGCTCGCCTCGGATCACGTGCCCCAGATGCCCGCGAGGCGACACGCCGCAGAGCACGTCCGCGTTCGCAAGCCCGAGGTCCCCGTCGATGAGCGTTGCGCGAAGATTCCGATGCGCCAGCGCAACCGCCAGATTCACGCAGAGGCTCGTCTTGCCGACCCCCCCCTTGCCCGACGCCACCGCGACCGACCGGGCCAGCCGAATCGGCGCGATCGGCGCAGGTTGCGCCGGCCTCTCGGCCGCGACCCGCGCCGAGGCCTCGGCAGCGGACTCCGGAACCCCAGCCGGCTCGCTTGTCACAACCCCGCCCAGCGATTCCATCAGCCGCCGCAGCCCGCTCGCCTGGTCACCAACCCCGGCCGGCGACTTCGCCGCGGGCGCCGAGGTCACGCCGGGGTGCACGCTCGATCCGCGCCGACGCACCGCGGCCACAGGCCGCGTCACCGGAGCGCCTCCAAACCCGTTCACTTCAACACCGCCCCTTCCATCACCATCCGCGCCAATCGTTCCGACTTCCCCGCCTCGATCCTATCCGGCACTTCCTGCCCGGTGGTCAGGTAACTGAGCCGCGCCCCGATCCGCCGCGCCACGTTCACCAGCACGCCAAAGCTCACCGCCTCGTCCAGTTTCGTGAAGATGACCCGATCCGGCTTCGCCACCGCGAATCGCTCCGCCGACCGCACCATGCTCGCCTCGCTCGCCGCGCTCGAGAGCACCAGGTGCGTCCTGTGCGGCTTCGCCGCCTCGAGATACGCCCTCAGCTCCTCGAGCTTCGAGTCGTCGTTGTGCGAGCGCCCCGCCGTGTCGATCAGGATCACGTCGCGGTCCGCCAGCGCCGCGCACGCCCCGGCCATCTCCGCCGGCGTCATCGCCACGTGCATCGGCAACCCGATGATGTTCGCGTACACGCGCAGCTGCTCCACCGCCGCGATGCGGTAGGTGTCCGCAGTCACCAGCCCCACCTTGCGGCCGTGCCTCAACTTGTACGTCGCCGCCAGCTTCGCCACCGTCGTCGTCTTCCCCACCCCCGTCGGGCCGATCAGCGCCACCGTGAACGGCCTGCCGTCGGCCCCGCGCTCGGGCGCCGGCTCGCCCGCCTCCGGAGCCACCGGGATATGCCCGGAAAGCGCCCTGAGCACCGCCTTCTGCACCGCCTTCTCATCGGAGAGCTGCGCCCGGGTCAGTTCCTCCCTCGCCCTGCCCACCACCTCGTCGGCGATGTCCGCCGCCACCTCCGACTCCAGCATCCGGAGGTATTGCTGCGTCAGCGCGTCCCCCGCGACCGCGCACCCCGCCCCCAGCCGCCCCCCCCCCGCGCCCGACAGCACCCGCGCCACCATCGACTTGATCGCCGCCAACTCCTGCGCCATCGCCGCCTGACCCGCGACCGTCAGCCCGGGCGCCGGCCTCTCCGCGGGGATCGGCCGCGCCGCCATCACGCTCGCCGCCGTCGCCCCAGCCGTGATCCGCACCACCTCACGCCGCGCGTCCCGCGCGCTCGCATTCTCCGCCGCCACCGCCCCGCTCGCCGCCGCGCTCGCCGGCCCGGTTTGGCCGTACGCCTGACGCAGGAGCCGCGCCGCCACCGCCGCGGGGTCGGGCGTGGATTCCCGCTCCGCCGCACGCGCCCTCAGCCTTGAAGGCTGCACCACGTGCATGCCCGACGACGCCGTCACCTCGAACATGTTCCGCCCCCCGAAACCCAGCCACCCGCCCACCTTGTACGTGCGCGTATGCAGGATCACCGCGTCGCGGCCGAGGTCCTTCTTGACCTGTTCGAGAGCGTCCGCGATCGATCTGGCCTGATAGGTCTTGAGCTTCACACCGGCCCTCCGTGGCCCGACGCTCTCGCGCTCACGCCGCCTTCCAGGCGACGACGCTCAGAACTCCCGCATCCTAACGCCAATCGCGCCGGCGCGCCTCACGCCGCCGCCGGCTGCGCTTCCAGACCCGGCGGCGATGTCACCAGCCCCATCGACTCCACCTCAACCTCCGGCACGATCTCGTTGTACCCCAGAACCACCACGCCCGGCAGGTGCGGCTCCACGATCTGCTTCACCACCGCCCGCACCTGGGGCGACGCGATCACCACCGGGCTGTGCCCCGCCGCCGTCACCGGCGCCACCGCCTCCGCGATCCGCCTCGCCACCGCCCCCGCCAGCCGCGCCGGCATCGTCACCGTCGTCCCCGCCGCCGATCGATCGATGTACCCCCCGATCATGTCCTCGAACACCGGGTCCAGCGTCACGCACACGATCCGCGGCTTGCCCGCCGGCATCGCGCCCCCCGCCAGCCGCGACGGCGCCTCGGCCGTTGCGTGCTGCTGGCAGATCACCCGACGCAGACCGTGCCGGACATACTCGACCAGCACATCCAGGTCCTTCGTCTTCGTCCCCCAGTCGGCCAGCGTCTCCAGCACCGTCTCGAGGTCCCGGATCGGCACCCGCTCACGCAGCAGCGACTGCAGCACCTTCTGCAGCTCGCCCGGCTTCACGATCCCGGGCACCACCTCCTCCACCAGCCTCGGCGCCTTCTCCTTCACCGCCGCAAGCAGGTTGTTCACCTCGTCCCGCGTCAGCAGCTCGTCCGCGAAACGCCGCACGATCTCCGTCAGGTGCGTCGCCAGCACGCTCGTCGCGTCCACCACCGTGTAGTTCTGCGCCTCGGCCCTCGGCTTCACCGCCGCCTCGATCCACCACGCCCTCAGCCCGAACGCCGGCTCCTTCGTCTCCAGCCCCTCCACCGGCCCGGTCGTGATCCCCGAATCGATCGCCAGGAACTTGCCCGGGTACGCCCTGCCCTCGGCCACCACCGCGCCGCGGATCTTCACCCGGTACGCGTTCGCGTCGATCTGCATGTTGTCCCGGATCCGCACCGGGGGCATCACCAGCCCGATCTCCGCCGCCAACTGCCGCCGGATCGCGCTGATCCGCTCCAGCAGGTCGCCCCCCTGCCCGGCGTCCACGAGCGGGACCAGGCCGTACCCCACCTCCAGCTCCATCGTGTCCACCTTGAGCAGCGCCTCCACCTTCGGCGCCTCGGGCTTGGCCGTCTCCAGCGTCGCCGCCGTCCGGTGCTTCTCCGCCGCCGCCGCCTTCTCCCGCCGCATGAACACCGCCGCCGCGCCCAGCGCCGCCGCCCCGCCGATCAGCGGGATCTTCGGCAGAGGCGTCAGCGCCAAGACCGCCAGGAAGCACGCCGTGATGCCCAGCACCACCGGCTTGGCCGTCATCTGCCCGGTCATCTCCTCCCCCAGCGACCCCTTGTTGCCCGAGCGCGTCACCAGCAGGCCCGCTGCGATCGACGTGATCAGCGCCGGCAGCTGCGACGCCAGCCCGTCGCCGATCGTCAGCATCGTGAACACCTTCGCCGACTCCGCGGCGCCCCAGCCCTTCTGGATCGCCCCGATCGCGAACCCCGCCACCACGTTGATGATCGTGATCAGGATCCCCGCGATCGCGTCGCCCCGCACGAACTTGCTGGCGCCGTCCATCGCCCCGAAAAAGTCCGCCTCCTGCGCCAGCCGCTCCCGACGCGTCCGCGCCTGCTGCTCGTTGATCATCCCCGCGTTCAGGTCCGCGTCGATCGCCATCTGCTTCCCGGGCATCGCGTCCAGCGTGAACCGCGCCGCCACCTCGCTGATGCGCGTCGAGCCCTTCGTGATCACCACGAACTGCACGATCACGATGATGACGAACAGGATGATCCCCACCACCAGGCTCTCGCCCGCCACGAAGTGCCCGAACGCCCGCACCACGTGCCCCGCCACCGACGCCGCCTCCTCCGCGCTCCCCGCATCCGCAGACAGGATCAGCCTCGTCGTCGCGATGTTCAGCGTCAGCCGGAACAGCGTCACCCCCAGCAGCAGCGCCGGGAACACGCTGAACTCCAGCGGCTCATTGATGTAGATCGTCGTCAGCAGGATCAGCGCCGACAGCGTGATGTTCAGCGCCAGCAGCACGTCCATCACCATCGGGGGCAGCGGGACGATGATCACCGCCACCATCGCGAGGAACGACACGGGCACGATCAGCCCGCGGTGACGATGCACCGCGCGCATCCACCCCGGCGTCCCAGGACCCGCGCTCGACGCAGCCTTCGCCACTCAGCCCGCCCGCCTCCCTTCCAGCCGGTAGACGTACGCCAGAACCTCCGCCACCGCCTCGTACTGATCCGCCGGGATCTCCTGACCCACCTTCACGCTCCGGTACAGCGCCCTGGCCAGCGGCGCACGCTCCACGATCGGCACACCCGACTGCGCCGCGATCGTCCGGATCTGCAGCGCCAGGTGGTCCGCCCCCTTCGCCACCACCTTCGGCGCCCGCATCTTCGACGAGTCGTACTTCAGCGCCACCGCGAAGTGCGTCGGGTTCGTCACCACCACGTCGGCCTTCGGCACGTCCGCCCTCAGCCGCTGCATCGCGATCTGCCGCGCGATCCGCATCCGCCTCGCCTTCACCTCCGGGTCCCCGTCCGACGTCTTCCGCTCCTCCTTCACCTCCTGCTTGGTCATCTTCAGGTCCTCAGAGTGCCTCCACTTCTGGTAGAGGAAATCCCCCAGCCCGAGCACGCCCAGGAACAGCAGGATCCACAGCGACAGCCTGAACACCAGCCCGAACATGTGCACGAACCCCGCCGCCGCCGTCAGCCCGGGGAGCGCCGCCAGCGCCGCCGCCTCGCGGCCCACGATCACCCACGTCACCGCCACGATCCCCGCCAGCTTCAGCACGCTCGCCACCGACTTCACCAGGTTCCTCTGGCTGAAGATCTGACCCAGCCCCTTGAGCAGATTCAGACGGCCGAGCTGCGGCTCGAGCGGCTTCGTGCTGAAGAGCCACCCGACCTGGATGAAGTGCGACGCGTACGCCGCCAGCGCGAGCAGCGCCACCACCGGCCCGGCGAGAATCACCCCGCGCAGCGCCGTCTGCCGCAGGTGGGCCCCCACCGTCACCACGTCATCCGACAGGTCCCCCACCCCCGAGGTCAACTCGGCCCGCATCATCGAGCCCAGCCCGCCGATCATCTCCGACCCGAACGACGACAGCACCACCGCCGCCGCCGTCAGCACGATCGCCGCCGAGAGATCCGCGCTCCGCGCGATGTTCCCGCGCTCCCGCGCCTCGAACAGCCTCCGCGCCGAAGGCGCCTCCGTCCTGTCGCCCAGGTCCTCCGCCATCGCTCAGCCTCCCCCCTTCGCCGCGCCCAGCCCCTGCACCCACACCCCCAACGCCTCCATCGTGTCGCCCACCGAGTACGACGCCGCCCAGTGCACCGCCCCCAGCGACGCGTACATCGTCGCCAGCGCGAGCATGATCCGGACGGGAAAACCCAGGCTCAGCACGTTCAGTTGCGGCGCCGTCTTCGTGATCAGCGCGCTCGCCGCCGTCTCCACGAACAGGATCGCGAACACCGGCGCCGCCACGCGCATCGCCAGCTCCGTCCCAGAGACCAGCAGCCCCGCGAACAGCTCCAGCGGCGCGTCCCCGGCCCCGAACGCCCCGATCGGCACCCGCGCAAACGAGACCGTCACCGCGCGCACCATCATCTCCACCCCCCCGGCGGCGAGAAAAAGCCCCAGCGCCATGTAGAACAGGAACTGCCCCACGATGTCCGCGTCGCTGTCCACCGCCGGGTTGTAGAACCCCGCCAGCCCCAGGCCCATCTGCTGCCCCATGAGCAGCCCGCCCATCTCCATGCACACCAGCGGCAAACTCGCGATCACCCCGATCGCCAGCCCGATCAGCGCCTCCGAGAACATCGCCGGCCCTAGCGACGACAGCGTCAGCTCCAGCGGGACCTCGCGGCGCAGGTCGATCGTCGCGTACGTCGCCGCCCCCAGCGCGATCGCCAGCAACGCCTTCACCCGCGCCGGGATCATCGGGCTCCCAAGGATCGGCGCGAAGAACAGCAGCCCAGCGATGCGCGACACCACCGCCAGGAACACCGGCAGGTGCGGCAGGAGCTGGTCGTAGGAGAGGATCATCGCGCCGTCACACGCTCAGGTTGAACATCTCCGCCGCGAACGCCATCAGCCGCTCTGCGATCCACCCCAGCAGCGCCAGCGTCACCAGGATCATCGCCACCACCTTGGGCACGAACACCAGCGTCTGCTCCTGGATCTGCGTCACCGCCTGCACGATGCTGATCACCAGCCCCACCACCACGCCCGCCGCAAGGATCGGCGCCGCCACCTTCAGCGTGATCAGCAACGCCCCCCGCACCGCGTCCAGCGTCGACGCATCCATGTCCACCGTCGGTCCTCCTTGGCCCCTCGCCCTACCCGCCGCCCACCGCCTGCGCCGCCGCAGACAGCCGCGCCGCCGTCCCGGGCTGCGCGAACGAATGAATCAGGCTCCCCACCACCAGCGTCCAGCCGTCCACCAGCACGAACAGCAGCAACTTGAACGGCAGGCTGATCAGCACCGGCGGCAGCATCATCATGCTCATCGAGATCAGGATGCTCGCGATCACCATGTCGATCACCAGGAACGGCAGGTACACCCGGAACCCCATCAGGAACGCCGTCTTGAGCTCGCTCAGCATGAACGCCGGCACCAGCACCACCGTGTCCACGTCCGCCCGCGTCAGCCTCTCCGGCCGGCTCGTGTCCACCCCCCGGTGCTCCAGCAGCATGTACACGCTCGCCCAGTTCCCCGTCATCTCGATCTGGTCGAACATGAAGTCCCGCATCGGCGCCTTCGCCCGCTCCCACATCTCGACCTGGCTCGCCACCTCGCCACGCTCATAGGGCAGGATCGCCTCCCTGTGCACCCGCTCAAACGTCGGCCCCATCACGAAGAACGTCATGAACATCGACAGCCCGAAGACCACCTGCGCCGGAGGCAGCGATTGCGTCCCCAGCGCCTGCTTCAAGAGCCCCAGCACGATGATGATCCGCACGAAACACGTGCACATCACCACGATCGCCGGCGCCAGGCTCAGCACCGTCAACAGCAGCAGCACGTTGATCGCGCCCGACAGCCCGCACCGCCCCACATCACCGCCGACACCGCCCTCCGACGCCGCGCCGCCCCCCCTCACCGCCGACACCGCGCTCTCCAGCACCGACACCGGGTTCACACTCTCTCCCAGCGCCGAGGCCCCCCCCGTCATCATCCGCTGCGCCAACGCCGCCGCCGACGCCGGATC
>CANJRL010000008.1 GCA_947476675.1 Phycisphaerales bacterium
CAACGTACATGGCGGTGAAGAGGGCAGTGGAGATGAAGAGGGAGAAGCCGAGGCTGAAGAGCCGGGCGCCCCCAAGCCAGGAGGGCAGTGCGTCCTGGAAGAAGCCCTCGACGCCGGCGAGGAAGGCGCTGGCGAGGATCGAGGCGAGCAGGAGGATGGAGATGCCGCCGATCATGGCCAGGGCGACGAGGCGGGCGCGGACGGCGAGCCAGAGGCTCTCGCGGGTGCGCCTTGCCTTGACCTCCCAGATCTCGTTCATGGAGGAGGAGAGTTGGCTGAAGGCGCCGGTGGCGCCGACGATGAGCGTGCCGAGGCCGACGAGGGAGGCGATGATGCCCGAGCGGGGCTTGCTGGCGTTCTGGACGAGGGTCTCGACCTGCTTGGCGGATTCGGGGCTGATCCACTGGCTGATCTGGTCGGCGAGTTCGCCCCGGACGGCCTGCTCGCCGTAGATGGCGCCGGCGACGGCGATGATGAAGATCACCATGGGGGCGAGGGAGAAGACGGTGTAGAAGGCGATGCCGGCGGCGTCGGCGACGCCGTTATGGGCGAAGAAGCCGCGGACGGTGTCGATGGCGATCCTGACGGCGGCGGAGTGGGGCCGGGGCATACCTGGGTCAGCCTACGCCGGACCGCGAGCGACGGGGCGTGCGGCGGAGGGGAGCGCGGGAGGGAGGGCGTAGAATGGGGCAAACGGCCGCGGCGCCCGCGGAACCCCCGCGCGGGCCCTGGCGGCGAAGGAGCAGCGCCATGACGACCCTCGCGAGCAAGCCGACCCCGGCCCCGGTGCGCAACGACGACCCGCTGCAACTGATCGACGTGGACCACGTGCGTTTCTACGTGGGGAACGCGAAGCAGGCGGCGTTCTTCTACGCCAACTGCTTCGGGTTCACGATCGACCAGGTGTCGGACCTGACGACGGGGTCGCGGGACGCGTCGCACTACCTGCTGACGCAGGGTAACATCCGCTTCCTGCTGACCTCGGCGCTGACGGCGGAGCACCCGGCGGCGCTGGAGACGGCGCTCTACGGGGACGGGGTCAAGGACGTGGCCTTCACGGTGTTCGACGCCGAGGCGGCGTACGAGCGGGCGATCAAGAACGGCGCCCGGTCGGCCATGGAGCCGACGACGTACGCGGACGGCTCGGGCGCGGTGACACGGGCGTCGATCCGGACGTACGGGCGGGTGGTGCACTCGTTCGTGAGCCGCACGGGGGCGTACGACCTGGTCAGCGTGAAGAAAGGGGGTCTGATCAGCCCGCGGTTCCGCAAGGTCGAGGGGCTGTCGGTGAACAGGTTCAACGCGGAGCACCCGTGCGGGCTGAAGTACGTCGACCACCTGGTGGGCAACGTCGAGATGGGGAAGATGAACCACTGGGTGAAGTGGTACGAGGACGTGCTCGAGTTCAAGATGTTCAAGCACTTCGACGACAAGGACATCTCGACGGAGTATTCGGCGCTGATGTCCAAGGTGATGTCGTCGGGCAACAACCTGATCAAGATGCCGATCAACGAGCCGGCGCCGGGCAAGCGCAAGAGCCAGGTGGAGGAGTACCTCGACTGGCACCACAACACGCCGGGCGTGCAGCACCTGGCGCTGCGCACGGACGACGAGCTGCACTCGATCGCGGCGCTCCGGGCCCGGGGCGTCGATTTCCTGGCGATCCCGGAGACGTACTACGAGAGCGTGTGGGGCCGGGTGAACGCGATGCTCACGCAGCACGGGCACGAGCCCGTCAAGGAGGACCACCAGAAGGTGCGGGACCTGGGCATCCTGGTGGACGCGGACGACGAGGGGTACCTGCTCCAACTCTTCACCAAGCCCCTGCAGGACCGGCCGACGCTGTTCTTCGAGATCATCACACGCCGGGGGAGCCAGTCGTTCGGGAAGGGGAACTTCAAGGCGCTGTTCGAGGCGCTGGAGCACGAGCAGGAGCGGCGGGGGAACCTGTAGACGGGGCGGCCGCGGCTCACTCCGGCGCGATCGTGCGCTCGAGGGAGGCGAGGGCCAGAGCGGCGACGTCTTCCGCGCAGCCGTGCATCACGGTGTAGCCCGAGCCGCCGTGGCCGTAGTTGTGGATGACGCGCGGGTTCGCGGGGTCGCGCTCGAGCCGGACGCTCGACCTGCCGGGACGGAGGCCGACGCGCTCGGCGAGGATGCGCCCCGGCGTGAAGCCGTGGTCGCGGCATCGCTGGAGGATGGCCTCGCGCATCGCCGGGTCGGGCGCGAGCGGGCGCCCGTCCGGGGACGGCTCCGCGCAGCCGCCGACGATGACGGTGTCGCGGCGCGGAATGGTGTAGAAGATGCCGGCAGGGTCGCGGTCGTCGGAGATGGAGATGTCCATGGGGATGTCGCCGGGCTCGACGACGAGGACGTGGCCGTAGACGCCCTGGAGTTCGCGGTCGCCGGTGAGGTCGCGGGCGCCCAGGCCGGTGCAATTGATGATCAGGTCGCCGGGCAGATCGTCGAAGGATCGGGCGTGGCCTCGGACGATCGGGCGGCGGAGCCGGCGCTCGAGCCAGGGAAGGAAGAGCGCCGGCTCGACGCGCGGGGCGGGGAAGGTCCACGCCATGGCGGCGCGGCTCGGCGCATCGGAGCGGCCGAAGTACCCGCCGCGGGCAATCGCGAGGCGCTCGATCGCGTCGGCGTACCACGGGGCCTGGTCGGTGTCGACGCACTGGAAGAACGTGAGCATGTCCACGCCGGCGTCCGGGTCGGTCCGCGCGGTGCGGGACAGCGCCTCGAACGTGCGCCGCGCCCAGCGGTTGATCAGGCCCGGGGGGCTGGCCCGGAAGGGGAACCACACCGCGCCGGCGACGGCGGAGACGGTGCCCTGGCCGGTGTGCTCGGCGATGACGGCGACGTCGAGCCCGGCGGCTTCGAGAGCGAGCGCCGTGGTCAATCCGATGACGCCGCCGCCGAGGACGGTGATGTGCGGGGTGGAAGCGGGCATGACGGGGAGCGGCGAAGGGGGCCTAGCGGGCTGGTTCGGGCATCGAGCGGACGTGGATGTTCATCGCCGGCGCGGGAGGGGCCAGGTCGTTGGCTTCGACCGTTGCCTTGATCTCGCGAAGGAGGGCCTGGCGCACCGCGGGGAAGGCCGGCGTCGAGCACCAGAGGCCAACCGCGAAGGTGGTGGTCGGGGCGATCTCGGCGAGGGCCACGGACGGCGCTGGCTCGGCGTTGGCGCCGATGTGCATGGCGAGCACGCGGCGCGCGGCGTCGAGGAGGGCGCGCTGGGCGTCGTCGATGCGCGCGGCGCCGCCGACATGGACGCTGACCAGCACCTGGCGGGTGGGGTGGCGGGTCTGGTTCTCGATGACGCCGGAGAAGATCGCCCCGTTGGGCACGATGATGCGGCGGTTGTCCGGCGTGTCGAGGTTGGTGGTGAAGAGGTCGATGCCGTCGACCACGCCGGTCTGGCCGGCGACGATGACGGCGTCTCCGATCTTGAAGGGGCGGAAGATGAGCAGGAGCACGCCCGAGGCGAGGTTGCTGAGGTTGCCCTGGAGCGCGAGGCCGACGGCGAGCCCCGCGGTGGCGATGAGGGCGGCGAACGAGGTGGTGTTGACCCCGAAGGTCCCGAGGCACGCGACCAGGGCGAAGGCGATGATCGCCCACTTGACCAGGTTGCCGAGGAACTTGCCGAGGGTCAGGTCGAGGCGGGCGCGGGCGAATGCCCTGAGCATGAGCCGCCGCGCCCAGCCCGCGGCGATCCAGCCGACCGCGAGCAGGAGCAGCGCGAGCAGCACTCTGGGGCCCTGGGTCATCGCCCAGTCCGAGGCGCCGTTGACCAGGCGCTCGAACGCGCTGAGCGGGTCCTTTGCGACGTCTCGGATGATCGCGTCGGCGGGGGGGGCGCTCTCCGCGAGCGTTTTCTTGGCGGGGTCGGTCGCGGCCGCGGCGGCCTGGGCGAGCAGGGTGAGCATGGCGAAGGTCTCCGGTCGCGAGAGGGGCGTGGAACCTATGCCGCGACGGCGCGGGTCGCAACGCCCCGCGGGCGATCATTCGCGCATATTGTCCCCACCTCCGTGAGCGACCTGGGCATCCATTTCAAGACGGTTCTGAGCCTGCTCATCATCGTCAATCCGATCGGCGCGATCCCCATGTTCATCGCGATCACCGCCGGGGATGCGCCCGGCAAGCAGCGTCGCCAGGCCCAGACCGCGGCGCTCAGCGTGATCGTGATCCTGCTGACTGCGGCGTGGCTGGGCAAGCCTCTGCTCGGCCTGTTCGGCATCGGCGTTCCCGCCTTCCGGGTCGGCGGCGGCATCCTCATCCTGCTGATGGCGATCTCGATGATGTACGCCAAGCCCTCCGGCCTTCGTCAGACCAGCGCCGAGCAGGCCGAGGCGGTGGTGAAGGAGAATGTGGCCGTTGTGCCGCTGGCCATGCCTCTGCTTGCCGGCCCCGGGGCGATCAGCGCGACGATCCTGACGGCGGAGCGGGCGAAGGGCTGGGTGGAGATCGCGACGATCCACCTTGCCGCCCTCGTGATCGGGGTGGCGGTGTACGCGGCGCTGAGGGCGGCTGCGCCCATCGCGCGGTTCCTGGGCAACACCGGGATCAACATCGCGACCCGCCTGATGGGGATGATGCTCGCCGCGACTGCGGTGGAGTTCATCGCGGCGGGGGTCTCGTCTCTGTTCCCGGCGCTGGTCGGCGGGATGGACGCCGGCGTGGCGCGGGCCTTGGCCCCTTGAAACTAGCGCAATCCTGACACTCCGCCCTCACCGCTCGGCGCGGGGTTCGGCCACGCTTGGGCGATGAGAGCGCTCTCTTGGCGGCGACGCGCGTCGGGCCTACTTGCCGCGATCTCGGTCGGAACGGCGGCGTTCGTGGTCGGCTGCGCTCCGCGCCGCGCGGAGGCTCTCGGCGCCGCGGCGACCCCCGACGGGACGGCCCGGGTGTTGCTCCTCTCGTCGTCGACGCTGGAGGGGGTGGGCGCGGCGCAGGGCGCCTCGCTGCGGGACGGGATGGTGTACGTCTTCGGCGACGCCGACACCGGGGTGATCCGCGAGTTGCGCGCGGTCCCCGCGATGCGAGCCGGCGATCCCCCCGCGCTGGAGCCGACCGGGCGCGACGTGCGGCTGACCCGCGGCGGCGTCGATCTCGTGCCGCACCCCACGGGGCTCGCGTTCCCCCCTGCGTCCGAGCCCGGCCTGGGTGTCTTCCTGTCGGACACGGTGAAGCGGAAGGGCACGATCTTCCGCATCGACTGGGAGCGGGCCCTGGCCGACGGCACGCTGGACAACGCGGTCCTCGCCACGATCAACGACGACGCGGCGGTCAACGGCTCGAGGCCGGTCTACGCGCGATGGCGCGAGCCTGGGACGGCGCGCGACCGCTGGGTCATCGCGACCTCCGACTACGGCCCGGCGGGCAACGAGGTGCGGCTCTACGACCCCGAGCGGCTGGCGACCGCGGCGCGCACCGGCGAGCCGGGCGTGCTGCTGGCGCGGATCCCCTGCGGCCCGTGGGTGCAGGCGCTGCACTGGATCGACGAGCGGCGCACGCTCGTCCTCGTGCAGAACCAGATCGAAGGCCTGGGCTGGCGGCTCGCCTTCGCCAGGCTCGACGGGGCGAGAGAGGTCGTCTCGGCGCCCCTGCTCGACTTCGCGCGCCCGGCGGATGAGCTCGAGGGGATGTGCCAGTTGACCCCGCTCAGGGAGTGCAAGGCGCTGGCGGTGATGGTGACGTCGTCGGGGACCGGCAACGTGTGGGTCGCGGAGATCGAGGCGCCGGCGCGGTGACCGTCTCGGGCGGATAGGCTTGAGCCGCTCTTTCTCCAGGAGACGTGCCCATGACCCCGCGCGAGTACGCCGTGCAGACGCTTCTCTTCACCCGCTCGGTCACCGAGAAGCTCCTCGACGGCATCCCCGAGGACAAGGTCTGCTTCCAGCCGACCGGGACGAGCAACCACGTGCTGTGGCAGGTGGGCCACCTGGCGTCGGCGGAGATGTACTTCGCCGGGTCGATCGGCGCCGAGGGCGTGCACGTGCCCGACGCGTACAACGCGCTGTTCAACGACAAGCCCAGGCCTCGGGGCGAGTGCCCGCCGTTCGCCGCGGTGCTGGACACGATGAGGACGACGCGCGAGGCGATGCTGGCGTGGGCCCGCTCGGCGCCGGAGTCGGCGCTGGCGGCGGACCTGCGCGAGAAGAGCAAGGGGTTCATCAACGACCCGATCGACGGGCTGCTCAAGATCGGCTGGCACGAGGGGTGGCACGCCGGGCAGATCTCGGAGATCCGCAAGGCGCTGGGGCTCAAGCCGGCGATCGGGTGACGGCGCAAGAACAACCCCGGCCTTCCGGCCGGGGTCGTGTGGCAGACGCGGTGATCGGAGGGCTTACGGAGGGCAGGAGCCGCCGAAGGCGCTCAGCACGGTGTTCAGATTCGGGAAGGAGTAGGGGTTGCCGCCGAAGCCGGCGAGGACGGCGTTGAGATCGTTGAAGTCGACCTTGTTGTCGCCGGTGATATCGCCGGGGCAGCAGACGCTGGTCTGGCCGAACACGGGCTGGTTGAACGCCAGGTTGGCGGGGGCGTAATCGCCCGAGCGGTTCACCGCGATGAACAGCTGGGTGACCTGCGGCGTGGTGGAGAGGGGCTGGATGACCGAGCGCGACTCCTGGCATCCCGTAGCGCCGGCGAGGTCGGGCCGGGCGAGCAGGATGTCGTTGAGCCCCATGCCGGGGGTCGCCGCCGCGGGCGGCTGCTTCCAGCCGGCGATGGCGACGCCGTTGAGGTTGGCGCCGACGATCACGGCGTTGGTGGCGGGCTGGAAGGCGCCGGGCGCGCCGAGCACGCCGTAGTGGTTGATGCTGATCGGGAAGCCTCCCGCGTTGGCGCGGAGGACGGTCATCGGGCCCTGCAGCGCCCCGACCGGGTTGGTGGTCACGTTGCAGCCGATGACGAGGTCGCCGTTCGGGGCCTCGCGGATGTTCTTGGAGGTGAACCCGCCGGCGGTGTAGAGCGTGGGGTATTGCTGGAGCCAGATCGGCCCGCCCGCCGCAGTGAGCCGCATCACGTTGAGGCGCTCCACGCCGGTGGCGTCGAACGCGTACCCGGTCACGACGATGTCGCCGTTGGACGAGACGTCCAGGCCGGTGAGGCCCTGGTTGGCGCTGGCCAAGGGCGACGTCGTGGGCGGGGCGTACGCGAAGGCCCAGATGACGGCGCCCACCGGGTCGATCTGCATCACGAGCATCTGCTTGCTGACCGTGAACGGCCCGCCCGCGGCCGGCTGGCTCACGACATCGACGCCGCCGCACACGTAGAAGCCCGCGCCCGACGTGCCGACCGGGCGGATATCCGAAAGCCAGACGGCGCCCGGGCCCGGGGTGAAGGTGAGGTTCACGTACCGCGCGAAGGCGCTCAGGGCGCCACCGGGCGCGAGGCGCAGGAACACGCCGGCGGTGGCAACCGGGAAGTTCGTCTCCTGCCCCTGGGTCGCGGCGACAAACTCGCCTGTGCCGAGCGGACGGACGGACAGGCGCCCGGGGGCCGGGTTGGCCGTGTACACGTTGGCCCAGACCGGAGCGCCGACCGGGTTCAGCTGGTACATGGCCAAGTTGAGCAGCCCGGCGGTGTTGCGCTGCGCGCCGGCGATGTACCCGCCGCCGAGGGCGGCCTGGATCTCACGCACGGAGAGGCCAAAGAGGTCGCTCCCGGTGTTGTCCCTGGCGACCGTGGTCCACTGCACGATGCCGTTGCCGTTGGTCTTGTTGACGAAGGCGTCGCCCAGGGCGGTGGTCGCCACCAACTGGCGGCCGGCGATGACGAAGCCGTCGTCGGCGGTCCGCTCGAGGGCGGCGGGCTGCTCCTCTCGGGACGTGCCGATGTAGCGCTGGTAGCGCTGGGCGTGGGCGGTGGCGGCGACCCCTGCGAGCAGGGCGACGCACAGCGCAGAACGGACGAAACCCCCTGAAGACATCTGGATGCACTGGGTCATGTCGAGTCTCCTTTCGATGGGAGGACTGTCGAATTCCCGGTGAGTCGAAGCAAGGGTTTTCGGACGAGATTTCATGGATCGAGCGAAACCACTCGCGGGCTTTGCGCGCCGTTCGCATGGTGTTAGAAGAGGCGAGGACGGCCGGGCATCACGGCGTGATCCGCCACGAGCACGCTTCCAGCGTCGTCCGAACCCCAGACCGCGGCGCGCCCGTCATCTCAAGATCAACAGCGCCGCCAGCGTCGCGATGGTGAGCAGCACCGCGACGAGCGCGCCGATCACGCCCGCCAAGGCCGAGCGCCAAGCGGAGAATCGGTGGGCTTCCGCGATGAGGAGCAGGTTGATGATGAGCGTCCAAGCAAACAGCGGGAGCCGCACGATGCTCCAGAGAATGACGGAGGAAGTGTCCTCGGGGTTGTATGGGGCGTAAGCGTTGAGAGGCGTGAGAACCGCGGCTTGAACCAATGCCGCCGCGCCAGTCCAGCAGCCCGCGACGCGCATCTCGCGAGGGGTGCCGACACCTCCAACGATCCGACCCAGGAGGCGGGCGGCAGCCGCGCCGATCACCATGCCGAGGTAGCCGAAGAGCGCACCGACCGCACCGACAACGGCCACATTTGTCACGGCAGATCCGTTGAACAGCGTTTTCAAAGACGCGCTGAGGAAACCCGCAGCCGTAGGGAACAGCCAGAGCCACCTCGAGGGGCCGCGCGTCAGTGAGTCGCGCAGCACGCCGCGGGGCCGGATCCACACCCAGAGGAACTTCGGCTCCTTTGTCCATGGCGCCGTCGTGATCTCGCGTCGCTTGGTCGTGCGTGGCGGAATGGCGTTCCCGGCCGGATTGGGCGAGGGCGAGAGCGGAGGCCCGCTCGGGGATGTCGGCGGCGCCGCCGTCCCGGGAGCGGGCGGCGGATCGGACCCTTCCGGCGTTGTCGGGGCGGGCTCCATGCGATGCTCCACGATGTCACGCGCAGGCCGTCGGCGGGCGCCGGGTCACCCCGTCGTTCCCGGAACGCGTCGAAGGTGCCACGCGGAGCCATCCCCGCAAGGCGCTCCGAGCGTCCTGTATCCTCACCCCATGGTCAACAAGGTCTTCGACTCCCCGGCCTCGGTCATGTCCTGGCTCGCCAAGCGCGGCGTGCTCCAGAACGACATCTCGGTCATGGTCGGCGGCTTCGGGCTCTGCGGCATCCCCGAGCAACTGATCCTCGCCCTGCGCGACTCGGGGGTGAAGGGCCTCACCTGCATCTCCAACAACGCCGGCGTCGACGACTGGGGCCTCGGCCTCCTGCTCCGCACACGCCAGATCCGCAAGATGGTCTCGAGTTACGTGGGCGAGAACGCGGAGTTCGAGCGGCAGTTCATGTCCGGCGAACTGGAGGTCGAGTTCAATCCCCAGGGCACGCTGGCCGAGCGCATCCGCGCCGGGGGCGCAGGCATCCCCGCGTTCTTCACCGCCACCGGCGTCGGGTCCAAGGTCGCCGAGGGCAAGGAGCACCGCCAGTTCTTCCGCCCCTCCGACGACCCCCGGGCCTTCAACCGCGGCGTCGCGGGCCTCCCGGGCGCCGAGCGCCGCGAGTACATCCTCGAAACCGGGCTCTTCGCCGACCTGGCGCTGGTCAAGGCCCGCACCGCCGACGAGTTCGGCAACCTCGTCTACCGCGAGACGGCGCGGAACTTCAACCCCATGATGGCCACCGCCGCCGGGTGCGTGATCGCCGAGGTCGAGGAGATCGTGCCCATCGGCAGGATCGATCCGGCCCACGTGCACACCCCGGGCAACTACATCGACGGCATCGTGGTGACGAAGAGCGAGAAGCGCATCGAGCAGCGAACCTTCCGGAAGAAGGAGTTGATGACGTGACGCTTGCCCGTGAAGACTACAAGTACGCGATCTCGATCAAATCGCAGAACCTTGCCGTGATCTATTGCGCCCGTGCTCTCGCAGATTTCAGCCAGAAAACTGGCAATACCCGCATCGCGTGGGCGGGCACCTCGAAGGATGCGTGGCGACGAGATGGGCATGTGGTGACGTTTCATTTCTCGAGACCCGAGTACCGCGATGGGCTAGTGACTGAATTACGTCAGCTGTTGCCGGAAAATGCGTGGCTCGAACAGGGCCGTTCAGACAACGCTTCGCCCTCTTCTCAGGATTGAGCTTCTCTATGCCCCTTACCCGCGAGCAGATCACCCAGCGCGCCGCCAAGGAACTCCGCGACGGCTTCATCGTCAACCTCGGCATCGGCATGCCCACGCTGGTCGCCAACTACGTGCCGCAGGGCATGCGCGTGTGGCTGCAATCGGAGAACGGCCTGCTCGGCATGGGCCCCTTCCCCTATGAGGGCGAGGAGGACGCCGACCTCATCAACGCCGGGAAGCAGACCATCACCACCGTGCCCGGCGCGGCGTTTTTTTCCTCCGCCGACTCCTTCGCGATGATCCGGGGAGGGCACATCGACCTGGCCATCCTCGGCGCGATGCAGATCTCGCAGGAGGGCGACCTCGCCAACTGGATGATCCCCGGCAAGATGGTCAAGGGCATGGGCGGCGCGATGGACCTGGTCGCGGGGGTCAAGAAGGTCGTGGTCACCATGGAGCACACGGCCAAGGGCGACGCGGCCAAGATCATCCCCGAGTGCACCCTGCCTCTCACCGGCCAGCGCTGCGTCGACATGATCATCACCGACCTGTGCGTGCTGGAGATGGACCGGGCCCGCAAGCGGTTCCGGCTCACCGAGGTGGCGCCCGGCGTGACGGTCGACGAGGTGAGGGCGAAAACGACAGCCGAGATCATCGTCGAGGGCCAGCCCCGCGCGATCGCGGTGTGACGGCCGCCGCGGCAGCGCGCCCCGGTATCCTCGGCGCATGACCGACGCGCTGCGCTCGCTCCCGTGGTTCGATGCCCACCTCGACCTCGCGTGCTTGGCGGTGAACGGGCGCGACTTGGCGGCGCCCCTGGAGCGTTGCGGCGGGCCCTGGCAGCCCGCCGCGGTGTGCCTGCCCTCGCTCCGCGCCGGCCGCGTGCACGCGTGCCTCGCGACGATCTTCACCGAGGCTGGCGGCGCCGGTCCGGAGGGCTACCCGGCGGGGGACGCCGAGCGGGCCTACGCCGTCGGACGCGCCCAACTCGAGGTGTACCTCACGCTGCGCGACAGGGGACTCCTGGCGATCGACCTGCCGTGGGCGCTGCGCGCAGACCCGGGGGTGGGCGAGATCCGGGGCGGGATGGGCGTGGCCGAGGTTGTGCCGCCCGTGCCCTCGCACCAACTCGCGGCGCTGGGCCGCGACGGGCGACTGCACATCGGGATTCTGATCGAGGGGGCCGACGTCGTGCGAAGCCCGGACGAACTCGCCTGGTGGGCCGAGCGCGGGGCCTGCGCAGTCGGCATGGCGTGGTGGAAGCCGTCGCGATACGCCGGGGGCAACGGCACTACCACCGGCCTGACCGACCTGGGCCGGGCGCTGGCGAAGGAGATCGACGCTGCGGGCCTGGTCCACGACCTCTCGCACCTCTCGGACAACGCGGCGGACGACCTGCTCGCGCTCACCGGGGCCGCCGTCATCGCGTCGCACTCCAACTGCCGCGCCCTGCTCGGGCCGGACAAGCAGGGCAACCCGAACCAGCGCCACCTGCAGGACCGCCACATCGCCGAGATCGCGCGGCGCGGGGGGGTGATCGGGCTGAATCTCTTCGATCAGTTCCTGCGCGACGGCGGCGCCGCGACCGTCGACGATTGCGTGCGCCACGTCGAGCGCGTGTGCGAGGTCGCGGGCTCCCGGAGCCACATCGGGCTCGGGAGCGACATGGACGGGGGGCTCACCGCCGAGCAGTTGCCGCGCGGCATCCGCTCGCCCTCCGATCTGCCGGCTCTGCTCGGCGCCCTTGCAAGCCGCGGCTGGAGCGAGGAGGACCTCGAAGGCTTCGCCTGCGGCAACTGGGTGCGCTTCTGGAGGACCCGCGCCCGTTGACGCGATCAGCCGCCGCCCCGCGAGCGGCGCTGCTGCTGCACGCGCTCCACCTCGCGCCGCTCCTGCAACTGCTGCTGGCTCGGGCTCGGCTGCGGCTGGCCGGTGGGGCGGGGCTGCGACGCCACCTTGCCCAGACGGTCGAGCAATCGCGCTCGGTAGTCGCTGGCCCAGCGCGGGTCTGTCCGGCTTGTCGCGGCGTTGCAGGGCGGCTGGCCGAGCGCGCCTGTGACGGCCTCGATCCGGGTTTCGGGCAGCGGGTGGGTGCTGAGGAACTCGGGGTTGCCGCCGCTCCCGGCGCTGGCCTTGAGCACCTCCATCACGCGGAGCAGCCCGCGCGGGTTGTAGCCGGCGGCGGTCATGTAGCGGAGCCCGAGCGTGTCCGCCTCGCTCTCCTCGCCCCGGCTGAACTTCAGCAGGATGATCCCCGTGCCGGTGCTGATGAGCGTGGCGGCGGTCTGGTCGCCGATCGCGGCCCCCGCGACCGACGCAGCGCCCTGGTAGATCGACGTCTCGGCCATGCGCTTGTCGGTGTGCTTGGCGGTCACGTGGCCGCACTCGTGGCCCAGGGTCCCCGCGAGTTCGTCCTCGGAATCGAACTTGGACGCAAGGCCGGTGGTGATGAACACCTTGCCCCCGGGCAGGGCGAAGGCGTTGATCACGTCGGAGTTCAGCAGCGTGAACTCCCACGGGATGCCGGGATAGTCCCTCTCCGCGATCGCGGCGACGCGCATGCCGACCTCGCGGACATACGCCTGCGCCTCGGCGTCCGGGTACGCGCCGCCGAATTCCTGAGTCACCTTGGGCATCTCCGAAGCCCCCAGCGCGATCTCGTCCTGCTTGCTCAGCGTGCTCAGCTGGTACTTCCCGGTGGCGGGGTTCTTGGCGCATCCCCCCAGGGCCAGGCACAGGGAGGCGAGCGTGATGAGGATAAGGACGCGGTGGTGCATCGGGTCGGCTCCGGGCCGCGAAGTTGCGGCGGCGGGATTGTCAGCGCACCCCATGCCGCGGGGCAAGGGGGAGGGAAGGTTCTATCATTCCGCTCTCTATGACGGCATCCCTGAGCAGAGAGCGCGACAACGCCGCCGTCTGGACCAGCGCCGACTTGGCCTCCGGGCCCCACGCCGACGCGGCCAAGGCCGAGAAGGTCCGCCGCATGTTCGCGGCAATCGCGCGTCGGTACGACCTGAACAACACCCTGCACTCCTTCGGCCGCGACGCCGCCTGGCGCCGCGCCGCGGTTCGGCTGGCGGGCGTCCGGGACGGCGACGAGGTCCTCGACGTTGCCTGCGGCACCGGGGCTCTGACGCGGGCCTTCGCCTCGGCGCGCCCCGCGCCGGCGCGCGTGGTGGGCGCGGACTTCACCGCCGAGATGCTCGATGTCGCCCGGGAAAGGCCGCGCGACCCGCGCCGCCGGGCCGCGCCCATCGAATACCGCCTCGCCGACGCCATGGCCCTGCCGTTCCCCGATTCCTCCTTCGACGTGGTCTCCATCGCCTTCGGGATCCGCAACGTCGCGGACCCGGCGGCGGTGCTGCGCGAGTTCCGCCGAGTCCTTCGGCCCGGGGGGCGGCTGGTTGTTCTCGAGTTCGACCGGCCCCGCATCGCGCCGATCGCGTGGCTGAATGACCTCTACACGGCGCGGGTGATGCCGGTGAGCGCGTCGCTGATCGCGGGCGATCGGTCGGGGGCGTATCGCTACCTGCCCAGGTCGGTGGCCACGTTTGCGTCGAGGGCGGAGATGGCCCGGATGCTCGCCGCCTCGGGGTTTGTTTCGGTGGCTCAGACGCCGCTGACCTTTGGCGTGTGCGTGATCCACCGCGCCATTGCCGGTTGAGATCGCGCAAGAACGGCCGATCGAGCGGCGAGGCACTGGTTATCGGGCATGTTTCATGCGAAGTCTCGGTGGGCGCCGGTTCTTTCGAACGAACAACCGTTCGGCCCGATGAGGGTGGTGTGCGGGAGAGGATTGCCCGCCCGGCAGAAGAGCCGCCGCAACGACCGTCGACCCCATTCCACGTCTCGTCCGGCGCTGGCGGAGCCACGCTGAGTCAGGGATCCCAGGAGAATTCCCCGTGACCAGCATGGATGCCCTCGTTGAGCCGCTCTTCCACGCGCTTGTCAGCGGCAGCCGCCCCGAGTCCCGGGCGCTGGTGGCCGACGCCCTGAACCTCGGGGCCTCGCCTGAGGAGGTTGTGTCGGGACTCTTCTGGCCGGCGTACGAGACGATCGACCGGCTCTACCGCGCCGACAAGCTCGGCACGCTGAGCCACCACATGGCCACGCGCCTGCTCCGCGTGCACACGGACCAGATAGCCGCGCGGTTCACGCGGCGCGAGGCCAACGGTCGCTCGATCTTCGCGGTCTGCGGCCCGACCGACGCGGATGAACTCGGCGCCCAGATGGCCGTCGACCTGCTCGAGGCCGACGGGTACGACATCGCCTTCGCCGGCGGGGGCATCGCCAACGACGAGATCCTGGCCCAGGTGCAGGACTTCCAGCCCTCCGTGCTGCTGCTCTTCGCCTCCGCGCCGTCCGACCTCCCCAACATCCGGCGCCTCATCGACACGATCCGCGAGATCGGCGCCTGCTCGGCGACGCAGGTGGCGGTCGGCGGCGGCGTGTTCAACCGCGCCGACGGGCTCGCCGAGGAAATCGGCGCGGACGTCTGGGCCTCGTCGCCGTTCGAGCTGCTCTCGGTGATCACCGAGAACGCCGCGCGCCGCGCCGGGGCGGGCCAGCGCACCGTCGGCCGCAAGCGCCGCAAGGCCGCCTGACGCGGCTCGCCGACGGTGCGGAGAGCGCACGCCCGGCGGAGACCGAGCGCGCCGGCCGCGGCGTTCGCGCGATAGATTATGCGGATGGACCTCGCGACCCCCCGCACGGAGGCGGGACACGATCGGCATGCGTCGCTGTGCGTGATCGGCTCGGGCTCGCGCGGGAACTGCTCGATCCTCCGCGTGCCGATTCCCGGGGGCGAGCGGCTCATCATGATCGACGCGGGCCTGTCGCCCAGGCGCAGCGCGGCACTCCTCGAAGGCCTCGGGCTCCGCATGGACCAGGTCGACGGCGTGATCTTCACGCACCTCGATTGTGACCACTTCCAGCCGGCCTGGGTGCAGGCGCTGCCGGCGCACGCCCGCGTGTACGTCCACCGTTCGCACCGCGCCCGGGCCGAGGCCGGGGGGCTGCTCTACCGCCGGGCCGTGCTCTTCACCGACGCCGTGGAGGTCACGCTCTCGCCCCCGGAGGGCTCGCGGGATCGGCCCGCCTTCGCCGCGGCCTGCGTGACCAGCGCCCACGACGATCTCGGCTCGGTCGCTTTCCGCTTTTCCTTCGCCGGGGGAGGCGACCTCGGCTACGCGACCGACCTGGGCTGCGCCGGCGACGAACTCCTCGCCTGTCTCGCCGGTGTCTCCACCCTCGCCATCGAGTCGAACTATTGCCCCGAGTTGCAGCGCGCCTCGGACCGCCCGGCGTTCCTGAAGCGGCGCATCACCGGCGGCAGAGGGCACCTCTCGAACCACGAGAGCGCGGAAGCGGCGCACCGCATCGACCCCGCGCGGCGTCTGGTGCTCCTGCACCTCTCCGAGGAGTGCAACACTCCCGAACTCGCGGCGGCGGCGCACGCCCGGATGCGCGACCGCGGTCCGATCATCTCGCGGCAGGACGCGCCCACGCCCTGGATCTCTCTCGAGCCCGCAGCGCCGCGACCGCCGCGCGTCCGCCAGACGCAAGGCTCACTCTTCGACGCGGCCCTCGCGCGCTGAGTTCTCGACCGCCGGCGACAGAACGATCACCGGGGGCGCATGTTCGCCGCACGCCGCCGCCTGCTCAGCGACCCACTGCGCAGCGCCCGCACCGTCCGGCCACGCGGTCGGCGCTCCGCGTTCGATCATCGGCAGGAGCAGCGGCCTGCCCGGGAGCAGGCCGGCCATCGGCGCCACCGCGTCGCGCAGCGCGCCGTCGCCGCCAACCTGGCGATACACCTGCCTCATGTCGGCGCGCGGCGCGGCGTCGCACCCGGGGAGCCCCGCGACGGCCGGGGGGCGGAGGAATGCCGCCGGCGCGCCCACGCCCAGCCTCGTGCCGGGCATCGCGGCCCACGCTTCGTCCGGGCCCTCGCCGAGAGACGCGAGCACCTCCGGCCATCCCGGCATCACGAAACCTTCGACGGCGACCACGAACTCCGTGCCCGCGCACTTCGTTCCGGCGAGCGCGGCCATCGCGTCCTCGATCAGCGCGCCGACCTCGGCGTCCATTGGCCTGCCTCTCCAGAGCGCGTGGAGAGCAGAGGCGTGCTGGCGGATGAGCATCTCGGCCCGATCCAGCCCCGCCGCGCGGTCGGCCCGACTCAGGCTCTCGATGTCGCCGAGCGCGAAGGCGACGGCTTGCAGACCGATGATCGGCGCCGCCGCCTCGCGCCAGCGGTCTCCCGTGGCGCTCCTCGGGAACCCCTTGGTGGCCTGGGCAAACTCGGCCCAGCGGGCAAGCAGCCCCGCCCATGCCAGGCCCCGCTCGGGCAGGGGGGATCCGCCGTCCGCCCCCCGAACACCCGCTGGTCGCGAACCGGTCAAAGCAGCGAACCCTCCGCGTGAAGAGTGCGAAGATTCTCGGGCGGGCGGAGATCCTCTCGGAAGGCGGCCCTCGCAACGCCGAAAGACCGCCCGATGCTCGCAACTTGCCCGGATAGCCTCGGTAGGATAGACGTCGCAATGAACCGCACGGAAGAACGACTGCTCATCGAGGCCGCCGCTGACGGGGACCGATCCGCCGCCGAGCGTCTTATCCGGGCGCACCAGGGTTCGGTGTTCGCGTACCTGCTGCGCCTGTCCGGCCGGCGTGACGTCGCCGAGGACGTGACGCAGGAGGCGTTCGTGCGCGTGCTCACGCACCTGCACTCGTTCGACCCCCGGTTCCGCTTCTCGACATGGGTGTTCACCATCGCGCGGCGTCTGTACGTGAACGCCTCGCAGAAGATGAGGCCGGTGTACGACTCCGACGCCGTCGGCGCCGCGCGAGGAGCCTCCGATGGCCCCACCATCAGGGCCGAGTCGGACGAGGTGCGCGAGAACGCCCGCGAGGCGATCGACGGCGCCCTGTGCGAACTGACGGAGGAGCAGCGCGAGATCGTCATCCTGTTCCACCAGATGAACTGGTCGATCGCGGTCATCGCCGAGCACATGGGGATGCCCGAGGGCACCGTCAAGAGCCACCTGCACCGCTCGCGCAAGCGCCTCCGCGCGTTCATGGAGGCGAGCCCCAGGGCCTCCTCGGTTGTGTCGGAGGTCTGGGAGTGACCGGCGGCCCGTCCGAGCCGAACTTCGGCGATCCGGCGCCCTCCCGCGACGACGCGGCACGCCGCATCGTCGAGCGCGCGTTCGAGGCCCGCCTCAACGCCTACCTCGACGGCGAGATGGACGACGCCGGGCGCAGATCGTTCGAATCGCTGCTCGAGCGCGACCCCATGGCGGCGAGGGCTTTCGCCTCGACCGCCGCCGCTCTGGCCTGTCTGCGCAATCCGCTGCCGACGCCGGACTTCGCGTCGTCGGTGCTCGGCGCGGTCGAGTCCCGCCGCAGCCGGGCAACCTGGCTTGACGCGAGCGGCAGGCGGGCGCTCCGGATCGGCCGTGTCGCGGTCGCCGCGGCTCTGCTCGGGGCTCTGGGCGCGGCCATCGGCCTCCGGTCGCGAGTTCCCGCCGGGGCGCTCTCCTCGCAGCCCGCGCCGCTGTCGGACGTGATCGCGGCGAGCCAGAGCGACGCCCAGCGCGGCCTTCGTGACGTCGCCGGCGTTGTCGAGTCCGCGCAGGCCGCGGTGTTCACCGTGGTGAGTCTCGCCCACGCTCCCCGCTCGGAGGCGCAGCCCTCGGAGCAGCGCGCCGTGGTCCGCGTCATCGCCCCGCGCCACCCCGCGCCGGCGCCGGAGTTCCTGCCCGCGGCGTGGACTCCCTTCATCCCCGCCGACGCGGGCGCGGGCCGCGGCGTCTTCATCCGCCAGACCGGCGGCGAGGAATACGCCCCGCGCATGGCGGTGCTCCGAGGCGGGTGAGCCGCCGCGTGACGAGCCGCCTGTTCCGCGCATCGATCGTCCTTCCCGCGCTGACGCTCCCCGCACCGCACGCCGTCGCGGATCCCCCGGCGCAGCCCGGCGCCGCCCTGCGCGACGCGGTCGCGGTCGCGGCGCCCGACCTGCAACTGATGGTCGCGATCGATAACGCCCGCGCCTCCAAGGGCACGCCGCTGGGCGCCGCGGTCGCGGGCATCGCCCAGCAGATCCTTGCCCAGGGCCGCGCCGAGAAGGCCTGGGCCGAGTTCGCCCAGAGCCTGGGCTGGACCACCGAGCAGGCGTTCGACGAACTCTTCGGCACGCGCGTCATGCTGGTGGTGCGCGGCCTCCGCGAGCCCGAGCCGCAGTGGGCCTTGCTCGGGGATGTGTCGGCGGCGACCGAGCGGCGCCTCCGCGAGCGGCTCGGCGTCGCCCCGCGCAACCTCGTCCGAGGCCACGCGGTGATGGCCGTCGAGCGGGGCGAGTACGAACTGACCTCCGAACGCGCCGGGGACCGGGCCGTCCTGCTCTTCGCTCCCGCGAAGCAGCCCTCCCTGCTCGACGACCTGCTGCCCTTGCTGGGCCGCCAGGGCGACGCCGGGCTGCTGGGGAATCGGCCGAATCCCCCGGGGCCGGACCGGCTCGCCCCGCCGCGCGTCGTGCTCACGTTCCGTGCGCCCGATGACCCGCGCAACACCGTGGGGATCGTGGGCGAAGCGTCGGCGACGGCCTTCCGCGCCCGGGTGGTCGCGGAGGGCCCGCAGGCGGAGTGCTCCGCGATCCCGCCCTTCCCCCTGACCGCGGAAGCCGCGTGGCGCAGGCTCGTCACCGATGAGACGCTCTGCGCGCTCGCCATCGTGCAGGGCCCGCCCGGCGCGCCCCGGGCCGACCCCTCGCTCGCGATGTGGGTCCAGGGCCGCATCCTCGAGCTCGGCAGCGGGCGCGAGGATCTCGCGGGGCGGAACTGCGCCCTCGTGCTCCGTCGCGGCGTCGAGGCGGTGTTCAGCATCGCCGCCGCGGTGGAACTCACCGATGTTCGCGCCGCCGCGGCGGCGGGCGACGCCAAGATGGGGCGGCTGCTGATCGGCCTCGGGGTCGAAGGGCAGGACTTCGGCGGCATCGCCCCGGAGGCCGAACGCCGCGCAAGCCTCGGCGCGGCATCGCTCGGCGCCATGCGCGCGATCCAGGGCCCCACCGTGCGATGGTCGTTCCCCTCCGATCTCCCGGAACCCGGCGCGCGCGGCGCTCACTCGGGCTGGTGGGTCGTCGGGAGCGAGGGCGCGGCATACGGCGACCTTCGAGAGAGTCTCACGCTCTCCCCCGCGCACGGCGCCAACCTCGCGGTCAGCCGAGGCCTCATCCGCCCTGCCGCCATTCTCGAAGCGGTGGGCGGCTTCAATCTCCCCCTGCCCAGGGTCGCGGGCGCCCTCGCGCGCATCGAGGCGATCGAATGGACCATGCGCCGAGAGGGCGATGAGCGGATGGGAGGCGAGATGGTCGTCCGAGTGGTGGCGCCGCCGGGGCCCGCCGGAGGGGGCGACCTTGGCGTTCCGGCCCCGGATCCGGCGGTTGCGTCCGAGCCGCGCTGAACCCGCGCGTATACTCGGCTTGCCCCTACGGATCCCCTCCGGCATCCGGACGAATCACGAACCCCGCGCCCCCAGGCCGCGCCCCAGGGCAGCAGGAACCGCCGTCACTATGCACTCGCTCCGCAACGTCGCCATCATCGCCCACGTCGACCACGGGAAGACCACGCTGGTCGACCAACTCCTCAAGCAGTCGGGCAACTTCCGCGCCGGCGAACTCGAGAAGCTCGAGGGCGGGCAGCACGGGCTGATCATGGACTCCAACCCGCTCGAGCGCGAGCGCGGCATCACCATCCTCTCCAAGAACTGCGCCGTCACCTACACCCGGCCCTCCGGCGAGCAGTTCCGCATCAACATCGTCGACACCCCGGGCCACGCCGACTTCGGCGGCGAGGTCGAGCGCGTCCTCCGCATGGCCGACGGGTGCCTCCTCCTCGTCGACTCCTTCGACGGCCCCATGCCGCAGACCCGCTTCGTCCTCTCCAAGGCCCTCGAGGCGGGGCTGGCGCCGGTGGTGGTGGTGAACAAGTGCGACCGCCCCGACGGGCGCCCCCAGGAGGTCATCAACGAGGTCTTCGACCTGCTGGTGGAACTCGGCGCCGACGAGATGGCGCTCGACTTCCCCATCGTCTACGCGTCCGGCCGCGACGGCTGGGCGAGCCGCGAACTGGGCCAGAAGGGCACGGACATGCGCCCGGTCTTCGAGGCCATCGTCGAGCGCGTGCCGGAGTCCACCTGCGACCCGGCCGGCCCCCTGCAGATGCTGGTGATCAACCTCGATTACTCCGATTACGTCGGGCGCATCGCCATCGGCCGCGTCTTCCGCGGCAAGATGAGGCCCGGGCAGGTGGCCATCCTGGGCCACGACGACGCCCCGCGCAAGGAGCGCATCCTCAAGGTGATGCGCTTCCAGGGCCTGGGCCGCGTCGAGACCGACGTGGTCGAGGCCGGGGACCTCTGCGCCGTGGTCGGCCTCGAGGATGTCGGCATCGGCGACACCATCGCCGACCCCGAGAACCCCGAGATGCTCCCCGGCGTCCGCGTCGACGAGCCCACCGTGTCGATGCTCTTCCGCATCAACGATTCGCCCTTCGCCGGGACCGAGGGCGAATACGTCACCAGCCGCCAGATCAAGGACCGCCTGGAGAAGGAACTGCGCCACAACGTGGCCCTCCGCGTCGAGCCCGGCCGCTCCTCCGAGGAGTTCAAGGTCTCCGGCCGAGGCCTGCTCCACCTGGGCATCCTCCTCGAGACCATGCGCCGCGAGGGCTTCGAGCTCTCCGTCGGCAAGCCGGTGGTCATCACCAAGGAGGTCGACGGCGTCGTCCACGAGCCCATCGAGCTGCTCGCCATCGACTGCCCCTCCGGCGTCGTCGGCTCCGCCATCGAACTGGTCGGCCAGCGCCGCGGCGAACTCAAGCACATGGAGACCCGGGGCGAATACTCCCACCTCGAGTTCGAGGCCCCGGCGCGCGGCCTCATCGGCCTCCGCTCCCGCCTGCTCACCGCCACCCAGGGCCAGGCCATCATGCACCACACCTTCGAGCGCTACGCCCCCTCCTGCGGCGATCTCCCGGGCCGCCAGGCCGGCGTGCTCATCGCCAGCGAGGGAGGCCCGGTCACGGCATACGCCATCGAGGGCCTCGCCGACCGCGGCGTGATGTTCGTGGTCCCCGGGGACAAGGTCTACGCCGGGATGGTCGTCGGCGAGCACAACCGCGAGAACGACCTGGTCGTCAACATCACCCGCGCCAAGGCCCTCACCAACATGCGGGTGGCGTTCAAGGAGCAGACGGTCACCCTCAAGGCCGCCCGCATCCTCTCGCTCGAGCAGGCCCTCGAATACATCGAGGACGACGAGATCGTGGAGATCACCCCCAAGTCCATCCGCATGCGCAAGCGGCTGCTCAACGAGTCCGACCGCAAGCGCGCCGAGCGCGCGGCGCGGGGGTCCCAGGCCGCCGCCGCCCACGCGTGAGACTCAGGCCGCGATCGCGGCCCGCTCCGCCTCGGTCAGGTACCGGCTCATCTCCGCCGGCAGGCGCTTGATCCCCCGGCGCCGCGCCTTGCCGATCGCGTACCGCATCGAACGGTGCACCCTCGTCCGCACGCCCTGCGTGATCGCCACGCCCTCGCGCTCCATCGCGGCCAGCGCCCACGCCCACGCATGGTGCTCCTCCAGGCATCGCGGCTTGTACACGTCGAAGCCGATCGCGTGGTGCCCGATCTCGTGCAGGAAGACCGCCGCCGACATCGGGCCCCGGGGCATCGGCGCCTCGATGAGCCGCACCACGCGCCCGTCGCGGTAGGTCACCGTCCACGCCACCCCGCTCATGCTCGTGCGCCACTTGCGCACCCGGACGCCGTGCTCGGCCAGCAATCGCCGGGTCATCGCGTCGTACCGCTCCTGCGCGGTGGGTTTGACGGGGGCCGCCCTCGCCGGCGCCGGCCGTCGCTGCGCCGCCTTGCCCGCCGCACGGCGCCGCGGTGCCTCCGCCGGCGCGACCCGCGCGCCCCCCCCGGCGCGCTCCCACGCGCTCCGCACCGCCTTCGGCAACATGTCCCACAGCGTCAGCACGCCGACCGTCCCTCCATCCTCGCGCCGGGCTTGATCTGCCGCCCCCGCGCGAACTCCTCCCACCGCATCGCCCGCTTCCCGGGCGGCTGCACCTCGAGCAGCCGGAGCGCCGTCCCTCCGCCGCACGCCACCAACCCCGCCGCGCCGTCGACGATCTCGCCTGGTTCTCCTTGTTGGTTGTCGGCGGTTCCCGCTTCCGCACGCAAGAGTTTCAGGTCCTCGCCTCCCAGCCTCGCCGTCACCCCGGGCCAGGGGGTCAGCCCGTGCACCCGCCGCCGGCACTCCTCCGCCGGGCGGGCAAAGTCCACCCACCCGTCCGCCTTGCTCAGTTTCGGCGCGATGGTGACCTCCACCTCATCCTGAGGCTGGCCCCTCTCCGCGCCCCGCGCACGCTCCTCCAGCACGCGCAGCACCAGGTCCGGCCCGTCCGCCGACAGCAGGTCGTGCAACTCGCCCGCCGTGACGGTGGGGGGGATGGGCCGGCTTGTGATGCCGAAGACGTCGCCGGCGTCCATCGTCCGGGCGACCGCGATGACGCTGTTGCCGGTCTCCGCGTCCCCGGCGAGGATCGCGTGGTTGATCGGCGCCGCGCCGCGCCACCGCGGCAGGCGCGAGCCGTGCAGATTGACCGCCCACGCGGCCTCGCGCACCGCCCTGCCCAGGTACTGCCCGAAGGCGATCACCACCAGCGCGTCGGGCCTTGCCGCGCGGATGCGCTCGACCACCGGCGCCTCGTTCACGTTCTCGGGCTTGATCGTCTCCACGCCCCGCTCCGCCGCCCAGACCCCGATCGGCGTCGGCGTCAGGGCCCTGCTCCGCCCCGCGGGCCGGTCGGGCTGGGACACGATCAGCGGCACGTCGTGCTCCGCCGCCACCCGCGCCAGGGTGGGCACGCCGAACGCGCCCGACCCCAGGAACACGATCCTCACTTCTTCGCCGCCTTCTCGAGGTCGCGCACCGCCGACCGGGTCTTCATCCGCGAGATCTGCGTCATCCGGTCGAGGATGAGCACACCGTCGAGGTGGTCGATCTCGTGCTGCACGCACCGGGCCATCAGCCCGCCGTACCGGGCCGTGAACGGTTTCCCGTGCTCGTCCAGGGCTTGCACCGTGACGACCGGCGGCCGCAACACCTCCCCGCGGATTTCCTTGAGGCTCAGGCACCCTTCCTCGAAGGGCTCGGGAGGGCCTTCGAGGCGCACGATCTTCGGATTGATGAAGACCAGGGGTCCGGGCGTCGCGGAAGGGGGGTCGGAGTGGGCAAGCCGCTCCTTGCCATCGTCGTCGACCTCGGCGACGAAAAGCCGCCAGCGCAGCCCGACCTGCGGCGCCGCCAGGCCTACGCCCTCCGCCTTATGCATCAACTGGAGCATTCGCTCCGCGACGTCGCGGACCTCCGCGGTGACCTCGGCGACGGCCGAGGCCTTCTGCCTCAGCACCTTCGCGGGGTAGGTCACGATCTCCAGCGACGCGATATCCGTGCTCACGCGTCGGATAGTACGAACGGCCCCGCGCCCCGGCCACAACCCTGACCGAGGCGTTGAGCATTCCCGGGCGCTCCCGTACCATCCACGATCCGAAGCCTCGGACGCCGCCAACCGCGCGCCGAACCCGGCCGTACACACGTTGGCCGGCGGTCCGACGATTTTCCCGGAGAGCCCTGTTTGGCGCTGTTCGATCGAATCAAGTCCATCGGCGGCAAGGGCGAGGGCCCGGCGAAGCCGGAAGGCCAGGGCGCCGACGCCTTCCCCGCCGCCTTCACGCCCGACCCAGCCAAGGCCGCCAAGTTCTTCGAGAAGGCCAGGACCGTCCACGACACCACCAACTTCGAGTACGCCACCACCCTCTGGCTCCAAGGGCTCCGGCAAGACCCGACGAGCATGCCGGGCCACGAGGCGTTCTTTCAGTCCGCGCAGGCGTACGCCCAGGGGGAGAAACGCGACAAACCCTCCAAGGAGCAATCGGCGAACTTCGGCGGCAAAGGCCCGCTCGAAAAGTACCTCGAGGAACTGTTGTCCTGGGGAGTGAACCCCTCCGACCTCTCGCGGTCCCTCCGCGTCCTTGAGGCGGCGGCGAAACTCAACCTCCACGAGCCGGGCTATTGGGTCGGCGAACGCGCCCTGGCCTTCGCCCTGCGCGACCGGGCGAAGCGCTCCGACCTGCGCAAACTCATGGACGTCCTCAAGGAACTCCACTGCTTCGACCTCGCGGTCAAGGCCGGCGAGGCCGCCGTCCGCGCCGACGCCAAGCCCGACGGCGCCCTCGAGATGGAGGTCCGCAACCTCGCGGCCCAGAGCACGATGTCGCGCGGCGGGTACGAGGCCTCGGGCCAGGCCGGAGGCTTCCGCGCCAACCTGCGCAACGCGGAGGTCCAGCGCCGCCTCATCGAGGAGAACGCGCTGGTCAAGAGCGCCGACGCCGCCGACCGCGTCGTCGCCGCCGCGAAGGAGGATTTCGAAGCCCGCTCCGGCGACCGCACCGCCCTGCTCAAGTACGCCCGGGCCCTGCAGGACCGCGGCAAGCCCGAGGACGACAAACTCGCCCACGACCTGCTCATGAAGGGCTTCGAGGAGTTCCACGAGTTCCGCTTCCGCCAGATCGCTGGCGAGATCCGCCTCAAGCACGCCCGGCGCAAGGTGTCGCAGATCCGCCAGACCGCCGAGGCCAACCCCGCCGACGCCGAGGCCGCGGCAAAGCACCGCAAGGCCCACGAGGCGTTCCTCGCCATGGAACTCGAGGAACTGCGCCTCCGCTCGCAGAACTACCCGACCGACCTGGGGCTGAAACTCGATATCGGCATCCGCCTGCACCTCCTCGGCCGCGACGAGGAGGCGGTGCCGCTCTTCCAGGACGCCCGGCTCGATCCCAAGAACAAGAACCGCGCCCTGAACTACCTGGGCCAGTCCTTCCTGCGCATGGGGTGGGCCGACGAGGCGGTGCAGACTATGCGCGAGGTGCTCGCCGGGCTCGAGACCCAGAACGACGAGATGGGGCTCGAGGTGCGCTACAACCTGATGCACGCGCTCGAGCGCCGCGCCCGCGACCACAAGGACCTCGCCGCCGCCGAGGAGGCGTACAAGATCGCCTCCTCCATCGCCGTCCAGCAGATGGGGTACCGCGATGTCCGCGCCAAGCGCGACGACCTGCAGAAACTGGTCAAAGAACTCAAGGCCGGCTGACCGGCGCCGCGCCAGCTCATGACCGAACCCGCCGTCGCCATCATCCCCGCCCGGCTCGGCTCCACGCGCTTCCCCCGCAAGGTGCTCGCGAGCGCCACCGGCAAGCCCCTCATCCAGCACGTCTGCGAGGCCGCCGCAACATGCCCGGGCATCGGCCGCATCGTTGTCGCCACCGACGCCGAGGAGGTCGCCGCCGCAGTCCGCGGCTTCGGGGGCGAGGCGGTCATGACGGCGGAATCGCACCCCAACGGCACCTCCCGGATCAACGAGGCCGCCGAAACGCTCGCGCTCGCCCCCAGCCGCCTGGTCGTCAATCTTCAGGGCGACGAACCCGAGATCGCGCCCGACGCGGTCGCGCGCTCGATCGAGGCCCTCCTCCGGACCCCAGACCCCGCTCCCGCGATGATCGGCACCGCCGCGGCGCCCTTCGGTCCGGGCGAGAACGTCGGCGATCCCAACGCGGTCAAGGTCGTCATCAACCGCGCCGGGGACGCCCTGTACTTCAGCCGCGCCCCGATCCCCCACGTCCGGGACCCCGGCGAACCCATCGACCCCGGAGCGAGGCCGCTCCGCCACATCGGGATCTACGTCTACCGAAGGTCGTTCTTGGCCCGCTACGCCGCGATGGCCCCCTCGCCGCTGGAGCAGGCCGAGAAACTCGAACAACTGAGGGCCCTCGAGAACGGCTGCCGCATCGCCGTCGGCCTGACCGGCTCCCGCCACGCGGGCATCGACACCCCGGAGCAGTATGAGGCGTTCGTCCGCCGCTGGAGAGAGCGCGACCCGTGAGGCGCCTCGTCCGACATTCACCGACGACGGCCGCCAACAACCGACATCTTCCCCACTCGAAGCGCAGCGATTGCCGGCCGCGCGCTTGAGCATTTCGCTCCGCGCGGTACGATAAGACATGCCCCATCCTCCGAAGCCCTCCGCCCAGCACAGCACGGAGGATGTCGGAGCCGCGCCGCAGACCGCGGGAAGCGCCGCCAACGCCGCCGCTCAGGAAGCCTTGGCCGCCGCGGGGAAGTCCACCGCATCGACCGAGTTCTACAGCCCCGTCCCCGAGGGCTACCGCAAGGGCCGCCACAAGTACGTCGTCGTCGTCGGCACCGTGATGTCGGGCCTGGGCAAGGGCATCTTCGCCTCGTCGGTCGCCAAACTCCTCAAGGACAAGGGCCTCTGCGTCGCCCCCATCAAGATGGAGGGCTATCTCAACGTCGACTCCGGCACCCTCAACCCCTACCGGCACGGCGAGGTCTTCGTCCTCGATGACGGCACCGAGTGCGACATGGACCTCGGCACCTACGAGCGCATGCTCGACCAGAACCTCAGCCGCCGCAACTTCGTCACCGCCGGCCAGGTCTACGCCGAGATCCTCGAGCGCGAGCGCCGGGGCGGGTACCTCGGTCGCGACGTCCAGATGATCCCCCACGTCACCGGCGAGGTGAAGCGCAAACTCCGCGAACTCGCCATGACCGGCGACGGCAGCCGCCCCGCCGACGTCGTGTTCGTCGAGGTCGGCGGGACCGTCGGCGACTACGAGAACGGCTTCTACATCGAGGCCCTCCGCGAACTCGCCTTCGAAGAAGGCGAGGGCTCCACCTGCTTCGTCGCGCTCACCTACGTCATCGAGCCCCCGGCCCTCGGGGAGCAGAAGTCCAAGGCGGCGCAGCTCGGCATCCAGCGCCTCATGGAGGCCGGCATCCAGCCGCACATCATCGCCTGCCGCGCCACCAACCCCTGCTCGCACACGGTGATGCAGAAGATCGCCATGTTCTCCAACGTGCCCCTGCGCCGCGTGGTGAGCATGCACGACAGGCCCTCGATCTACACCATCCCCGACGCCATGCGCCGCTCGGGGCTGGACCGCGAGATCCTCTCGCTGCTCGGCCTGCACGACCGCGTCGACCCGGCCCAGGAGGACGTCGCCCGCGACGAGTGGCTCTCCTTCTCCCGCGCCCTCACCGCGCCCAAGACACGGCGAGTCCGCGTCGGCCTCACCGGCAAGTACGCCTCGCTCCGCGACGCCTACGCCTCGATCGACAAGGCCGCCGAGCACTGCGCCGCCGCCCTCGATTGCGAGGTCTCCCTCGAGTGGATCGAGTCCGACGACATCACCGACGCCAACGTCGCCGAGCGCCTCCGCGAGGTCGACGCGGTCATCGTCCCCGGCGGCTTCGGGGCCCGGGGCGTCGAGGGCAAGATCGCCTGCGCCCGCCACTGCCGCGAGACCGGCCTGCCCTACCTCGGCATCTGCCTCGGCTTCCAGATCGCCACCATCGAGTTCGCCCGCAACGTCCTCGGCCTCCCCGGCGCCAACTCCACCGAGTTCGACCCCCGCTGCGCCGACCCGGTCATCTCCGAACTGCCCGAGCAGAAGAAGATCGAGCACCTCGGCGGCACCATGCGCCTGGGCGGGCAGGATGTCCACCTCTCCGGCGGGTCCCTTGCCTCCTGGCTCTACGGCGGGCGCGCCTCCGTTCGCGAGCGCTTCCGCCACCGCTACGAGGTCGAGCCCCGCTATGTCGATCAGTTGCAGCAGGCCGGGCTCTTCTTCTCCGGGCGGCACCCCGTGCACCCCATCATGCAGGTGCTCGAACTCGCCGCCCCGCCAACGGCCGCCGCCACCGGCGCACCCCGCGTGCACCACCCGTACTTCGTCGCCGCTCAGTTCCACCCGGAACTCACCAGCCGACCGCTGCACCCCCAGCCGATGTTCATGGGCCTGATCGCTGCGGCGATCCGGGCCCGCTATCCCGACGCCGACGTCGGACGATGGGCCCGACCCGCGCCCACCGCCGAACTCAAGGCCGCCGCCGTCCGGGCACGCTGAGCGCGAGGCCCGGCGCCGACCCAGAACGACCCGCGTCCAGGCCCGTGTTGCAGCCTCGACGCAAGGATTCTTCTCGGAGCGCACCGCCGCCTGCGCCGACAGCGCCGGCTGCGCCGCCGCGGAGCCCTCGGAATCGAGTCCACAGGCCGCGCCGCGTTGGCGATGTTTCCCCGACGAGGCATGCTGTCGTCGGCAACCGCATCTCATCAAAATCGATGCGCGACGACGCAACCCCGCGGCGGACGCGTGCGAAGAGTCATCAGGCACAGGGGAGATATCCATGAACGCTCGTGAAAAGCCCCTCGGCCCGTCAGGGTCAAGGGCCGTCCCGCACGGGACGAGGAAGAACCTCACACCACCAGGCAACACGCTCGACGCGGCGGCGAAGGTCTGCGCGCGAACGGCCACGCGCAACTGACCACGCCGCCGCGCGGGCGGAACGATCTCCGCCCGCAGAGAGCGCACAGGGCCACCCACGCAGCCGCGATGGAGAGGTGCGCCGGGGCACAGGCGAGCGCCCCGGCGCGCCCCGTCGCGGTCCTCCGCGCACCCGGCGGCCGACAACCGAAGCATGCGGCCCAGCGGGGCGCGCGAGGCCACCGGAGAGAGAGTGTTCGGCCGACCGCCCCCGCTGGGTCCGCGCGCGCCGCGCCCCGGAAAACCCGCCGCCCGCCCGCTACCATGTCGACCATCCTGGCGATGTAGCTCAGCCTGGTTAGAGCGAGGCATTCATAACGCCTAGGTCGTCGGTTCGAGTCCGACCATCGCCACTTCGCCGCATGCCCAGACGCGCCCTCCCTCGCCACGCGTTCACGCTCATCGAGGCGGCGGTCGCCCTCGGCGTCATCGCCATCCTCTTCGCCGCCCTGCTCCCCGCGCTCGCCGGCGCCCGCGAGGCCGCCCGCACCGCCCATTGCGCCGCCAACCTCCACGCCTTCGCCCCGGCCCTCGCACTCTTCGCCTCCGACAACGACGGTCGCCTCCCCCAGCACTACACCGACTTCGGCGGCGGCTCGGCCTACCACGTCGGCGTCGCGTTTGGAGGCCGCGCAGGATCCCTGAACCTCCTGGGCCTCGACACCCTCGGCCCCGACCAGCGCCCCCTCAACCCCTACCTCTCTTCTGCCGACCCCGAGCACCCGGCCGAGATCTTCCGCGACCCCGCCGATCGAGGCGGCGCCGACCCCTTCCTCGCCGCCCCGGAGCCCTCGCCCGACACGCTCCTCGTGCAGGTCGGGAACTCCTACACCCTCAACGGCGCCGGCATCGACGACAACCCCTGCCCCTTTGTCGACATGTACCCAACCCTCGCCCTCGGCCCGGGCAAGCGCCCGCCGCGCATCGCCAGCCCGGCCCGAACCTGGGTCGTCGGCGACCTTCCCATCGTGAACTTTGATGACGCCGGCGACCGCGGCTACCGCTGGCACGCGGCGCGCCGCGGGCAGACCCGCGCCAACCTGCTGTTCGCCGACGGCCACGCCGGCGCGCTCCTCACCGTGCCCGACCCCCGCTCGGCCCCCGGAGGGCTCCGCGCCGCCAACAGCACCCCTGACTTCACCTACCTCGCGGACGAAGCCCAGGCCCCTCCCGACCTCCAGCCGCCCCGCTGATCGATCAGCCCCGGTGCAGGCTCTCGCGCTCGATCATGTGCTCGAGCGTGTGCACCACGAACTCCTGCTCCTCCTCGGCGAGCCGGTTATGGAAAGGCAGCGCCACCGTGCGCTGGCTCACCCGCTCCGCGACCGGGAACATGCCCTCGCGGAAGCCGAACCGCTCCCGGTAGAACGGCTGCAGGTGGATGCACGGGAAGTAGTTGCTGGCCCCGATCTCGTGCCGCCGCAGACCCTCGATCACCCGGTCGCGCTCATCGCCGCTGTAGCGCTCGCTCAGCCGAACCACGAACACGAACCAGGACATGCTCGCGTCCTCGTCGATCGTCGGCAGGATGACGTCGTGGTGGCCCCCCAAGAGGCGGATGTACCGCGCCGCCACGCGCTGCCGCGCCGCGATGATCTCGTCCAGCCGTTCCATCTGCGCCACCCCCAGCGCCGCGTTCATCTCCGGCAATCGGAAGTTGTACCCCAGACGCTCGTGCGACAGCCACGCCCCGGTCGACGCCGTCGGGTTGATCGCACGGCCCTGGTTGCGGAGGCTGCGGCACACCGCCGCCAGACGGTCGTCGTCGGTGACGATCATCCCCCCCTCGCCCGTCGTGATCTGCTTGTTCGGATAGAACCCGAAGACCCCCACGCGCCCGAACCCGCCCACCGGCGTCGCGCCCCACCCGCCCCCGAGACCCTCGCAGCAATCCTCGATCAGCGGCACCTCGTGCCGCGCCGCGATCCGCCGGTACGCCTCCATGTGCGCGGGGTTCCCGAACGTCTCCACCGCCAGGATTGCCTTCGTTCGCGGCGTGATCGCCCCCTCCACCAGCGCCGGGTCCATGTTCAGCGATCGCGGCTCGATGTCGACGAACACCGGCGTCGCGCCCACATACAGGATGCAGTTCGACGAGGCGATGAACGAGAACGGCGTTGTCACCACCTCGTCGCCCGGGCCTATCCCCAGCGCCGTCATCACCATGTGAAGCCCCGCCGTCCCCGAGCAGCACGCCACCCCGTGCCGCCTGCCTGCCCGCCTCGCCACCATCCGCTCGAAGTGCTCCACCACCGGCCCGATCGAGAGCCGGCCCGAGCGCAGCACCCGCAGCACGTGCTCGATCTCCAGGTCCGTGATGTCGGGCATGCTCAGCGGGATTTCCACGTGCGTCGGCCTCGAGGGCAGGGGGGTCAGGTGTTCCATGTCCGGGCTCCGGCGGGGCGCCCCGGGCGTGGCATACGCCGGTCCGCGCTCCCCACCGTTATCGGCATGATCGCTCCGGAAGGTCAGCCGCGCGCCTCGCCCGCTCGGTCAGTCCGACGCCGGCGACAGCACGACGGCGATCGCCGCCCGATCCTGCCCGGCATGCCGGAGCAACAGCCAGGTCGCCTGCATCCGCCGAGCGAGCGAAAGCCCGCCCCAGCCGGTCGAGGCCAGCCGCAGATCCTCGGTCTCCGTCGGGGACAGACGCCGATCTGCCCGGGCCTGCACGATCGCGAGCAGCGCCCGGCTCTCGCTGCCTTCGACCTGACGCCCCGCCAACGCCTCCGAGGCCAGTGTGGTCTTCGCCCGCAGCGCCCCGAGCAGCAGCGTGAGCCGAACGCGTTCGTCAGACACGCCCGTCGACCCGAGCATGTCCGCCAGGGTTTGCGTGTTCTCGTCCGCCAGCAGCGCCGCGGCCCGGACCGCCTCGTCCGCAATCGGCGTCGAGGGCGAAACCCGCCCCGCCACCAGCGACACCGCCGCGGCGCGGACCTCCGCCGCTTCCTCCTTGGGCAGCCGCGAGGAGGCGCCCAGAGCCCAAGCGATGCTCGGCGCATGACGCGAGGCGATCAGTTCAATCAAGGGCAGGCCGACCGCCGGATTCTCCTGGCGCGACCACGCGGCGGCCTTCGCCAGCGCCACCAACAGCGGCTGACCCTGCACCTTCGACATGGCCCCGACGATCGAGGCCGACGCCTTGGGCCCCGCCTCCACCGCCCCCAGCGCCAGCCGGAGCCGCCCGGCCAGTTCCCCGGTCTTCGCCCACTCCGCCAGCCACGCCTCTGCGCCATCGGCCGGAGCGATCTCGAGCAGCGCCGCGATCGCGTCGGCGCGGATGCCGGGGCTCTCGCACCGCGCCGCGATGTCCACCAGGAACTTCTTCGCGGCGGCCGCACGCAACATCTTCACGTCGCGAACGGTCAATCGCAGGCGTTCCAGCCCGTCGGGAGTCGCATCCGCGAGCAGGGCCTCCAGGACGGGAGCAGCAGCGGGATGCTCCCCCGCCTGCAGCGCCAGCGCCGCGGCCGTCGCCCGGACACCCTCGTTGCCGTCCTCGAGCAGCCGCGCCACTCGCTCGGCGGCCCCCGCGGCCGGCCCGCCCGACGACGCCACCGCCAGCAGGTACACCTCGACGATCGACGGCAGATCGGGCCGCGCCAGCAACGCCCGGGCGCGTTCCGCAGGCAAAAGACCCTGCTCGAACGCGATCGCCAGCAACTTCAGCTGATCGCCGGGATCCTTGAGTTGGCCGACCAGCAGCGGCTCCAGCGCCGGGGGCGATTCGAGCTCCGCCAACCCCAGCATGCCCTGGATCCGCCGCTCGATCCCCTCGCCGGCCGCGAGCTGCGCGAACACCGGCTTGAGTTTGGGGTCGCGCAACTGCCGCAGCGCCGCCACGGTCTGCTCGAACTCCCGTGATGTCGACGTGATCGAGCGGCGCAGCACCAGCGCCAGGTCGCGATCGCCGCTCACCGGCTCCGCGCCGGCCGCCGCGGAACACGCCGCCAACGCGGCCAAGAAAGCGCCGATCCGAGCACGGGCACGCGGGGTCATGCGGCCCAGTGTAGCCACGGCGGCTCAGGGGACCGGGCTCACGCCGAACAAAACGCGAGCGACCGGCGACAGTCCCTGCCGCCGGTCGCTCCGGGAGAGAGGCTCAGCGCCGGCCGCGCGCGCAATCCGGGCCCGCGCGGCCGGCGTCGGAGGAAAGGAGGCCTCTACCCCGTGGTCACGCTCGCCCTCGCGATGTCCTCGCGCAACAGTTCGTACAGGGCGCGCACCGTTGCCGCCGGCGCCGCGCCGCCCCAGCCGTCCGGCTCGACGCGCTCATCCCGCTCGATCTGCCTGGTCATACGCCCCACCGCCGTGACCACCGTGGAGTGGTTGGGACGGTTCAATTCTCGGGCGATCTCCGGGAAACTCTGCGTGGTCAACTCCCGGGCCAGGAACGCCGCCATCGTCCGCGCCAGCACCACGCGCCTGTGCCGGCTCCTCCCCAGGAGGTCGTTCAGATCCACGCGCAGGGTCTCCGCGCACCGCTCCGCGATCAGCCGCACGGGCACCGGCTTCTTGGGCGCAGCCTCACCGGCCCGCATCGCCTGATCGACCGAGATCAGCCCGACGGTCTCCTCGCCGCCGCCGAGCAGCCGGTGCACCGCCTCGAGCCGGGTGACCGCGCCCTCGAGATCCCGCACGGTCCCGGCGCACCGGTCCGCGACGGCCTGCGCCGCCGCCGCTTCGATCGACATACCACGCCGCGAGCACAGCCGGCGCACGATCTCCGCCCGCGTGGCGCGGTCGGGCCGCTCCAGCTGCACCACCATCCCCGCCACGAACCGCGACGCCAGCCGATCCGAGAACCGCGCCGCCTGCCTCGGGTGCGCGTCCGACGCCAGCACCACCCGCGCGCCGCTCGCCGCGATAGCGTCGAGCGTGTGCAGCAGCTCCGACTGCGTCGCCGTCTTGTTCGCCAGGAAATGCACGTCATCGACGCACAGCAAGTCGACATCCCGGAACGATCGGCGGAACGCGTCCACCCGCCCCCCCTGCAGCGAGGACACGAACGCGTTCGTGAATTCCTCGCCGGTCGTGTACCGAGCCTGGGACCCGGGCCGAACCTCCCGGAGCCGCTCCATGACGCCCTGCAAAAGGTGGGTCTTGCCCACGCCGCACTCTCCGTGGATGAACAGCGGGCCGAAGGGCGCTGATCCTTCGGCCTCCGCCATCCGCACCGCCGCGGTGAACGCCAGGCGGTTGCTCGCCCCCACCACGAAATCATCCAGCCGTCGCCACGCCGACTGGCGACGTCCGCGGGCGCGGTCTCGCGACGCGGACGGACCTTCCCGCGCCGCGAGACGCGCCCACGACGGGACCGGCGCCGCCGGAGGAGGCGGCGGCATCGGCCTCTCGCTCGACACGGCGGGACCCTGCGCCGGGCCGGCCGCGTCCGTGCGCGCCGCCGAGAGCCATTCCTGGCTCTTCCCGGTGGCCGAGCCGACCGCCGCCGTCGCCCGGGCGTTCACTCCCGCGGCCGCAGCAGCGCCGTCGTCCACCATCCCCGCGTCCACGCGGAAGACCACCGCGGCGTCCTTGTCGCCGGTTTCTTCGCGCACGGCCCGGCGCAAGTCCTCGCCAAAGCGGCGCTCCAGCAGGTCCGCGATGAACCCGCTCGGCGCCGCCACTTCCAAACGGCCACCTTCGAGCCGCAGGCGAGCGCCCGCCTCGAAGTACCTCCGGCAACGCTCCTCACCCATGATCGTGGCCAATCGCCCCACGACCGAGGTTCGGACGGCTCCATCCAGCGTCGCGTGTGCCAACGTCCCGTCCCTTCACCGCAAAGCCACGCCCCCTCGCGAGGACGCTCCTTCGTGACGCCGAGTCCGTTCGCACGCGGAGCCCGATCCCCCCTCCCCACGCGCCCGACCGCGCACCGGCGCAAGACAACCCCGCGCGGGCATCCTGCCGCGCGCCACCCGAGGCGAACCTCCGCCTCGGATCGGATTGGTCTGACGCCGACGCCAAGGCCGTCGGGAGAGGAGATCGAGTCACCGTCGGTCGTTCCATGACCGTGAAGGGACTGTAAAGGCCCCCGAAGCAAGCATGCCGCGCGGAGCGCCCAGGGAGGCGCGCCGGATCGCCGCAAACCCGTTTGAATGCACGGGTTCAGACTCTTTTGTCGGCACCATCCTCCGGTCGGCGCGCCGGCGGCGGGTTCGCCGGGAAGCGCAGGGCAAAGCCCCCATCGCAACGGTCGGACGCGCGATCTTCCACGTTGCATCCACCGTCAGCCGCCGCCGGTGGATCAATGTGGAGTCCGTTTCCAGAACAGCCGCGCAAGTCATTGATCGACAATGATTTGCGACAACATCGCCGGACCGCCGGACGGTTCGAGACGATCCCCGACACCGCCGCGCGAAACGGTCCTCGGCCTCGCCTATCGAAGCGAGCAACGGTCAGCGCGACAACGCCCGCGCCGCCAGGCGCGCCCGCTTCGAGAGTTCCGCCACCGGCAGAGCATCAAGCCCCGAGTAAAGCCCGATCACCCTCAGGTCCGGGCCGATCAGCACGAGTTTCCCCGTGTGCGCGACGTTGTTCATCACCGTGCCGTCGCCCAGCGTGATGGGCCGAGTCGGGTCCTCCTGCAGCGCGAGTTGCAGGCCTTCCTCCGAGATCCGCCGAGCCGTCTCGAAGTCCCCGGTCAGGAAGGTCCATCGCGAGGCCTCCGCCCCGATCCTCCTCGCGTAGCCGGCGAGGACCGCCGGAGTGTCGTGCGCCGGGTCGACGCTGATGCTCACCAGCCGCACCTCCGGCAGGTCGCGCAGCGCGTCCTGCAGGCCCCGCATCTTCTGCGACAGCGTGGGGCAGATGAACGGGCACTGCGTGAACATGAAATCCATCACTGTCACCGCGCCCCGCAGGTCCTCGCGGGTGAACGGCCGGCCGTCCTGCGTTGTCAGCGAGAACTCGGGCACGCGCAGGCCCTCGAGCCCGGGATCCGGCTCCAGCGCCCGCTTGTCCTTCACCGCCAGGGCCGCGGCGCCGTAGAGCATCCCTGTCGTCGCCACGATGCACAGCAGCAACAGCCCCAGCGCGACGCGGCCCGGGAAGCGGTTCCTGCTGAGACGCGCGATCGGCACGGTCGGAGCGGCATTCACAGGCTTGATCCTAGCCCTCGCCCCCTCGACGCCCCCATCACCGCCCACGCCAGGGCGCCCGCCCCCCCGGCAAATCCGAGCGCCACCGCCCACGCGGCGACGCTGCGCCCGGGCGCCCCCGACAGAGAGGCCCGGATCGCCTCGGCGGCCCACCGCAACGGATTCGCCGCCATCACCCAGGCCATCCATCGCGATGCTCCCCCGGGAGGGAAGAAGGCGCCGCTGAGCAGCCACATGGGCATGATCACCAGGTTCATCACGCCGTGAAAGCCCGCGCTGCTGTTCACCCACCATGCCAGCGCCAGCCCCATGGCGGTCACCGCCGCCGCCGTGAGCGCGCACGCCGCCGCGGCCGCCGCAAGGCCCGCGGCGCCCGGGTGCAGGCCCGCGGTCGGCGCGAGCAGCGCCAGCAACCATCCCTGGGCGCCCGCCACCACCGCGCCCCCGATCATCTTCGCGCCGATCACCGCCCAGCGCGGCGCGGGGCTCACCAGCGCCGATTGCAGAAAACCCGCCTGGCGATCCTCGATCAGCGAGATCGCCGAGAACACCGCGCTGAACGTCACCGTCAGCGTGATCATCCCGGGGAGCAGATACCCGGCATACCCCGCCCCGGCCCCGGGCGGTCCCCCAGCGCCGGGCGCCGGCCCGCCCATCGGGTTGCCGAATCCGCTCGCCAGGAACACCCAGAGCAGCAGCGACGTGCCGACCGCGCCCAGCACGCGGCTCGGCTGACGCGCGACGCGAACGATCTCCCGCGCGCTCAGCGCGCGCAGGGCCGGCCACCCGCTCACGCGCGCCATCGCCGCCTCCCTTGAGCCCCCGATCCAGCATCGCCCTCCGGACCGGCCGCGAGAGATTCTCCGGCCAGGGCCAGGTAGACGTCGCCGAGCGTCGGAGGGCCGAAGGAGAACGCGATCCCGCTCCTCGCCAGCGCCGCTGCCCCGGCCTCAAGATCGTCGGCCGCTCCCGTGGCGGTCCAGCCCTCGCCCCGGGCCGCGACCGCGAGCCCCGCCGAGCGCAGCGCCGCGAGCGCCTCCGCCCCGGCCTCGATGAGCGTTCCCCCCAGCGCGGCGCGCAGCGCCGACGCAGTGCCCGATCCCACCACCCGACCGCGCGACACCAGCACCGCCTCGTCCGCACGCTCCGCTTCGTCCATCAAGTGCGTGCTCATCAGAATCGTCAGGGCCCGCCCCCGCGCCCGCGCTTCAGTCTGACGCGCCCGCAGCAGGTCGAGAAACGCCGACCGTGATTCGTGGTCCAGCCCGGCCGTCGGCTCGTCCAGCAATAGCACCGCAGGATGCGAGAGCATCGCCCGGGCGAGGTCGACCCGGCGCGCAAGGCCCCCGGACAGCCCGCCGACGCGGTCGCGCAGCCGGTCCGCCACACCGGCGTCCTCCGCCGCACGCTCGATCGCCTCCCTCGCCGCAGCGCCGGCCATCCCGAAGAGCGCCGCCTGGCACGCCAGGTTCTCGCGCACCGTCAGAAGCGGATCCAGCCCGGGCCTCTGCGCCACCACGCCGAGCACCGCCCGCACCGCGCCCGCGTCGCGCGCCGCGTCCCTCCCCATCACCCGCGCGAACCCGGAATCCGCCGCGACCAGCGTCGCAAGAATCCGCATCAGCGTCGACTTCCCCGCCCCGTTCGGCCCGAGAAGAGCCGCCCACGACCCGACGGCCACCCGCAGCGATATCCCGTCGAGCGCCACCCGCGGCGCGGCGCCGCGCCGCCCCCGGAACGCCTTTCGCATGGCCTCGACCTCGATCGAGGGCGCAGGGGCGACGCTCCCCGGCGCGTCGACGGCCTCCGCCGCCGCCGTGCTCACGTCGCCACGCGCCAGACCGCGTCGGCCACCATCGCCGCGAAGAGCAGCGGGAGGTAGACGATCGACGCGATGAACAGCACCCTCGCATCCGCCCGGGTGCGCCGCTTCGCCAGCCGCAGCGCTGGCCACAGGAAGCCCAGGCCGAGCGCCACCGCGACCACGCTGTATCCCCACCCCAGACGGTCGGGCATCGCGCCCGCCGGGAACAGCGACACGGGCAGGAGCGTCACCGCCCAGAGAAGCGTGGTCCATGCCGTCCGTGTCCCGGATTCGTCGAGCACGGGGAGAACGCGGTGCCCGCCCCTCGCGTAGTCCTCGCGGTGCATCCACGCGATCGCCAGGAAGTGCGGCACCTGCCACACCGCCATGATCGCCGCCATCGACCAGCCCCCCGGCTCGGTCAGCCCGCGCCACGGCCCCGACGACGCCGCCGCCCAGCCGATCAGCGGCGGCAAAGCGCCCGGCGCCGCGCCCACCAGCGTCGACAGCGGCGTCACCGGCTTCAGCGGCGTGTAGACCAGCACGTACGTCGCGATCGTCACCGCCGAGACGATGGCCGCCGCCCAGTTCACCGCGACGCCGAGCAGCGCGACCCCGAGCACGCACAGCCCCGCCCCCAGCCCCAGCGCCAGGCCCGGCGTGATCCGCCGCGCCGGCAGCGGCCGGTCGCCGGTCCGGTGCATCAGCCCGTCGCGGTCGCGCTCCCACCACTCGTTCAGCGCGCTGGCCCCCGACGCCGACAGCGCCGTGCCGACGCACGTGGCCGCCAGCACGCTCAACGAGGCCAGCCACTCATCGAGCCCGGCCCCGCGCATCCGGGGCGACGCCGCCATGCCGTAGCCCATCGCGGTGGTGATCGTCACCAGCCGCGTGATCCGGGGCTTCGTGAGCTCGAGCAGGTCCGCCCCCAGCGTCGCCGTGGCCCGGCCTCCACCGCGCCACGCCGCGCCCATCGGGTCCGCGGTCAGCACCGCGTCCCCCGACCCCCGTATCCCCGCGCGGCTCGGCCCGTTCTCCGTTGCCGGGTGAGCGGCCGCATGCACCGATGAAGTCTGCGCCAACGCGTGCTCCATGCCCCGGCGGACAACCGGGATCCGACCGCGCGGAAGCATAGCGGTTGAACGTGTTCGGGGCCGCCGCGAGACTCAGCCCGGCGAGAGGAGCGCCGCCGCGGCGAACGCCGCAGAGGCCAGCACAAGCAGCCCCGCAAGCGCCGCGATGCGCCGCGCTTCGCGCCACCGCCGCGACCCCCTCGAACACCCAGCCTCGGCCCCGCGCTCCGCCGGGATCGCAAACTCGGCCCGAGCCGGCACGGGCGCCGACCAGCGCCCGCTCGATACCACCCCCGCCGCGACCGCCGCCCGCGCCGACGAAACGTCCAGCCCCTCCATCTCCGCGTAACTCCGCGGCGGCCTGGTGTAGAGGTCCCCCCGGCACGACGGGCACTCGTACCGCTGGCGCCCCGCCTCCCCCTGCATCTCCGCGCCGTCGTACCCGCAGCGCGGACACATCCGCACCATCACCCGGCTGCGACCTGGCTGGACGCGGGGCATCACCCGAATATACGCGGCGCCGACCGCGCGGCCAGAGCACACCCGCATGAAAATTCTCCGGGAATCCCTCGTATCCTTCCCGCGATGACCCAACGGACCGCCGCCGATTGGGCGCGGATGCTCGCCCGCCGGGCCAGCGCATGGCTCGCGAGCGCCCCGGCCGGCGTTCCCGGCGCGTCGCCCGGCGCCGCCGCCACGCTCGACGCCGCAACCCCGTTTCTTCTCTGGCGCGCCGCACGGACCGGAGCGCCGGCGTGCGATCCGCCTCCGTTTCCCCCCACGGGAGTCCGCGGGGACGCCGCTCTCTGGTGGGCACTGCTCGACCCCTCCTCACCCTCGCCCGCCGCCGAAATCGCCGCCCCCGGCCCCCTGTTCCCGCAGACCCTGTACGACACCATCGAGGTTTGGACGGAGGGGGAACTCAGCGCGGCCCAGGCGCTGTGGTGGCTCGCCCGGGAGCGCCGCCGCCCGGAACTCCGCGAGCGCGCCCTCCGCGCCGCCCTGTGGCACATCGAGGCGATCCAGCCCGACAACGCCACCAACCGCCCATGGGGCATCGCGGTCTTCCTGGATCTATGGGCCTCGCAGGGGAATCAGGAGGCGCGCTTCTACGCGGAGACGCTCCTCCACAACGCCGAGGCGGGCGCCGCGGCGCGCACCAGGCTGTCGGCGGAACTGCTGGCCGACGCCGCCGACGCCGCCGCTTTGATCGCAGCCAGATGAGTTGTGCAAAGCCTCAGCGGGGCGCGGCCTCGGCCTGGCGCGGCTGCTGCGCCACCGTGTCCGGATGGGCCTCGTTCAACTGGCGGGTCGCCTCCGGCCGCGGGGCCTGGCCGGCCTGATCAACCTCGTCCTGCAGACCGCGCACGCCCTTCTTGAACTCCACGATCGCCCGGCCCACGCCGCGCCCAACCTCGGGGAGGCGCTTGCCGAACAGTAGAAGGCCGATCACCAGCAGGATGATCAACTCCGGAAGCCGCGGCATGTGGATCATGAAGTTCCTCGTGTCTTCGGAGGGGGTGCCGAGTCCGTCCCATTCAAGCCGGTCCGGAGCCCCCGGTCAATGCCTTCGCCCGGCCAAACGTCCCGGCCGGCGGGGCATTGCCGGTCAGCGGTCGGCGGCGTCCACCACGTTCTGGAGCAGCATCGCGACGGTCATCGGCCCGACGCCCCCGGGAACCGGAGAGATCCACCCGGCGACCTCTCGGACCTCGTCGAAGGCGACATCGCCCACCGTGCGGGTCGTCCCGTCAGCCTGCCTGACCCTCGTCGTGCCCACGTCAATGACCACCGCCCCAGGCTTGACCCACCCCCGCGTCACCAGCCCCGGGACGCCGGCCGCGCTCACCAGCACGTCGGCCCGGGCGGTCAGGCCCGCGATGCTCTCGGTGAACTTGTTGCACGAGATCACCGTCGCGTCGGTGCGCATGAGCAGCACCGCGATCGGCTTGCCCACGATGTCCGACGCCCCCACGACCACGCACGTCCTGCCCTTGAGGTCGAGCCCGGCGGTCTCGATCATCCGCAGCGCGGCCAGCGCCGTGCAGGGCACCAGCGACGTGCGCCCGTACACCACGTTGCCGATGTTCGCCGGGTTGACGCCCTCGACGTCCTTGCGCGGATCGATGAGCGTCTGAACCCGGTGCGCGTCGACCCCCTCGGGCAGGGGAAGGTGCACCATGATTCCCGTGACCTCCTCGTCGGCGCTCAGCAGCAGGACGCGCCCGGCGATGTCGTCGTACCCGGCGGTGGGGGGGAGTTCGTGCAGGCGGTGGTCGATCCCCAGATCGGCGCAGGTGCGCCCCTGGTTCTCGGCGTAGACCCGCGCGGCGCTGTCCCCATGGCCGACCAGCACCGCGTCCAGCCGCGCTGGGCGGCCCGCGGCGCGCAGCGCGGACGCCCGCTCGCGGATCTTCCGCCGCCACTGCTCCGCCAAGGCCTTCCCGTCGATGATCCGTGCGCTCATGCGCCGCTACCTTAGCGGGTGTGAAGAGCCGCGCGCGCGAGCAGATCCTGTCCCTCCGCGAGGAACTCGCCCGCGCCACCCGCGCCTACTACGCCGACAACGCGCCCTTCATGACCGACCGCGAGTTCGACGAGAAACTCGCCCTGCTCGCCGCCCTCGAGGCCCAGCATCCAGACCTCGACGACCCCGACAGCCCCACCAGACGCGTCGGGGGCCAGCCTTCCGACGCCTTCACCTCCGTCCCCCACGACCTCCCGATGCTCAGCATCGACAACACCTACAGCGAGGAGGACCTCCGCGCCTGGGCCGACCGCGCCCGCAACGCCGCAGGGGGCGACGCCCGTTTCGTCTGCGACGCCAAGGTCGACGGCATCGCCCTCTCCCTTCGCTACGAAGGGGGCCGCCTGGTCCGCGCCGTGACCCGCGGCGACGGCTCGCGGGGCGACGACATCACCCCCAACGCCCGCGCCATCCGCGCCATCCCCCTCGCCCTCGAGGGCCATGCCCCCGACATCTTCGAGATACGGGGCGAGGTCTTCCTCCCCACCGCCGAGTTCGAGCGCATCAACGCCGAGCGCGAGGCCGCCGACCTCGAACCCTTCATGAACCCCCGCAACGCCTGCGCCGGGACGCTGAAGCAACTCGACCCGAAGATCGTGGCCTCCCGGCGGCTGGGTTTCGCCGCCCACGGCGTCGGCGTGCTCGAGCCTCCCGGCGCGTTTCAGACCTACAGCGCCGTCCTCGCCGCCCTCCCGCGCTTCGGCGTGCCCATCATCGGAGGCTGGGAGGCGTGCGACACCGTCGAGGAGGTGCTGGGGTTCATCCACGCCTTCGAAGGCCGCCGCGCGTCGCTGCCCTTCATGGTCGACGGCGTGGTGGTGAAGGTCGATTCCTTCGCCCAGCAGCGCGCCATGGGAGCGACCGCCAAGGCGGTCCGGTGGGCCGTCGCGTACAAGTTCCCCGCCGAGCGCAAGACAACCACCCTGCTCGCCGTCGAGCCCCAGGTCGGCAAGACCGGCAAGATCACGCCCCGCGCCGTCATGGAGCCGGTGCTCATCGCGGGCACCACCGTGCGCCACGCGAGCCTGCACAACTACGGGCTCATCGCCGAGCGCGACATCCGCGTCGGCGACCGCGTCATCGTCGAGAAGGCCGGCGAGGTTATCCCCCAGGTGCTCGGGCCCGACCCCGGCTGGGCCCGCCCCCGCAACAGACCCCCGATCGAGCCCCCGGCGCAGTGCCCGGTCTGCGGCGGGCCGGTCGAGCCCGAGATTGAGGACGGCCGCGAGACCGGGAGGCGCTGCATCAACCCCGAGTGCCCGGCCCAGGTCCGAGAGAGGCTCATCTGGTTCGCCGGCCGCGACCAGATGGATATCGAGGGGCTGGGCGAAAAGACGATCGACCAGATCCGCGCGCACGGGTCCATCCCGCTCAACGCCTTCGCGGACGTCTTCCGCCTCCCGCGCCACCGCGAGGCCCTGCTCGGCCTCGAGCGCATGGGCGAGAAGAAGGTCGCCAACCTCCTCGCCGGCATCGAGGAAGCCAAGGGCCGCGGATTGGCCCGCGTGCTCGCCGGGATGGGCATCCGCCACGTCGGCGACACCACGGCCAAGATGCTCGCGCGGCGCTACCGGGATCTCGGGGCCCTCCTCGCCGCCGGGGTGCGCGACCTGATGCCGCACACCAAACTCAGCGCTAAAGAAGCCGAGCGTCTCGGCGTCGAGCGCGAGCCGCCGGGGGGTCAGGAGACCGGCCTGGGCCTCGACACCGCCCCGGCGGTGCACGCCTACCTGCACAGCGCCGTGGCGCGAAGGACGTTCGAAGACCTCGCCAGCGCCGGCGTCGACCTCTCCAGCCACGACTACCGCGAGCCGTCCGCCGCGCCCGCGACCGCCGGCGCGTTCAGCGGCAAGACCATCGTTCTCACCGGGGCTCTGGAATCCTTCGATCGCGGCGCACTCACCGAACTGCTCGAATCGCTGGGCGCGAAAGTGACCGGCTCGGTCTCCAGGAAGACCAGCCTCGTCATCGCGGGGTCCGACGCGGGGAGCAAATTGGAGAAGGCCCGCGACCTCGGGGTCGAGATCTGGGACGAGGCCCGGCTGCGCAGGGAACTCCCGCCGGAGCATCGTCCGGCCCAGGGGCTCTGACTTACGCCGGGCCGGCGGGAAGCATCGCCTCGGTCGGGCCGATCTCC
>CANJRL010000009.1 GCA_947476675.1 Phycisphaerales bacterium
AGATCAGCGGCGTGCGGGTGGCGTTCATGAAGTTCCTCTCGGCGGGGCGGCAGGCCCCGACCGTGATGCAACTCCTCCCGCTGCAGGCGCCCGAGAAGAAGGAAGCGCCCGCCCCCGGCCCCGGCGCCCCTGGAGCCCCCGGAGCCTCGTCCGCGCAGCCGGCGGAAGCCGACGCGGTGACCTACGAGTTCTCGCCCAGCGCGCCGGAGTTGCTGGGCGACCTCCTCCCGGCGGCGGTCAAGGCCACGCTGTTTCAGGCGGTGAACGACGCGATCGTGAGCGAGCACGTGGCGCGGATGATCGCGATGAAGGCCGCGACCGACAACGCCGGGAAGATGGGGAAACTGCTGACGCGCAAGTACAACCGCGCGCGGCAGGCCCAGATCACCACGGAACTGACCGAGATCGTCACCGGCGCCGCGGCGCTGGAGTGAGGCGTCCGGTCATTTCGGCGGCTCGACCAAACGCCGCGTCACGAAGGCTGCGCGACGGCGTTCGTCGCGCCGCTTCACGGCCTCCGATGTTGACGCGCACGGCGTGTTGTAGTTCGCGCGCCGGGGGCTCGGATCATCCCGAGTCGCGGGCGCCTGCCGCGGGTCAGAACGACCATTGCACGCCCAGGTACACGCGGAGCGCAGCGCCCGCGTCGGGCGACGGGTCGAAACTCCGGCCCGCGGAGCCGATCAGGGTGGCGCTCGCGGAAAGGGTCCACTTGAAGCCGAGATTGAACAGCGAGTCGTCGGGCGAACCACGCAGGCCGAAGTCGCGGCGCACCTCGCCGCAGAGCACGAGCCCCTCCGCCACTTCATACTCGGCGGCGAGCCCGGTGAACCAGCGGTCGTTTTCCTCCCTGGCGAACCGCCTCTCGTAGCCCACTTCCGCGTAGACGAAGAGCGTGTCGGCAAGAAGGTGGCGCCCAGCCTCCACGGGCAGCGTCAGGGACGGGCTCCCCGCGCCCAGGCCCCGGCGCCGGCTGCCGAGCGGGACGCCGACCGCCGGATAGCTCGAGATCGACAGCGGGAACTCCTGCTCGTTCACGAGACGGAGCTTCGACGCGACCGAGAGGTCGCCCAGCCCGGCGCGGGCGCCTTCGCGGCCGCTGGGATCGAGCACGGCGAGGGGCGCCTCGAACTTGATCTGCACTCCTTCCGACAGACCGTAGTTCAGGTCGAAGAGCGGGGCGGCGTGCTCCCACGTGCGCCCGCCGGTCTCCGCGTCGCGGGCGCTCAATCTGAGCGTGTACGCCGTGTTGAGCTCGAACCGTCCCGTGGGAAGCGTGTCCGGATCGTCGGTGATCAGCGGCGGGCCGGCGAGCGCGGCGAGAGATGGGGCGAGCATCGCGCCGAGGGGAGCACATCGGCTGGCGAGCCGCCGGGGACTCGGGACGGCTCGGGTTGTCATTCAGAGCGCCGCATCTGTGCCTGCCGCGGGGCCGCGCGCGTCTGTGCGCCGGGATGCCCACAGGATCATCCCGACGAGGATCGCCGCCAGCACCGCCGAGGAGCCCCCGGGGCCGAAGCCCAGGCCTCCCTCGTCGCGGCCGCGGGCGAGCACGTCGCCGAACGTGGCGCCGAAGGGGCGCGTGAGCACAAAGGCTGCCCAGAAGAGGCCGACGGTGAGGCTCGCGCTGGCGACCTTGAGTCGGCGGGAGATGAGGTGGATGGCCGCGATGAGCGCGATCAGAGCGCCGATGCACGCCGCGCCGCCGATGAAGCCGAGGCCCGGGCCCTGCTCTTCATCGGCCAGATAGTCGCCAAGGGCGGTGCCAAGCGTGTTGGAGCAGAGGATGGCGAACCAGTAGAAGGCCTCGGCCCGGCGGGTGCGGACGCTGCCGACCGAGATCGACCCCTCGACCAGCCGCCACACGGCCAGGGATGCGATGAGGAAGGCGACGAGGATCGCGCTCCCCTTGGCGTAGCCGAGGCCGAGCGTGCGATCCATGAAGTCGGAGATCGTTGTGCCCGCGGTGCTGGTCGAGAGGATGACGGCCCAGTAGAGGAACGGGATCAGGCGGCGGGTCAGCAGTTGGGGGATCAGCGTGGCGAGGAAGATCCCCAGCACGATGAGCGATGCCGCGAGGTATCCCAGCCCGATCCCGCCGTGCTCCGGGCCCTTGGAGAGGAGATCGCCGAGGGTTTCGCCGAGCGTCGTGGCCGAGATCTTCATGATCCAGAAGGCCAGTGTGACGGCGGGGAGTTTCGAGAGACCGGCTGTTGGGTGTGGGGGCATCGGTGCGGGCTCGCGATGCGCGACGGGGCGAGCGTGAGTGTAATCCCCGCGGAGGGCCTGGCGCGGCTCAGTTCTTCCCGTCCTTCCTTCCCTCGTGCTTCTCGCCGTTCTCGTTCTCCTCGCCCTTGCCTTGCCCGTCGTCGTCGCCGTTGCCGCCGCGCTCATCCTCGATGTTGCCCGCGGCATCGATCTTGACTTCGTGCGATTCGCCATCGATCACGATGTCGATCTCGAAGTAGAACTTCTGGACCGAGGCGGGGTTCTGGAAGGTCGCTTTCGGATACTCCTTCTTGAGCGCGGCCATCACGGCGGCGGGGAGTCTGGCCTCAGTCGTGGGCGTCTCCCGCTCCATCAGGTCGCCCGCCGCGGAGAAGATCGCGGAGCAGGCCACGCCGTCGGCCGTGTACTCGACTTCGTAGGTGTATACGCCTTCGTCGTCTTCCTTGATGATCTTCTTGATCGCCTTCTCGCTCCCGGCGAGTCTGAGGGCGGCGGCCCGGACGGCCTCGGGCGCCTGGGCGGGGTCGATCCCCTCCTCGTCGGCCCCCTCGCCGGCCTTGGCGCCGGGCTTGTCCGCCGCTTTCGCGGGAGTCGGGGCCGCGGGTGGTCGCGCGGCGGGCTGGGCGAAGGCCCACACGGCGGCGCCGGAAAGGACAGCGACGGAGATCAGGCCGGTGGAGAGCAGTCGAGCGTTCATGCGCGAGTTCCTTGTCTGGGGCCGCGATCGCGGCTCGCGTGGTACGAGCCCTCGCCCGGAGCACGAGCAACGGGCGTGAGGAAGAAGTCTCAGGCTATGAGCATCGCCGAGGCGCGCTGATCGAAGATGCCGACGAAAATTCGCTTCAGCCGAGGGGCGCAGAGCGGGGCGCTCCGGCGATGGAAGTTACGAGCGAGTCCGGGGTCCGACGACGATGATCTTGAACGTTCCGGGCTTCATCGAGGGACGTGCGCGAGACCCCTCTTCGGGTGCATCCTTGGGAGCCTCGTACTCGGCCGACGGGAGGAACGCGCGGCGCGTCTTGGGATCGAGCGCCAGTGTCCGGGCTCGCGACGCGGTCGGGAGCGTCTGGACCACCTCGAACTTGTCGTCCTTTGTCGAGATCACGCTCAGCGTGGCCGCGGCCCCCGCGTCCCGTCCGCCGCCGTTCGAGGTCAGCACGAACCCGCCGTCGGAGTCGAACTCGGCCCCGTCGACGCCCTTGCCAATCGGCGGCGTCGCGAGGACTTTGCCCGTCTGGGCATCGATCACGACGAGCATCTCGTTGTTGCACGCCGCGAAGAGCCGCCTGCGCGCCGCGTCGATCGTGAGTCCCGTCGGGCCCTCGCCCGGGGCGAGCGCGAACCGGCGTTCGACAGCCAGGGCCTTGGGGTCGATGCGCACGACCTCGGAGGTGTCTTCGACGTTCACGTAGACCTTGCCGGCGCCGTCGGCCACCGCCAGTTCCGGCTGGCCGCCAATCTCGATGGCGCCGAGCACGGACCCGTCCTCGGCCTTGATCACGGTTGCGTCGCGGCTCTTGGCGTTGAAGCAGAGGATCGTCTTGGTGACCGGTTCGAACAGGATGGCATCGGGGTTCTGACCGGCCTTGACCGTTTGAAGCGTCTTGAGCGTCGTCAGATCGAAGACCGTGACGGCGCCGGCCTTGCCGTTGCTGGTGAATCCACGGTTGAACGCCGAGGCGATCGCGACGCCGTGCACGCCGGCGGTGTCGGGAATCTCGCCGACCACCGCGCCCGATTGAGTGTCGATCACCATCACTCGGTCCCCTCGTGGGACGTACAGGCGACGAGCGTCCGAGTCCACGGTCAGGAGATCCCATCCGCCCTCGCCGCCGACGTTGAACGTTCTCTCGACCTTGAAGGGACCGGTGTTCGTCGAAGGCGGGGCCGTCGGACCCGGGGCGGGCGGCGTTGTGCCGCGCGTCGCACCGCCGGGCTGTGCCACGATGATGATGCCGAGCACGAGCGCGGCGGGCGCGATAAGCATGGGGTTACCCCTCTGGTGAGCGGAGCGGCGGACGTCGCGGACGTTACGGCAGCGGCGCTGAACTTGTTACATGAGTTCCTGTGCTGGTGAATCGAGATGTCTGAGACATCTGGCTCGCGCCGCGCGCGCCTTGCAACAGCCGCGGCACCGGCCCGAAGCCGATCGGCCAACGACGCCCACCCGGAGGCCGGCGCGTCGGCGTGCAGGTTCATGGAGAGCGCCGGCCTGGGATGCCCCGCTCCTGTGGAGGGCCGGGCCGCGATGCGCTCAGACCCCGGCGCCCCTTCCCGGCCACGCCCCCATTGACGCGCTCCCCCCCCGCGCGCACAATCGCCCGATGGCGGCTCACACTCCCGGCGGATCCACCCCCCGACATCCCAAGGTCCTCGACTCCGGCGCCCTGGCCCACGGCATCACGTTCGACGACGTGCTGCTCGTCCCCAGGCGGTCGTCGATCCTGCCCTCCGCGGCCGACACCTCCACGCGCCTCACCCGCTCGGTGCGGATCAACATCCCGCTGCTCTCCGCGCCCATGGACACCGTCACCGAGGCCGCCCTCGCCATCGCGCTGGCCCAGGAGGGCGGGATCGGCTTCATCCACAAGAACCTTTCGGTCGAGGACCAGGCCCGCGAGGTCGCCAAGGTCAAGCGCTCGGCCAACGGCGTCATCACCGACCCCATCACGCTCGGCCCGACCGACACCGTCGCCGAGGCGCGGCGGCTCATGCGCCAGTTCAACGTCAGCGGGTTCCCCATCACCGAGGACGGCGCCGCCGGCCTGCGCACCAAGGGACGCGTGCTCGGCATCCTCACCACCCGCGACCTCAAGTTCATCGAGAACGACCAGACCCCCGTGCGCGAGGTGATGACCTCCGCCGGCCTGGTCACCGCGTCCCCCGGCACCACCCTCGTCCAGGCGGCCCAGATCCTCAACAAGAACAAGGTCGAGAAGCTGCTGCTCCTCGATTCCGGCGGCAACCTCGCCGGCCTCATCACCATGCGCGACATCGAGCGCCTGGCGCAGTTCCCGAGGGCCTGCCTGGACGAGCGCGGGAGGCTGCGCTGCGGCGCCGCGGTCGGCGTGCTCCAGTACGACCGCGTCGACGCCCTGCTCGAGGCCGGCGCCGACGTCATCGTGGTGGACACGGCGCACGGGCACAGCGAGAACGTGCTCATCACCGTGCGCGAGATCAAGAGGCGCCACCCGATCGACGTGATCGCGGGGAACATCGCGACGGCGGACGCGGCCCGCGACCTGATCGACGCCGGGGCCGACGCGGTGAAGGTGGGCATCGGCCCGGGGTCGATCTGCACCACGCGGATCGTGACCGGCGTGGGCGTGCCGCAGGTCAGCGCCATCCTCGACGCGGTGAGCGTGGCGGAGGCCGCCGGCGTCCCGGTGATCGCGGACGGGGGCATCCGGCAGTCGGGGGATATCGCCAAGGCGCTGGCGGCCGGGGCGAGCAGCGTGATGATGGGCTCGATGTTCGCCGGGCTGGACGAATCGCCGGGGGAGACGGTGATCTGGAGGGGCCGGCGGTACAAGAGTTACCGGGGGATGGGGTCTGAGGGCGCGATGGGCGCGGGGTCGGCCGACCGCTACGCGCAGGCGGACAAGCTGGAGGCGATGAAGCCGCGCAACGGCGCCGAGGCCGCGGCGGGCGCGAGGGCCTCGGCTCGCGGCGCGTCGGCCGGGGTGACCGCCTCGGGGATGAAGTTCGTTCCCGAGGGCGTCGAGGGCATGGTGCCGTACCGGGGGACGCTGGCGGAGTTCGTCTACCAGATGGTGGGGGGGGTGCGCAGCGCGATGGGGTACCTGGGCTGCGCGACGATCGACGACCTGCGGCGGGACGCGCGGTTCGTGAGGATCACCGCGGCGGGGATGATCGAGAGCCACCCGCACAACATCCGGATCACGAAGGAATCACCCAACTACACCGGGGAGGCGATGGGGGAGTGAGCATCGATTGCGACCGCCGTCTCGGCGGCAGAGATTGGCCGAGTTCACCGCCGCGGTCCTTCCGGCCGGTACAGCCATCGATCCACGATGCGGGCTTGCTCGGGGGTGAGCAATTCACTGTCGCGGAGGTCGATCAGCGAGTACCAAACGTCGCCGATCGACTTGCGCGACTCCCGCTGGTCGATGGTGTCAACTGCGAGCGCGACGACCCCTGCTGACAACTCATACCGGGCGCCGCGACTCGCCCTCATCCATGAGAGCAGCGCGTCGTGGACCGCGGGGATGGCAAAGACATGGCGGGATTCCTCTACGGAGACATCGCCCCTCCAGACGAGTCCGACAAGAAGCGCGGTCAACGCCGGCGACGGGGGCCCGGCGTCGGCAAGCCGCAGCGCGGTCGCCGCAAAAGGGCGAACCGACACGGATTGCAAGACCTCTTCGCACGACAGCGCTGCGAACCAGCGGTCGGCCATCTGGGGGGCGTCAACGTGCATCGATTCAAGCGTCGCGGACTTCTCTTCCGCCCACGCGGGATCCAGGCGGCCGGCCGAAAGCGCCAGCAATGTCCAGGATGCCAGACCGCCGGGGGTGCGGGCGGTGCCCGCGACCACCTGCCGGAAGAACTCATCCGCAATGATCGTCGCGGATCGCGGTGGCGGATGCATCAGGTTGTTCCGGGTCGCCTCGCACCGGCTGTACCGCCAAGGGTCCCCACGGGCATAACCGGCAACGAGACCCGCGATCACGCGGGTCGTCTCGTCGTCGAGTTCTCCCCGCTTGAGCCTCCTCCCCAGCCAATCGGCGGGCGCACGGCTGCCGGCGTTGCGCGTGCGGACGAGCATCACCGCGATCCGCGTCACGGTTTCCTTTCGTTCCTGGTTCGTGGCGCTTCGCTCCAGTTCGTCCCAGATCGCCCCGTCGCCTCGCTCATCGTGCTCGGCCGCCGCGATCGCAAGCAACGCCTGCCACGGAAGAACCCGAGGGACCTGTTGCTCCAGCCATATTCTTGTACGCCACGCCCATTGACCCGATTGGCTCATCCCAGCGACGCTGAGCACTGCAATGCCAAGCGCGCCCGCTCTCCACGAGCGGCGCCTTCGGTCTCCCATGAGCCCCCCGTAACGAAGCCATAAGCCGCACTCGGGGCAACGCGGCATCCGGTCGAGGTCCGTTGCGGGGTACCGGCACCGCCGGCACACCGCCGCGCCGCCTTCGTGCCATCCCGCGACCGCGCAACAGAGCAACAACAGCCCGATCAGTACGGCGATGAGCGAGGACAGCCTCAACGCGGCATCGAAAGAGAGCGGAGCAGGGAACGGAGAGGCAATCGCTACATGCGCGAAGCAGAGCGCAGATGGCGTCAAAGCCACTGCAGCCAGACTCAACGGGCGGCGAGCCGCCCAGGGACGCGGCGTCCGAGCGGCCTCAGTCTGCGGCGCCTCAGAAGAGTCCATCGACAGCAACTACGATCAGGGATGATGCCCGGTTCCGGATAGCCATCGCTCGTCCGACAGAATGTGGCGCGTGTGCCGCATCACGGGAACTCTGATTCGGAGTGAGGGCGGATCAGGGAAGCGGCGCTCCACGCATGCGCCGGAACCGCCAGTCGATCCTGTCGAACCTCTCGGCGTCCTCGGGCGAGAGTTCGCCGCCATCGCGGAGGCCTTGCAGCCACGACCAACCCAGGCCGGGGCGGTCGCGCTCGTTCTCCTCCAACAGCCGTCGCACGAGCGGCGGGTAGGGTTTCGCGGGGCGCCCGCCGGCGGCGATCGCGTCGAGAAGGCGGAACCACGTTGTCTGGTCAGCCACCGCGACCGCGGCGATCTCGTCTGCCGCGTCGCCGCGCACGACGCAATCGGCGAGGAAGTGCCGCACCCCGAAGAACGACATGCGGTTGGTCGCGCCCACGACGCGGGCGGCAAGCGCCGCCGACTTGCCGCGGGATTCCGGCGTGGACGCGGCGACGGGGAACCCCGCGACCCATCCCTCCGCCGCGTTCCGCCCGCCGGCGCCCGAGATGAAGCGCTCCGCCGCCTTGTCGTACCACTCGGCGGGCAGATCGAACGTGGCCGACCAGCGCCCGATCCATTCGAAGAGCGCGCGGTGCTCAAAGACATCCGAGGAGCACGCGGCCAGCGCCGCGTCGGCGATGCGGAGCAACCCCTCGCGCGTCGGGGGCGCCGAACTCAACCCGGAGCGGATGCCGTGCCGGGTCAACAGGCGGTCCTGATCGCTGCTCAGCAGCAGCGCCACCGCGTGGTCGGCCGCCTTCGCTCCCAAGGCGTCCTTGCCCAGCGATGCGCCGAGCCACTCCGCGCCACCCTTGGGCACGCGCCACGACGCCGCTCGATCTTCCGCCTCCCGCAGGATCAATTCGGCGAGGCGGTCGGCCTCAGCCGCGGTCAGCGTGCGGCTGAACAACTCGGTGAACAAGACCGATCTCACCTGCCACTGGGCGGCCCCCGACGACGCGATGAGCGTCCCGGTCGGCATCGCCGACGCGAGGGCGGCCCGGGCGCCGGCGATCCCCGGGAGGAACGCGGCGATCAGTAGCAGCGCGCAGGCCGAGGCGCCGGTCGCCGCCATCGCCGGCGATCTCTCCCGCCGCCCCGTGACCGTCGTCACGCCTTTCACGAGGACCTGGCCGCACTCGGGGCAGATGGGCAGTTCCTCCCCGGTCGGCGCCGGGTAGCCGCACTGCTTGCAGTGCTCCTCATCGCCGGTCGACCATCCGCGCCAGCCTAGCCAGGCCGTCTGCGATGCCACCGCGCAGGCGACGCTGAACACCAGGATCGCAATCCAGGTGAAGTACATCCCGGCGCCGCCGGTCATGATGCTCGCTCCCCAAGCGGCGAGCGCGAGCGTCGACGCCGAGGGCACGGCCCAACGCCAGTGGCGGCGCGTCCATGCTTCGAACCGAGCGTTGCGGTTCTCGCTAGGGCTGCGGCGCCGAAGGAGGTCCGCGTCGGATTTCCTCCGGTCGACCGCCCATCGTGCCGCGACAGCGATCCAGAGGAAGGCGACGATCGCGAGCAAGAGAGGCGAGAATCGCGAGGGGCCTGCCGCGATTCTGCTGATCAGAACCGCGCTCACGACGAGCGCCAGCGTGAGCAACGCCGCCACAAGCACGTTCGTGCTCGTGCGCGAGCCGCGAAGCACCGCCGCACGCCTCGCCCTCAGCGCGTTCTCGTACTCGTCCCGCCCCTCGGTCATGCGGTCATCTTACCGCGCGGCCGCCCGACCCCTCTTAGACATTGAACAGGAAGTGGCACACGTCCGCGTCCTGCATGACGTAACTCTTGCCCTCGACCCGCAGTTTGCCGGCCTCCTTGATCGCCTTCTCGCTCTTGTGCTTCTCGAGGTCCGCCACCGAATAGATCTCCGCGCGGATGAACCCGCGCTCGAAATCCGTGTGGATCGCCCCGGCGGCCTGGGGGGCCGTCCAGCCCTCCTTGATCGTCCAGGCCCGCACTTCCTTCTCGCCCGCGGTGTAGAAACTCTGCAGGCCCAGCAGCCGGTAGGCCGCCCGCGCCACCGCGTGCAGCGCCGGCTCCTCGAGCCCCAGCGACGCGAGCAGGTCCTTGCGGTCGGCCTCGGCGAGTTCGGCCAGTTCGCTCTCCACCTTGGCGCACACCGGCACGACCTGCATTCCCTCTTCCGCGGCCCGGGCCCGGACCTGCCTCGCCAGGTCGCCCACGCCGTGCAGGTCGTCCTCGCCGACATTGGCGATGTAGAGCACCGGCTTGCCGCTGAGCAGGCCGAGTTCCTTCAGCGCCTTCTGCTCCTCGGGCCGGTCGAAGGCCACGCCCCGCGCCGGCTTGCCCTCGGCGATCACCGGCTGGAGTTTCTGGAGCACGGCGTAGCGGGCCGGGGCGTCGGCGTCCTTGCCCTTGGCGGCGCGCTCGGCCTTGGGCAGCGCCGCCTCCACGGTCTGCAGATCCGCGAGGATCAGCTCGGTCTCGATGGTCTCGATATCGCGCAGGGGATCGACCGAGCCCTCGACGTGGGTGATGTCCTCCCCGCCCGAGGCCTTCTCGAAACACCGCACGACGTGGAGGATGGCGTCGACCTCGCGGATGTGGCTCAGGAACTTGTTGCCCAGCCCCTCGCCCTGGCTGGCGCCGCGGACGATCCCCGCGATGTCGACCAGGCGCATGGCGGCGGGGACGAGCTTCTTGGGCGGGATGTAGCGGGTGATGATCTCGAGGCGCGGGTCGGGCACGGTGACGATGCCGACGTTGGGCTCGATAGTCGCGAAGGGATAGTTGGCGGCAAGGGCGCCGGCGTTGGTCAGAGCGTTGAAGAGGGTCGACTTGCCGACATTGGGCAAGCCGACGATGCCGGCTTCCATCGCGTGAGACTCCGTGAACGTCGGGCCGATCCGCCCGCCCGGGAGAGGGTCGAAGGGTACGGGCGGCGCGGCAAGGGTTCAAATCGGATGCGGGAGAACGAGGATGCCCGGCAGAGGCCGGTCATGCCTCCCCTCGGCGCCTCGGTGCCTCGATCCCTCGATGTCTTTCCTCTACTATCACGATTCCGGGCTGCGGCGTGATGCGAGGATCGATCCGTGCCCAACCAGCACCTCCCCACCAAGCCCTGCGCCCACTGCAAGCGCGAGTTCGCGTGGAGAAAGAAGTGGGAGCGCGACTGGGCGCGGGTGAAATACTGCTCCAAAAGATGCGCCGCGGCGGCGAAGGCTTCCGGCCGAGGGTAGAAGCGCCCGGATCGCGGGCGCCGTCCGGATCAGTCCGGAGCGCCCGGCGCGTTTCCCCCCGGCAGCCGCTTCATATCGGCGCGCTCGGCGGCGGGCTCGTCCGCATCGGTCGGCAGGGCGACGAACTCGCCCCAGGTCACCGAGCGCCGGCCCGCCGCCGGCTTGAGCATTGTCAGGAACGCCTCGCGCTCGACCTCGCGGCAGCCGAACTGCTCGAGGTGCCAGTTCCACATCTGGGTGTCGAGCAGCGTGTAGCCGCGGCGCCGCAGGTGCGCGACGAGGTGCACGAGGCACACCTTGCTCGCGTCGGTGCCTCCCCAATCCGGGCGGCTGAACATCGACTCGCCGAAGAACGCGCCGCCCAGGGCCACGCCGTAGAGCCCGCCGACCAGGCGCTCCTCGCCGGCCTCGTCGGGCAGCCAGGCCTCGATGGAGTGGGCGTAGCCGGCGTCGTGGAGCAGCCGGTAGGTGCGGACGATGGTCTCGTCGATCCACGCGCCCTGGCGGCGCGGGTCGGCGCAGCCCACGATGGTGGCGGCGAAGGCGCGGTCGCAGGTGATGCGGAACCTGCCCGAGCGCACGCGCTGGCGCAGCGACCTGGGGACGTGGAAGCCCTCGGGCCCGGGGTCGAGGGGCATGACGCCGCGGATCTCCGGGTTGTGCCAGGTGATCTCGTGGGTGCGCACGTCGGCCATGGGGAAGAAGCCCTTGCGGTACGCCGCGAGGATCTCCGCGATGACCTGCTCGGCGACGGTGCGCTGGCGCGACATTGGCTTGGGGGTAGCATAGGTTGGGACCCCTCCGCGCCATGACAGCCGAGACTTCGACTCTGGAGCCCATCGCCCTGGAATTGGCGGGTCTGGCCGATGAGATGCGCGCCGCGGCGGCGCTGCTCGCGCCGGCGCTGGAGGGGCTCTCGCCGGACCAGCGCGAGAGCGCGGCGAACCTGGCCCATTACATCGCCATGCGGCGGCGCGACCTGCGGGGGTTGCAGGCGTCGCTCGCCTCGCTCGGGCTCTCCTCGCTGGGGCGGTCGGAGTCGCACGCCCTGGATGCGGTGACCCGCGTGCTGGGGATTTTGGATCTCCTGTTGGGCCGCGATGCCCCGCGCTTCCCGCCCATGCCCAGCCCGATCGGGCTGAGCCGTGGCCGGGAGCTGCTGGAGCGTCACGCCGCCTCGCTCCTCGGGCCCCCTCCCCCGGGCCGGCGCGTGCGGGTGATGGTCACGATGCCGGGCGAGGCGGCGGACGACCCCGGCCTGGTGCGCGACCTGCTGGCGGGTGGGATGGACTGCATGCGCATCAACACGGCGCACGACGACGAGCGGCGCTGGGGGGCGATGATCGCGCACCTCCGCGCCGCCGAGCGCGAGACGGGGCGCGATTGCCGCGTGCTCATGGACCTGTCCGGCCCCAAGAGCCGCACCGGGGCGATCCTGCCCGGGCCGCGCGTGCTCAAGTGCCGCCCCCGCCGCGACGAGTTCGGCCGCGTCACCCGCCCGGCGCGGGTGTGGCTGACCACGCCGGAGCGCGCGGGGCCGGCCCCCCCGGGCGTCGACGCTGTCGTCCCGGTGGGCCGCGAGTGGATGCTCTCGCTGTCAACCGGGGAGCGCCTCGAGTTCCGGGATGCGCGAGGGGCTTCGCGCACGATGGACGTGCTGAGCGCCGCCCCCGGGGGCGTGATCGCGTCGTGCGCGGCGACCGCGTACCTCACCCCGGGAACTCGGCTGTCGACCGCCGGCGCCGCGCAGCGCTCCACCGAGGTGCTGGATCTCCCCGCCATCGAGCAATCGATCGCGCTGCGCGTCGGGGACGCGTTGATCCTGACCCGCGACGCCGCGCCGGGCGCTCCGGCGGAGATCGGCGCCGAGGGCGAGATCCTCCGCCCCGCGCGCATCCCCTGCACGCTGACCGGGGCCTTCGACGCCGCCCGCCCCGCCGATCGCGTCCTGCTCGACGACGGCAAGATCGGCGCCGTGATCGACACCATCGGCCCCGACGAGATGCGGCTGCGCATCACCGCGACCAAGCCCGGGGGGGACCGCCTCCGGGCGGACAAGGGCGTCAACTTCCCGGACACGCCGCTGACGATGCAGGGCCTGACCGACGACGACGCGGCGGCGCTGCCGTTCATCGCCGCGCGCGCGGATCTCGTCGGGCTGTCGTTCGTGCGCGCGCCGGCGGACGTGGAGGACCTCGCGCGGAGGCTCGGCGACCTGGGCGCGGGGCGCCTGGGCGTGATCCTCAAGATCGAGACGCGGCGCGCGTTCGAGAACCTTCCGAGCCTGCTCCTGGCCGCCATGCGGATGCGCGCCGCGGGGGTCATGATCGCCCGCGGGGACCTCGCGGTGGAGATGGGCTTCGAACGCCTCGCCGAGGTGCAGGAGGAGATCCTGTGGATGTGCGAGGCGGCCCACATGCCGGTGGTCTGGGCGACGCAGGTGCTCGAGTCGCTGGCCAAGCAGGGCCAGGCGTCGCGGGCCGAGATCACCGACGCCGCCATGGGCGAGCGCGCCGAGTGCGTCATGCTCAACAAGGGCCCGTACATCCGGGCCGCGCTGCGGGCCCTGGTGGACATCGTGGGGCGCATGGAGGCGCACCAAGACAAGAAGCGGCAGCTCTTCCGCGAACTCAAGATCGCCGGCGACTTCGCCCGCTAGGCGGTGGCCTCGACGGCCTCGAGCAGCAGGTGCACGATCACCTGGTGGGCCTCCTGGATGTGCCCGGTGTCGTCGCCGGGCACGATCAGCGGGATGTCGCAGTGGGCGCGGGCCGCGCCCCCATCGCGGCCGAGCATGCCGACGCTGGTCACCCCGAGACGCCGCGCCGTGTGGAGTGCCTTGAGCACGTTGGGGCTGGCCCCGCTGGTGGAGAAGGCGACCAGCGCATCCCCGGGCTGCGCCAGTCCCTCCACCTGCCGGGAGAAGACGGCCTCGAAGCCGAAATCGTTGGCGATGCAGGTGAGGGCGGTGGGGTCGGCGTTGAGGCAGATGCCGGCGTAGGCGCGGCGCGGGTCGCGGTACTTGCCGATGAGTTCCTCGGCGAGGTGCAGGGCTTCGGCGGCGGAGCCCCCGTTGCCGCAGGTGAGCACGCGGCCGCCGCGGCGGAGGCACCCGGCGATCGCGGCGCCGGCGCGGGCGATGTCGCGGGAGAGGGGCGCGAGGTCGGCGATCGTTCGGGCGGCGTTGGCGATCCGCATCTTGATGAATGCTTCATCGAATGCCATGGCGTCAGTGTGCCACAGCGGCGCGCCCGCCGCGCGCGGGCCGGGGAGTCCCCCCGCTGATGGGCGGCGACGCGGGCGCTACAATCTCCGCTTCGCGCGCCGGCTCGTCGGCGCCGAGGGCGTAGCTCAGCCCGGTAGAGCAGCGGACTTTTAATCCGTTGGTCGAGGGTTCGAATCCCTCCGCCCTCATTGTCGGAACAGGGAACCGTCGCCCGGCTCGATGTCGCCGGCCGCCGGACGCTCACGGAGAGGGCGATCGCCGCGCATGCTGCTGCTTCACGCGAACTGGACCGAAGGAAGGCTTGTGCTCTGGGCGGAGCGCGCCGCCGGCGCGACGGCGGAGGCCCCGCCTCCCGCGGCGGCCGGCGCGGCTGCTCCCCACCCGTTCGCGGCGGATGCCGCCGACGTGGCCGCGGCGCTGGCGTGCGTGGCGGAGGCGCCGGCAGCGCCGACGCGCCTCACGGTGGTCCTTCCGAGCGCGGCGGGTCGGCCGCTGCCCAGCCCCCGGATCGCGCACCTGCTCGGCCACACCGCCCACGAAGGCGACGACGGCGGGACCACGCTCGCGGCATGGAACGTTCCGGCGATCGCGGTCGGCGCCGCCGACGCGGCCCGGGTGCTGACAGCGCTCGATGATCGGGACCTGGACGGCGCGGGGGCGGCCGGGGCCGGGGCGCCGGCCACGCCCGGTCCGGGCGTGGTGTTCTTCGCGGCGTGCGCCCGGTTTGCGCGCTCGCTCGAGGCCGATCAGCGCATCGTGCCGACGCTGACGCAGCGCGCCGATGGGCGGCTGAGCGCGCTGTGGCAGCCCTGGCTCAGCGACGACGCGACGGCGACGCGGCTGCGCGGCCTGCTGGCCGCGATGCCCCCGGCGGCCCGCGCCGCGGTGGACGCCGCCGAGCACGACGCGTGGGTCATCGTCGAGGACTTCCTGTGGCACGTGACCGACGCGGCGGCGCGGCGGGCGATGCTGGGCGAATCGATGATCGAGGCGATCGAGGGCCGCCCCCCGAGCGACCCCGCGGTGTCGTGGCTGGGGGGCCTGCTCGGCGACGCGCGGGAGACCCCCATCGCGGTCGAGCACCGCGCCGCGGCCCTGCGCGCCGTCCGGCAGTGGCTGTCGATGCTCGATGATGTCGGCGCCGGGGCGTTGTGGCGTCTGCTGCTCGTGCTCGAGGAGCCGGCCGGGGGGGTGGCGGTGGAGGACTTCGCCGAGCCCGGCGAGGAGGTCGCGTGGCGCCTCTCGTTCCACCTGCAGGCCGCTGATTCGAGCCGGGTGCGCATCGACGCGACGCGCATCTGGTCGCTGCCCGGCGACACGGCGGTGGTGGAGGGGCGGCGGCTGGAATCGCCGCAGGAGTTCCTCCTGCAGCAACTGGCGCGGGCGGCGCGGATCTGCCCGGTCATCGACCGGGCGTTGCAGGAATCGGCCCCGACCGAACTCGATCTGACCACCCGGCAGGCCTACGAGTTTCTCCGGGAGCTGCGCCCGCTTCTGATCGAGCAGGGCTTTGCGGTGGAGTGCCCCGAGTGGTGGGATTCGCCGATGTCGCGCTTCGGGGCGCGGCTGCACGTCGATTCCGAGCCGATCGAGGTTCTGGGCGACGCCTCGGGCCCGGGCGTGGCGTCCGCCGCCGGGGCGCGGGTCGGGCTCGACACGTTCGTCAACTACCGCTGGCAGATCGCGCTGGGCGAGACGGCTCTCTCGCTCAAGGAGTTCGAGCGGCTGGCGGCGCAGCGTGCCCCCCTGGTGCGCGTGCGAGGGCAGTGGGTGGAGATCCGTCAGGAGGACGTGCGCGCCGCGGTGAAGTTCATCAAGGAGAACCCGGGCGGGAAGATCAGGGCCGCCGAGGCGATCCGCCTCGCGTACGCGTGGGACGCCGAGCAGACGGGCATGCCTATCACCGGCGTCTCGGCGACGGGGTGGATGTCCTCGCTGCTCGGGACGGCGGAGGAGTCGCTCCCGATGCTGGAGCAGCCCAGGGAGTTCCACGGCGCGCTGCGCCCGTACCAGCTGCGCGGCGTGTCGTGGCTCTCGTTCCTGGACCGCTTCGGCCTTGGGGCCTGCCTCGCCGACGACATGGGCCTTGGGAAGACCGTGCAGATGCTGGCGCTGCTCCAGCAGGAGCGCGAGGCGGCGCAGGCCGCCGGGGCGGAGCGTCCCGGCCCCACGCTCATCATCGTTCCCATGTCGGTGGTCGGGAATTGGTCGCGCGAGGCCGGGCGATTCGCGCCGGCGCTGAGGGTGCTCATCCACCACGGGGCCGAGCGGCACTCGGGGGAGGCGCTGCGCGAGGCCGCCCGGGCCGCCGATGTCACGCTCACCACCTACGCCCTGGCCCATCGCGACCGCGACGAGCTGGCGCGGGTGGAGTGGGCCCGCGTGGTGCTGGACGAGGCGCAGAACATCAAGAACCCGGGGGCAAAGCAGAGCCGCGCCGTGCGGTCGTTCCACGCCCCGCGCCGCGTCGCGCTGACCGGCACGCCGGTGGAGAACCGCCTGTCGGAACTGTGGTCGATCATGGACTTCTGCAACCCCGGCCTCCTGGGCCCGGCCGGGGAGTTCCGGCGGCGCTTCGCGGTGCCGATCGAGCGGCACCACAACCACGGGCGGTCGAGGCAGTTGAGGGCGCTGGTGCAGCCCTTTGTGCTGCGCCGGCTCAAGAGCGACCCGACCATCAACGCCGACCTCCCCGAGAAGCTCGAGAGCAAGGAGTTCTGCCGGCTGACCCCCGAGCAGGCGACGCTCTACGAGGCGACGGTCAAGCGCATGCTCGCGGAGGCGGACAAGACCGAGGGCATCCGGCGGCGCGGCCTGGTGCTCGCGGCGCTGGTCAAACTCAAGCAGATTTGCAACCACCCGGCCCAGGCGCTGCGCGAGGTGGAGCCGGGCGACACCGGGCCGATCGACCCGGCGCGCTCGGGCAAGGCGATGCGCCTGTGCGAGATGCTCGAGGAGGTCCTCGCGGCCGGCGACAACTGCCTCATCTTCACCCAGTTCCGCGAGATGGGCCGCCTGCTCTCGGGGCTCATCGCCCACCAGTTCGACAAGGAGCCGTTGTTCCTGCACGGGGGCGTTGCCCAGAAGGCGCGCGATGCCCTGGTCGAGCGATTCCAGAAGGCCGACGGCGCATCGCCGGTGTTCATCATCTCGCTCAAGGCCGGCGGGACGGGCCTGAACCTCACCGCGGCGAACCACGTGTTCCACTACGACCGGTGGTGGAACCCGGCGGTGGAGAACCAGGCGACGGACCGGGCCCACCGCATCGGCCAGACGCGGACCGTGCAGGTGCACAAGATGGTGTGCGCCGGCACGCTGGAGGAGCGCATCGACACCATGATCGAGCAGAAGACCGACCTGGCGCAGTCCATCATCGGCGCCGGGGAGCAGTGGCTCACCGAACTCACCACGGCGCAGCTCCGCGACCTGGTCTCGCTCGGCGCCGACGCGCTGGCCGACGACGACGCCGCCGACGCCGCCCCGCGCCGACCCAGGCCCGATCTTGCCGAGGCCCTCGCGGCGGCGGACGCGGCCTCCGACGCCGACTGGGGGACCGACGAATGACGCGCGTTCCGTTGACGCCCGCGGATGCTTCGCCGGAGTCGGCGCGCGGGCCGGTCAAGCCGGCCCCGCCCGCGTCGCCGGCGTCCGAGACGTTCACCCGGGGCTCGTGGGCCGGCCAGCGCTGGCTGCGGCTGGTGGAACTCGACGCCCCTCCCGATCCGTTTGCCGCCGGCCTCACGATCGCCCGGTCGCCGGCCATGCGCGACCCGGTCATCGAGCCGGGCCGGGCCGCGGCGCGCGTGGCGGAGAAGGGCCAGCGGCAGCACACGCCCGTGCTGTCGCTCGACCGCATCACCGAAGAGCAGTGGGGGCGCGTGATCGACGCGATGGGCGACCAGGCCTTCTACGCGGCCCGCCTGCTCACCGGCGAGGTGCCGACGAGCATCGAGGACCTGTTCCGCCCGCTCGGGCTCAGGCTGTTCCCCGACGCGGCGGCGGAACTTGGCCCCTCGTGCTCGTGCGCCGAGAGCAAGTCCGCCGGCTCGCCCTGGTGCCGGCACGCGTGCGCGCTGGCGGCGTTCGTCGCCGATCGGCTGCGCGAGGACGCTTTCCTGATCTTCCGCCTTCGGGGGCTCGGTTCGGAAGACCTGATCGACCGGCTGCGCAGCAAGCGTGCGGCGGGAGTCGCGAGGGGAAGAGGCCGATGGTTCGTGCGCGTGCCGTCGCTCGGCTCCCCGGCCTACCTGCCGCAGATCGACCGCCTGGCGCCCCCGGATGAGCCGCTGACCGTGGATGTGGAGGCGTTCTGGCGGGTGGGCGCAGGCCTGGACGAGGTGGACACGACGCCGGCGCCGCCGGCCGTTCCGCACGCGCTGCTTCGGCGGCTGGGCCCGAGCCCGTTCCCGCCCTCGCCAGGCGCCAGGCCGTTCCCGCTGATCGGTCTGCTGGCGACGTGCTACGACGTGATGACGCGGGATGCGATGGGGGGGGAGGCGGCGAGGGACGAGAGCGGCGATCCGGCCCCGGGCGGTTGAGCCATCTACTTGGCTCGCGGCTGAACCGGCTTGGGAGCGACGGCGGCCTTCTTGGACAGCGCCCGCGCGTAATCCATGGTCGCGTGGAGGCGCTCGATGGCGCGTTTCACGGTTTCGGAACGCTCAGGGACCGGCCTTCCCTCGGTGGCTGTTGACGGCTTGTTCACGGGCCGCCTCCTTTCCCGCAGAATCTTGCGTGGCATCGGACAAAAAGGCAAGCGACATCATGTAGAAAAAGGTGGCCAGGGCGCCCGCAATCAAGGCCGCTAACGCCCGTTTGCTGCTCCTGCGCAGCTGCCTTTTCCGGCTGTCGTTTCGAGCGCCCAGGTCGATCGCCGCCTCGTAGGTGCGCACGAAGATCAGGTAGGGCGCCTCGCCCATCTCTTCCGGCAATGATTCGATCGTTTCCGAGGGGAGCTCCATGTGCTTGCTCGCGGTTGAAGGTGGGATCCCCTGGAGGCTCGTCACCGAGCGGCGCTGGGCGTCGCGGGCCTCTCTCGCCTGTCGCTGCTCGCGCAGATCGTCCTCGGTGACGACCGATTCCTCGACGAGCGCATGGAGAGACATGAGGAGAAACGCCAGCGAAGTCAGGGTCGCGACCACGAACCCCAGGAATGTCACCCTTCCCCAAGTCGAGAGGTTCTTGACCATGGTGAGGGTCGTCGGTGTAACGAGCCTCGGCAGGACCGTAAGACCGCCGCCTCCCAGGGCGAGCACCAGCGTCATGAGCAGGTTTGTTCGAACCGAGTATCGGAGCGCATTCTCCGACTCCGCTCTCCACATTCGGTCCGCGTGCTCGATCGCGTGAGCCGCGAGTTGGCCGTTCGATCCGCCCTCAGTCATGGCTTCACCCCACCCTCTCCGCCTTGGGCTCCCTGCTCATCAGCGCGGTGATCCCGCGGATCGGGTCCATCCCCTCGAACAGCACCGCGTGCACCGCCGCCGCGATCGGCACGTCGACGCCGAGGCGTGAGGCGAGATCAACCACCGATCTCGTGGTCGCCACCCCCTCGACCACCGAGCGCGTGCGGGCCAGGTAGGCCTCGAGCGTCTCGCCTCGGCCCAGCGCCTCGCCCAGCGAGCGGTTGCGCCCCTCGGGGCTGAAGCACGAGGTCGCGAGGTCGCCGACCCCGGCGACGCCGAAGAAGGTTTCCTGGCGCGCGCCCATGGCGGCGCCAAGGCGGGTGATCTCGGCCAGGCCCCGCGCCAGCAGGGCGCTCTTGGCGTTGTGCCCGGCCTGCAACCCGTCGAGGATGCCGGCGGCGATGGCGATCACGTTCTTGGTCGCGCCAGCGAGTTCCACGCCGATGATGTCCGGGTTGGTGTAGATGCGCAGCCAGCCGCAGGTGAAGAGCCGCTGCACGGTCAGGGCGAAGCCGGGGTCGTCGCAGGCCGCGACCATCGTCGCGGGCAACCGCCGCGCCAGTTCCGGGGCGATGGTCGGCCCGCTGAGCGCTGCGATCGGTCGCGGCCCGGCGTCCCGAGCCTCCCCCAGCGCCTGCGCGATCACCTGCGTGGGCCGGAGCAGCGTCTGGTTCTCGATGCCCTTGGCGACGCTGACGATGCCGGCCTCGCGCGGGGTGAGCGGCGCCAGGCGCTCCCACACGCCGCGGAGGTATTGCGTCGGAACCGCGGAGATTATCGCATCGGTCTCGGCGAGCGCTCGGGCCGCGCTGGCCGTCACCGCGACCGCCCTCGGCAGGTGGAAGCCCCCGAGCCGCAACGAGCCTCTGGATTGCTCCACCAGGCTCAGTTCATCGGGGTCGTGCCCCCAGAGCGTGACGGCGAGCGGCGAGCCTTCCGCGGTGGGTTGCTCCGCGAGCAGCGCTGCGCACACCAGGCCCATCTGGCCGTCGCCGAGTACGGTGATCCGCCGGATGTTCCGGGGTTTCATGGGCGGGTCAGGCTCCGCGAGGAGGGAGGGGGCCCGAACGGAGGCCGCCCGAGGAAGCCGATCGGCGTGAGGGCAGAACCGCGCCCCGGACGACCGCCGTACTATAAACCGTCCCTCGCGCACGGCATCGGAGTCCTCATGGCCAACCACGACCACGGGCACGATCACGCTCACCACGACCACTCCCATGCCCACGAGGCCTCGGCCCTGCGGCCCGGGGGCGACGCCTGCTGCTCGCACCACGAGATCGACCTCGAGCGATGGATCGTTGTCTACCTGATCGGCGGCGTGCTGGTGCTCACCACGGTCGTCGCGCGGTGGTTCGGGGCCCCCGCCGAGACCGCGATGATCCCGGCCGCCCTGGGCGCGATCCTGCTCGGCGCGCCGCTCTTCAAGTCATCCTTCGACGAACTCCGCCGGGGCAAGCCCACCTCCTCGACGCTGGCCTCCATCGCCATCATCGCCGCCTTGGCGACCAGCAAGTACGAGGTCGCCGGTTTCCTGGCCTTCATTCTGCTGATCGCCGACCAGGTGGTCCGGCGCACGGCGTGGGGCGCGCAGCGGGCCATCGAGGGGCTGGTCCGGCTGACGCCCGACACGGCGCGCATCGTCGAGAACGGCGCCGAGCGCGAGGCCCCGCTCTCCGAGGTCAAGGTCGGCACCATCATCCGCGTGCGCCCGGGCGAGAACCTGCCGGTGGACGGCGAGGTGGTCAAGGGCGGCTCGACCATCAACCAGGCGAGCCTGACCGGCGAGGCGGTGCCCGCGGAGGTCGACCCCGGGTCCCCGGTGTATGCCGGCACGACCAACCTGACCGGCGTGCTCGAGATCCGCGCCACCAGCGTCGGCGCCGACACCACCATCGGCAAGGTGACGGAACTGATCCGCGCCGCCGAGTCTCAGCGCACGCCGCGGCAGCTGCTCATCGAGCAGGTCGCCGCGTACTTCGTGCCCGTGGCGATCTCGACGGCAGGGCTGGTGTGGTACCTGATGAGCCAGAGCAAGGACCCGGAGGTGCAGTCCCGCGCCACCGAGACGGCCATCACCGTGCTCGTGGTGGTCTGCCCCTCGGCGCTCCTGCTGGCGAGCCCGACGGCGATGGTGGCGTCCTTCGCCGCCGCGGCTCGCCTGGGCGTGATGATCAAGCAGACCAGCACGCTCGAGGCGGCGGCCAACATTGACACCGTGGTGCTCGACAAGACCGGCACGATCACCACCGGCGTGTTCGCGGTCAGCCGCCTGGCCCCGGCGGAGCACGTCGAAGGCGTCGACCTGCTCCAGGGCGCCGCCGACGCGGAGCAGCAGAGCAACCACCCTCTGGCACGCTCCATCCTGGCGACCGCGCGGCAGGCGCGGGTCCAGCCCGGCGCTGTGCACGCGTACGAAGAAGTCCACGGGCGCGGCGTCAGGACGATCGTGGGAGCGAGCGGCCGCACCAGCGAGGTGCTCGCGGGCCGGGCCAACTGGCTCTCCGCCCTCCGCCCGGATCTGGCCGCCGCCATCGACGCGGTCGAGCAGAAGATCGAGGGCATGTCCGGCGTGCACGTGATGCGCGACGGCAGGTACCTGGGCGCCGTGGGTCTTGAGGACCGGGTGCGGCCCAACGCCCGCCAGGTCGTCGACAGGCTCCGCGAAGTCGAGGTCCGCCAGATCGCGCTGTTCACCGGCGACCGCTTCGCCGTCGCCAAGCGGGTCGGGGCCAGCGTCGGCGTCGACCGCGTCGAGGCCGAGTGCCTGCCCGAAGAAAAGCACGACCTGATCCAGCGCCTGGTCGATTCCGGGCGCCGCGTGATGATGGTCGGCGACGGGATCAACGACGGCCCCTCACTGGCCACCGCCGATGTCGGCGTCGCCATGGGCCTGGGAGGGTCCGACATCGCGACCAACTCCGCCGGGGTGGCGCTCATGCGCGACGACCTCTCCCGGATTCCCTTCCTCATCGAACTGGCCCGCAAGACACGGCGCGTGATCGGGCAGAACATCGCGGCGTCGATCGTCATCGCGCTCATCGGGCTGGGGCTCGCCGCCACCGGGCAGGTCGCGATCGCGTTCGCGGCGGTGTACCACTTCGTGGGCGATGTGTTCGTCATCGCCAACTCCTTCCGCCTGGTCCGCTTCGGCGAGGAGTTCGCGGACTCGGCGCAGCAGCCGCAACAGCAGGCCCGGCGCCCGGTGTCGCCGACCGTCGGGTCGCTCGGGGGCCCCAAGAGCGCCACGCTGTCTGGCGCCTCCGCCTGATCCGATCGGCTTTTTACGGGACCATCGGGATTCCCCCGTGCTCCTTCACCGGGCGGGGGTCCCTCGCGGCCAAACGATCGGACGCGCGTCAAGCGATCGCGGGCGAGATTGCCGCGGGCGCGCCGGCGCCTCGCGGATGAACGCGGCGAAGCGCGCACGCCGCGCCCGCCGACGCGTCGAGGGCGACGATCCGCCCGGACGCTCCATCGATCGGCGGCGCTTCCCGATGTCCTCCTGCTCGCGCCGTTTTCCGGCGAGCGACGGAGGAGGACCCCATGGCCAGCGCGAAGTTGCATCGATCTGGTTCGGACGCCGCCGGCATCGCTCTGCTCGGCGCCGCGCTGTTTCTCGGCCTCGCTGCCGGCAGGGCGCACGGCGGGCTCGTCGCGCCGGCTTCTCCCGAACCGGCGCAGCCCCCGGCGGCGGGCGACGTCAACTTCGACGGGCGGCTCGATGACGAGGATGTCCGCGCCATGGTCCGCGCCCTCGCGAGCCGCGAGGAACTCCCCTCCGCCTCGATCTACGACTTGAACGGCGACGGCGCGGTGGACCAAGACGACCTGGTGTGGCTCCTCGAAGAAATCAGCGGCGTGCGCAAGGCCCGAGAGGTCGCCCAAGGCCCGCTGGACGGCGCCCTCGCCGGACTCTTTCTTGAATCTCGCGTGTCCCGCCTTGATTCCACCGGCGCTCGCGGGGTTCTCGCGTCGGCGGGCGAGTAACCCGCCACGGCGGGGCGCGGCTCGACAATCTCGCGGCGAACCGTCGGCGACGCGGGCGGCATCGAACGATGCCGGGCGTCGCCGATATCGTGCGCCCCAGAGGCCGCGACATGCCCACGCCGACACAGCCCTTCCCCAAGCCGCGCTTCACGCCGCTCATCCCGTACCGACCGGCCGGCGAGCCCGAGCGCCTGGCGCGGGAGTTCTACGAGGAGGTCCGCCAGCGCCGCTCCGTGCGCACTTTCTCGGATCGCCCGGTCTCGCGCGAGACGATCGAGTGGGTCGTCCGAGCCGCAGGGACGGCCCCCAGCGGCGCTCACAAGCAGCCGTGGCGCTTCGTCTGCGTCAGCGACCCGGCGCTCAAGCGGGAGATCCGCGAGGGAGCCGAGGCGGAGGAGCGCGAGTTCTATTCCCGCCGCGCCAGCGAGCGGTGGCTCCGCGATCTTGCCATCCTGGGCACCGATGAGCACAAGGACTTCCTCGAAGTCGCCCCTGGCTGATCGTGGTGTTCAGGCTGGTCAGGGACGATCCCGATCCCGCGACCGGGGAGCACGGCCAGACCTATTACGCCGAGGAGTCCGTGGGCATTGCCGTCGGCCTGCTGCTCGCCGCCGCCCACCACGCCGGGCTGGCAACGCTGACCCATACGCCCAGCCCGATGAAATTCCTGGGGTCGATTCTGGGCCGCCCGGATCACGAAAGGCCGTTTGTCCTGATTCCGGTAGGGTACCCGGGGGTGGGATGCCAGGTGCCCGACCTGCTCCGGAAGCCGCTGAGCGAGATCATGGTCGTCAACCGGCCCTGACGGGCAGGGGGGCGCTGCTGGGCCGACAATCTGGGCAGTCTTCCCCCGCTAGAAATTGCTCATTCTGGGGGTTTGTCCTTGTGCCGGCCCGCGGAGAGGTTAGATTCTGTCACGAACGAGCGTTCGTTCACCGGAGGGTCGGCTCGCAACCGCCTTCGGTCCAGACGTTAATGGCGTGGCAGGGGTCGTTCGGCCGCCTGCCTCGCCGGGAAGAAACGCAAAGGAAGTGGAAGATGACACGTCTCTCTGTTCTTGCGCTGCTGTGCTGCGCCGGCGCCAATGCCGCCGTGTTCTCCAGCGCCACCCCCGGGAACCCGGGCCCCGCGTCCTTGGACCCCCGCGTTAATGAGTACCGGATCGACGACGGCACCGCGGAGAACAGCGTCGGCCTGACCTCCGGCGGGAACATCGTGTTCCTGAACCGCTTCACCGCCAACTCCAACAGCGTGCTGAACTCCGTCAGCATCGGCTTCGGCACGCCGGTCGCTCTGAACGGCCAGTCGATCATTGTCGGCGCCTGGGCGGTCGGCGCGGGTTCGACCCCCGGCGCTCGGCTCGGCTCGGTCAACGGCGTTGTCGCCAACGCCTCGGCTGGCGTTCCCATCAACAACATCACTCTCAACACCTACAACCTCGGCGGCATCAACCTCACCGTGGGCCAGGACTTCTACATCGGCTTCATCATGAACGGCCAGGCGGCGGGTCAGTTCCCCGGCGCGATCGACCAGACCGCTCCCCTGGCCAACCGCTCCTACGTCGGCCTGGGCGCCAGCGCGCTCGATCCCAACAACCTCGCCGCCGGCCTCGGCGCCAACTTCGGCGCCATCGAAGTGCTCGGCGGCCCGGCTCTCGCGGGCAACTGGGTCATCCGCGGCAACGCGGTCCCCGTCCCCGCCCCCGGCGCTGCCGCGGTGTTCGGCCTGGTCGGCGTCGCCGGTCTCCGTCGCCGCCGCTGAGAAGCATCGCCTCCCCTGATGCGTGAAACCGCGGGCGTCGGCGTGAAGCCGGCGCCCGTTTTTCTTCGGCCACGCGGGCGGGCTCATGCGGGCTCGGACCGCGCCCGGTGCGTGAGCCACGCCGGCAGTTGCCTCACCTTCCCGTCCCGCCCGACGCAGGCCAGCACGCTCGAGGCCTCGCAGATCACAGTGCCGCCGGGCGGGTCGTCCGCGCCCTCGCGGCGGATCGTGTACTCGTGGATGAGTTTCACGCTGCTCCCCCCGGTGACGGCGCATCGGACGATCAGCTCGTCGTCGTAGCGCGCCGGCCTGCGGTAGTTCATCTCGAGCCGCACGACGACGAGGAAGACGCCGTCGGCCTCGAGGTCCCTGTACGACACGCCCGACCGCCGCAGGAGTTCGGTCCGCGCGATCTCGAGCCAGATGGGGTGCGCCGCGTGGTGGGCGACGCCCATGGGGTCGCACTCCGGGTAGCGCACGCGGACGGGGATGTCGCCCTCGGTCGGGACGGGCGCGCGGGGAGTCACGACGGGCGCGTCGCGCGGCGGGTGCTCGGTCATGATGGGGCGAGTCTACGACGGGGAGCGGGGCCGCGAGGCGCGGAGCCGCCGGGGCCGGGCCCGCTCATCCCGGCGCGCTCAGTCCCCCTTGCTGTCGCCCCGGGCGAAGATGCTGGCGACGTAGTTCAGCACGTCGGTCGCGGACTGCTCGTTGTAGCCGAAGTTCTTGATGAGGCGCTGCTTCACCACGTCGATCTTGGCCTGGGTCTCGTCGTCGACGACGCTCGACACCAGGTTCTTGAGCTTGATGGTGTCGCGCTGGTCCTCGAAGAGTTTCAGTTCGAGCGCGCGGTAGAGCCGGGCGTTGGTGTTGTACTCGAACTTCCGCCCGTCGAGGGCCAGGGCGCCGATGTAGTTCATGATCTCCTGGCGGAAGTCGTCCTTGCGGCTCTCGGGGATGTCGATCTTGTCCTCGATGGTGCGCATGAGGCGCTCGTCGGGCTCCTCGTCGCGGCCGGTGTAGCGGTTCTTCACCCGCTCCTTCTGGGTGTAGGCGCGGACGTTCTCGATGTAGTTCGTGCACAGCCGCTTGATCGCGTCCTCGTCGGCGCTGATGGCGCGCTGGACCTCGCCCTTGATGATGTCCTCGTACTCCTCCTTGACCACCGAGAGCATCTCCCGGTAGCGCTTGCGCAGGTCCTCGTCGGCGATCAGCGAGTGGTGGGAGAGCCCCTCCTCCAGTTCGTTCATCACCATGAAGGGGTTGATCGTCCGCTCCTCGAGGGCCGCCGGGCTGACCAGCGCGTTGCTCACCTTGTCCTGCACGTAGCGGGGGGAGATGCCCCCCATGCCCTCGCGGGGCGCCTCCTCCATCAGTTCCTTGATCGAGTCCTCCGTGAAGCCGGGAAGGGCCTTGCCGTTGTAGAGCTTCATCTTTTGGAGGAGCGTCAGCCCGGCCTTCTTGGGCTCCTGGAGGCGGGTGAGCACGGCCCACATGGCCGCGACCTCCAGGGTGTGGGGCGCGATGTGCATCTGCCGCACGCGCTCGGGGCCGAAATCCTTCTGGTAGATGCGGATCTCGTCGTCGAGGCGGGTGTTGTAGGGGATGTCGATCTTGATGGTGCGGTCGCGGAACGCCTCCATCAGTTCGTTGCTCTGGAGCTTCTTGTACTCGGGCTCGTTGGTGTGCCCGATGATCACCTCGTCGATGTGCGTCTGGGCGAACTTCTTGGGCTTGATCAGGTGCTCCTGCGAGGCGCCCAGCAGGTCGTAGAGGAACGCGACGTCGAGTTTCAGCACCTCGATGAACTCGCACACGCCCCGGTTCGCGACGTTGAGCTCGCCGTCGAAGTTGAACGCCCGGGGGTCCGAGTCGCTGCCGTACTGGGCGATCTTGCGGTAGTTGATGTCGCCGGTCAGTTCCGTCGAGTCCTGGTTCTTCTCGTCCTTGGGCTGGAAGGTGCCGATGCCCACGCGGTCCTTCTCGGAGAGGACGATGCGCCGCACCTTGACATGCGACATCACCTGCTTCCAGTCGCCGGCGTAGTGCCGCATCAGTTCGGCCATCACGCGGCGGCAGAAGGGGTCGAGTTCGCCCACCAGCCGGACCTTCCCGTGCCCGCCCATCTCCGCGTACCGCGCGTTCAGGCGGTCGAGCACGTCCTGCCGGGCCTCGCGGGGGATGAGCAGCAGCGGCTCCTCGTGCATCGGGCAGGGGTACTCGTGGTCCTTCCCCCCGGGGCCGCAGGTCTCGTCGAGCATCCACGAGAAGGAATACAACGCCCCTGCGTCCGTGCGGCTGTACTGCTCGAGGCCCTTCTTGAGAAGCCGCGCGATCGTCGACTTGCTCGAGCCCACCGGCCCGTGAAGCAGCAGGATGCGCCGGTCCGTCCCGTAGCCCTCGGCGGCGGAGCGGAACACGTCCACCAGTTGCATCACCGCGCGGTCCAGCCCGAAGATCGCGTCCGCCCCCTTGTCGAAGGGGTCGGAGAAGAAGTGGTACCGCACGAAGTCGTGCTTGAACCGCGCGTACTTCTCGTGCCCGTGCGAGAGGATCATGTCGTAGACGCGCTGGTACGCGTTCCGCGCCACGTGCGGCCGCTTCAGGGCGATCTCAAGGTAATCCCAGAAGGTCCCCTCCCAGTTGTGCTCGCGGAACCGCCCCCGGTCCAGGCGGGACTCGATGGCGGCGATGATCTCGTCACGCCGCCCCGAGCCGGCCCCGGCCTGACCCCCTCCGGGTGCGCCGGACCCCGCCCCGGCCCCGGCCCCGGAGCCGAAACCTCCGCCCACAGAGAGTTCCGACCGGTTGAAGCCGCTGTGCCTCTCGTCCATGACGCGGACCTCCTCGCGGTGCGCGGCGGCAGGGGTGCCGGAGCGCGCGAAAACCGCTGACGCGGTGAGCGTTCGGCGGCGCATCCGTCCTGGATCACGACTATCGGCCCGTTGCCGCCGGCCCTCCGAGGAATCGTACGGTCGGCGGGCGGCGGAGTTCCCGGGGATCACGCCGCGCCGGGCGAGCCGGAACAGAACGCGCAGACGCCGCGCCCTCCTCGTGGCGCGGTTGCACCAACGGCGCGGGCCGCGCTCATCGCTTCCCGCCGATGCCCTTGAGCCGCATCATGAGTTCGTCGGGGTTGGGCGTTGCCTCCATCGCGGTGCGGGTGTGGATGTACTCGCCCTCGACCAGTTTGAGCAGCGAGCCGTTGAAGTCGATCATCCCCTGCTTCTCGCTCTCGATGCTCTTGATCACTTCCGGCAGTTCGCCCTCGCGGCCCTCCAGGATGTACTTCCGCACCACCGCGTTGTTGATCAGGATCTCCAGCGCCGGGATGCGGTGGATCTTCTCGTGCAGGGTCGGCAGCAGCTTCTGGTAGACGATGGCGCGCATCTGGTAGGCCATGATCTTCCGCACCTGCTCGCGCTCGCTGGCCTCGAACAGGTCGTAGATGCGGCTGAAGGTCTCGGTGGCGCTCGAGGCGTGGATGGTGCCGAAGACCAGGTGGCCCGTCTCCGCCGCGTGCAGCGCCGCCTCGAAGGTCTCCGAGTCGCGCATCTCGCCCACCAGCACGATGTCCGGGTTCTCGCGGACCAGGGCGCGGAGCGCGATCTTGAAGTCCGAGACGTCGATCCCCACCTCGCGCTGGTGGATCGTCGCCTTCTTGTCCTCGAATATGTACTCGATCGGGTCCTCGATGGTCACGATGTGCACCGGCTTCTGCTCGTTCACGTAGTTCAGCATCGACGCGATCGTCGTCGACTTGCCCGAGCCGGTCACGCCCGCGAGCAGCACGATGCCCTGCGGCTGCATCGCGATCTCGCCCATCACCTCCGGCAGGTACAGGTCCTCGAAGCGCCGGATGTTGCTGGTGATGAGCCGCGCCGCCATCGAGAGCTTCCCGCGGGCGTGGAACAGGTTCACGCGGAAGCGGTTCTTCTCGTCGTAGTCGTACGCGAAGTCCACCGAGCCGTAGCGCTCCAGGTCCTCGAACTGCGCCTCGGTCAGCGTCTTCTTCGCGATCTCGAGGTACTCCTCCATCGTCACCGGCTCGGTGTCCAGCGTCTTGAGCGCCCCGCGAAGCCGCACCACCGGGGGCTTGCCGGTCTTGACCAGCAGGTCCGACGCCCCGAACTTGATGCACGCCTGCATGAACTTGCCCAGCCGCGTCTCGTGAGGGTCGTGCTTCTTGTCCGGGTCCAGCGAGACCATCCGGGGGCCTGTCATCTGCTTGGACTTGGTGCTCGTGCTCATGATGTCTCCGCTCTTGACCCGCGAGATCGCCGGCCGGCTGTGCAAGGTCCACCGCTCGGCGGAGCGGTGCTCGGACTGTCCGCACCGCGACGCGACCGGTTCCGACCCGACATCCTAGAACCGCGGGCGCCGCGCCACCGAAAGGCAGATCCGCCGAACAAAGCCCGTCTCGTCCGCGCACCCCCCAAGGCCGGGCCCGCGTCGCGTCCCGCAAGGGCCAGGATTCCAGAACCGCGCGAGGCAACCGGACGAAACATCCCATATCCGCCGACGCCGCCCGTCGCGGCCCCCTGTCACCGCGCCCCGTGGAGTACCCGCCCATGACCCGACGCGCCGCCGCACATCCGCTCGCCGCCCTCGCTCTTCTCCTCGCCGGCGTCGCCGGCCACGCGGAGGGCTACTTCTACTCCTACTGGAAGCAGCAGATGCCCCTGGCCCTCGAGCCGCAACGCATCGCCGTCTTCCGCGCCGACGACGTCAACCTCCGCAACCAGCCGGCGCTCGTCCAGAGCCTGGCGCTCCACGGCATCGACCCCGTCACCGTGCGATCGATCGAGGTCGGCGGCTGGACCAGCGTCGGTATGCCGATCGGCGCCGGGCGCGACGCCGCCGCAACCGAGCGCGCCGTCGCCGACCTCGCCGCCGACCCCGCCTTCGACTTCGTCACCCCGGTCTTCGCCGATTCCTACGGCCCGGTGCTGGTGTCGCCGAGCATCCTGATGAAGTTCAAGGACGGCGTCAGCCGCCAGCGCGCCGACGCCATCCTCGCCGAACTCCACGCCGGCGCCATCGCCGAGGCCGACTACCAGAACTTCGCCGGCCTGATGCGCGTGGACAGCGGCTCGCGCAACGGCTTCGAGACCCTCGACCGCGCCAACGCCCTCGCCGCCCACGCCGAGGTCGAGTTCGCCCACCCCGACCTCATGATGACGGTCCAGAAGCACCTCATCCCCAACGACCAGTTCTTCTCCTCCCAGTGGGGCCTGCGCAACCAGGCCTTCCCGGGCATCGACGTCGGCGCCACCGCCGCCTGGGACACCACGATCGGTTCGCCCTCCGTCATCGTCGCCGTCATCGACGACGGCGTGCAGCAGGACCACCCCGACATCAACCAGGTCCAGGGCGTCGACTTCACCGGCTCCGGAACCAACGGAGGCCCGGGCTCCTCCTGCGACCGCCACGGCACCGCCGTCGCCGGGTGCGTCTCCGCCATCATCAACAACTCGATCGGCGTCGTCGGCGTCGCCCCGGGCGCCAAGGTCGCCGGCCTCAAGTACAACAACGCCGTCACCCCCTGCAACGGCTCGGGCACGTTCTTCATCTCCTGGCTGACCAGCGCCATCTCCTGGGCCCAGTCCAACGCCAAGGTCACCAACAACTCCAACGGCTTCAGCCCCAACAGCGCCGTCGACATCGCCTATTCCAGCGCGTACAACGCCGGCGTGGTGAACTTCGCCTCCTCAGGCAACGGCGGCAACGGCACGATCGGCTACCCCGCCTCCTCCCCGCGCGTCAACGCCGTCGGCGCCATCACCATCGGCGGCGCCCGCGCCTCGTTCTCCCAGTTCGGCGCCGGCCTCCGCTTCGTCGCCCCGGGCCAGGGCATCTGGACCACCGACCGCACCGGCGCCGAAGGCTTCTTCTCGGGCGACTACGGCTCGCTCGACGGCACGTCGTTCTCCAGCCCCATCGCCGCCGGCGTCGCAGCCCTGGTCTTCTCCCGCTTCCCCTCCTTCTCCCCGGCCCAGGTCGAGTTCCAGATGCAGCAGACCGCCACCCGCCTCGGCCCCGGCCCGTACCCCAACAGCGAGTTCGGCTACGGCCTGGTCCGCGCCGACCGCGCCATCCAGCAACTCTGCGCCCCGTTCATCGGCTCCAGCCCGACCAGCGTGCTCGTCGCCTCCGGCGCCAGCGCCTCCTTCACCGTCACCGTCGCCTCCGGAACAGCGCCCTTCACCTACACCTGGTTCCGCAACGGCTCGCAAGTCAATAACGGCGGGCCCTACTCCGGCGCAACCACCGCCACACTCACCATCAACCCCGCCACCGCAGCCACCGTCGGCACGTACTTCGCCCGAGTCAGCAACTCCTGCGGCTCGGCCGACAGCGACACCGCCACGCTCACCATCGGGTGCCCCGGCGACACCAACGGCGACAACATCGTGAACTTCGCCGACCTCAACGCCGTCCTCGGCCAGTTCGGCCAGACCGGCCCCGGCCTCGCCGCCGACGTCAACGGCGACGGGACGGTGAACTTCGCCGACCTCAACATCGTGCTCTCGAACTTCGGCCGAACCTGCTGAGGCGGCCTTGACCAGATCCTCACTCACCCGAGGCGGCGTTTGCCGCCTTTTTTCATGGCTGACCCTTGTGCCGGCCCCGGCGCCCGCGGTACCCTGCGCCCAGAGTTTGCCGAAGGCGACTCGATCCGTACCGTGAGGATCAGTGGAGGAGTTGGCCATGCGAATCAAGGGTGTTGTGTCGGCCCGAACCGCGGGCGTCTGGCCCACGTCGAAGGCGATCCTGGCGCTGCTCGCGACGGCGGTTCTCGGAGTCGCGGCCTCCGCGCGGCCCACCACACCGCGCTTCGCTGCGCCCGTGGATTATGCGGTGGGGGCCGGCCCACTCTCCGTCGCCCTGGCCGACGTGGACGGCGACGGCCAGCCGGACATCGTCACCGCGAACTATGGCAACGGCGCCGGCAACACCGTCAGCGTCCTGCGCAACCTGGGAGGCGGCACGTTCGCCGCGCGGGTGGACTACGGGGTCGGGTCAGGCCCATACTCCGTCGCCCTGGCCGACGTGGACGGCGACGGCCGGCTCGACGTTGTCGTCGCGAACCGAGATAGCAACACCGTCAGCGTCCTGCGCAACCTTGGCGGCGGGGCGTTCGCCGCGCGGGTGGACTACGCGGTCGGGTCAGGCCCATACTCCGTCGCCCTGGCCGACGTGGACGGCGATGGCCGGCCCGACATCGTCACCGCGAACTATTCCGACTACACCGTCAGCGTCCTGCGCAACCTGCTGTGCTTCGGTGACATCAACGGCGACGGCATCATCAACTTTGTCGACTTGAACCTCGTCCTCGTCGGCTTCGGCTCCTCCTACACCTTCACCAGCCTGAACAACGTCCTCGTCCAGTTCGGCACGCAGTGCCCCTGACGCCCGCGCTGCACCTTCGCCCGGCGTGATCAACCTCCTCGACCTCAACACCCTCCTCGCCAACTACGGCCGCGCCTGCTGACCCCGCCCCCGCCCCCGGCCGCCTCGCCCGGCCCGCTCAACTCGCGCGTGCGCACGCCCGATAGGGACACGTCGAGTTCAGGGCCGCCATACTTCCCCCGCTCAACTCGCGCGTGCGCACGCCCGATAGTCCCCGGTGAAGCCGCCGCTCCCGGCGCCGGAGGACCTCGCCAGATGCCCAGCGCACAGCCCGCCCGCCCCTGCCGCGCCATCGCCGCGCTCGCCTTCCTCGCCTTCCTCGCCCTTGCTCTCGCCGCACCGGGCGCCCGGGCCGGGCACGCCTACATCTACCGCGGCAAGCCCATCCCCCTCGCCATCGATCCCTCCCGCATCGCGGTCGTCCCGCTCGATTCCGACTCCCCGCCCCTCGCCGTCGGCCTCACGCTCATGCCCCACGGCTTTGACCCCACGCGCGTCGGCGCATCGCCGGCCCGCGGCATTGCATTCGCGCAAACCCCGGCCAACACCCGCCTCGACGCCGACGCCGAAGCCCTCGCCGACCGCCTCGCCCGCGACCCCGCCGTCGGCTTCGTCTCCCCCGTCTTCCTCGGCCCCACCGGCCCTATGATCGCCTCCCCCCGCGTCTTCCTCCGCTTCCGCCCCGGCGTCACCCGAGAGCGCGAGGACGCCATCCTCGCCTCCCACGGCCTCGGCGCCCCGCCGGTCCGCGATGCCTCCGGCATCCCCGGCCTCATCCGCGCCGCCCATTCCTCGCGCAGCGGCATCGAGGTCGTCGACGCCGCCCACCGCCTCGCCACCCTCCCCGAGGTCGAGTTCGCCGAGCCCGACTTCCTCGCCTCCGGCGCCCCGGCGCTTTCCCCCAACGACCCGCTCTTCCCCAGCCAGTGGGCCCTGCGCAATCCATCGTTTGCCAATATCGATCTCGGCGCCACCGCCGCGTGGGACATCACCACCGGCTCGCCCTCCGTCATCATCGCCGTCTTCGACGACGGCGTGCAGCAGAACCACCCCGATATCAACCAGTTGCCCGGCCTCGATTTCTCCGAGCAGGGCTCGCAGGGAGGCCCGGTGAGCGTCTGCGACCGCCACGGCACCGCCGTCGCCGGCATCATCGCCGGGCGCATCAACAACTCGATCGGCATCGCCGGCATCGCCCCGAACGCCCGCGTCGTCTCCTGCAAGTTCACCCTCGCGAACAGCGATTGCAACGGCTTCTTCTTCTACTTCTCCTGGCTCACCGACGCCATCGCCTGGGCCCGCGACAACGCCCGCATCACCAACAACTCCAACATCCTCTCCCCCTCCTCCACCATCGACGCGGCGTACCAGGCCGCCTACAGCGCCGGCGTCGTCCACTTCGCCGCCGCGGGCAACAACGGCTCATCCTCCATCGCCTACCCCGCCTCGATCGGCGTCGTGAACGCCGTCGGCGCCATCACCAGCGACGGCTCCCGCGCCGCGTTCAGCCAGTACGGCGCCGGCCTCGATTTCGTCGGCCCGGGCCAGAACCTCTGGACCACCGACCGCACCGGCTCCGACGGCTACACCCTCGACGACTACACCCTCTTCACCGGCACCTCCGGCGCCTCGCCCTACATCGCCGGCGTCGCCGCACTCGTCGCATCCCGCTTCCCCTCGTTCACGCCGGCCCAGATCGAAGACCAACTCCGCGCCACCGCGCGCCGCCTCGGCCCCGGCCCCTTCCCCAACGCCGAGTACGGCTACGGCATGCCCCGCGCCGACCTCGCCGTCCAGCCCCTCTGCCTGCCCTCGATCACCCGGCACCCCTCGCCCATCCGCATCGAGTCCGGCGCCCGCGCATCCTTCACCGCCGCCGCAGGATCTTCGGGGCCGGCCCTGTCCTACCGATGGATGCGCAACGGCACGCCCCTGAGCGACGGCGGCTCCATCTCCGGAGCGCTCACCTCCACCCTCGTCATCAACCCCGCGGGGCTCGCCGACGCAGGGTCCTACACCTGCGCCGCCCAGAACACCTGCGGCGCCGCAACCTCCAACCCCGCCTCCCTCACCGTCTCCTGCCCCGGCGATGCCAACGCCGACGGCCTCGTGACCCAGGCCGACCTGACCGCGATCCTCTTCCAGTTCGGTCAGACCGGCACGGGCCTCGCCGGCGACCTCAACGGCGACGGCGCGGTGACCTTCGCCGACCTCAACATCGTGCTGTCAAACTTCGGGCGCTCCTGCTGAGAAGGCCACGATTCCCGCATCTTTCAGGCGGCGTCTGTCGCCTTTTTTCATGGAAGAGCATTGTGCCGCCTTCGCGCCGGCGGTAGAATGCAATCGGTGGCAGCCGAGGGCGGCTCGATCCGGAGCGAGACAATCAGTGGAGGAGTTGGCTATGCGGATCAAAGGCATTGTGTCGGCCCGAAGCGGCGGCTCATGGAATCATGCCGCGGCGCGTGTTTGTCTGGTGATCGGGGCCTTCGTCCTTGCGGCGCCGGGCGCCGCGGCACAAGGCGTGGCTCGGCCGTTCTTCGCCCCCCGGGTTGACTACGCTGCAGCCCCGGGCGCCATACACGTCGCTATCGGCGATCTTGATGGTGACGGCAAGCCCGAGCTCGTGGTGGCGAACGGCCGCAGCAACACTGTGAGCGTCTGGCGCAATCTCGGCAACGGCGCCTTCGCATCCCGTGTGGACTACGCCGCCGGCGCGTACCCAAGCTGGGTGGCAATCGGCGACCTCGATGGCGATGGGCGGGCCGACCTCGTGGTGGCGAATTTGAACAGGAACGGCGTGACCGTCCTGCGCAACCTCGGGAACGGCGCATTCGCGGCCGGTGTCGACTACCCGACCAGCTACGTTTGCGCTAGCGTGGCGATCGGAGACCTAAACGGCGACGGCTGGCCGGATCTTGTTGTGACGCACCCCTATGAAACAGCGTTGAGTGTCTTGCCCAACCTGGGGAATGGGGCCTTCGCGGGGCCAAGGCTTGACGCTGGGGGGCTGGTCGTGGCGATCGGCGACCTCGACGGCGACGGCAGGCCAGATGTGGCCGTGGCAGGCGGTGGTGTGAGTGTGCTGCGCAACATCGGAGCCTACTTTGCGTTCGCGGCTCCGGTGTACTACGCGACCGGTACACGGGCATTGTGCGTTGCGATCGGCGATCTGGACGGCGACGACAGACCCGACCTTGTGACGGCGAACTACGGAGACCAATCTAGCCAAATCGGCAGTTCGGTCACCACGCTGCGCAATGTCGGGAACGGAACGTTCACGGACCGGACGGATTACGCCACAGGCGCCGGCTCTGTTGCCGTTGCGGTCGGCGATCTCGACGGCGATGGCAAGCCCGAACTGCTGGTGGCTAATCAGAACGGCGACACCGTGAGCATCCTGCGCAACCGCGGGGACGGAACCTTCGCGCCACGGGAAGACTATTCCACACGCCGTGGTCCCGGAAGCATCGCGATTGGCGACCTGAACGGCGACGGCAAGCTTGACCTCGTGGTATTGAGCACCGGCGGCATCAACAACGAAACTGTGAGCATCTTCCGCAACGTGTACTGTCCCAACATTTTTATTTGGCGACATCAACGGCGACGGCATAATCAACTTCGCCGACCTCAACCCCATCCTCACCATCTTCGGCGCCCGCCTCGGCGACCTTCTCTACATCCCCGCCGTCGACATCAACGGCGACGGCGTGATCAACTTCCTCGACCTCAACATCGTTCTGACCAACTTCGGCCGCGCCTGCTGATCGCGCAACGCACCACCACAAAAAGCAAAGCCGCGGTCGGCGCCTCCCCGCCTCCCGCATGACCGCGGCTTCGCCTGTGATCCGGAATGTCCCGCCCGCGGTCGGGCCAAGGCCCTCCGGCGGCCCTACCGCCGACCCACCCTGAAGGCCATCGCCTCCACGGTCTCGGCGTTCCCGCCCGGGACATGCCGCCCGTCCAGCCCGGCCATGGGGTAGTGACGGGTCAGCGCCCGGCCGAGGCTCTCCGCGTCGGCCAGGACGAAGTAACTCGGACGCTGCAATCCCCGGTACACGAACCGCAGCGCCCGCGTCAGGTGCTCCGGCGTCGTGCACACCACCAGTTCATCCCCGTCGAACCGCAAGGGCAACACGCGGAACTGCCACGCCTGGCGCCGGTTCACCGTCGCGATCGCCTCCGGGTCGACCTTCTCATCCTCGGCGTTCACCGCTCGCGTGATCGCCGCGTACTGCTCCGCCCACACCATCTCGACATCGTTCGGATCGAGGCCGTACACCCGCTCGGCGATGTCGCCGAAGGCCCCGCCCCGCTCCCGCTGCTCGCGCAGGATCGCCCCCACCTGCTCCTCGGTCAGGAGCCCCCGCTTCACCATCAACTCGCCGATGCGAACCGTCATGCGTGACATCCTCCTCGCCGCCGCCGCGGATGGCCCCGCTGGCGGCGTCACCAAGGAATCGACCGCCCCGCCGCGCGCAACCACGATCACCGCCCGCCGCGCCCCCAACCGCGACCCTCTGCGCCGCGCGCAGCGAGAGCCCCGAGTGCACGACCGGCGCCGGCGCAGCGCGCACAAAAACACGCCCCGCGGCTTGCACGGGGCGCTCGCGTTTGTCAGAAGAGCAGCGCCCGGGCTTATTGGGCCGGTTCGAGCGACACGTTCAGCCGCTTGGTCCGGAACTGGTCCCGGTACAGTTCCGCCCGCTCCTTGTGCGTGACCAGCAGGAGCGACACCCCGGTGTTATGAGCCTCGACCATCCGCTCCACCGCGTCCTCCTTCTTGAGGGGCGTGAGTTCCACGATCGAGCGCACCACGTGCCCCATATCGTTGACCGCGTCGTTATGCAGCAGCACCTTGAAGGGGGGCAGGCGGTCCAGCCGCGGCGGGGCGGCGGCGGGGGCGGGGGCCGGGCGGGTCGCGACGGCAACGCCGCCCGAATCGCCGCCCGTGGTCTCGGTCGTGCTCGGAACCGCAGGGGTGCTCTCGGCCATGGACGCTCTCACGCTCCTTCATCGGGGGCGATGCCGGAGGCTTCCCTGCCTCTCACGCCCGCGTGGGATGCTACGCGGGCACGCCGCCGAGTCCAGCCGCGTTGAGCGCCGAATCACCGCTCATGCAACAGTTTGCGCGCCCCTGACTCTCGGACCCGGGGGTCGGGAACCCCCGGAAGCCCGAAGTTCCCCTAAGCCTCCACGGGAGGGCATGCCGCGGTGTCCAGGTACCACCGCAAGACCCCGGCCCCGGGCGCCGTGCCGCCCAGCGGGACGACCCCGAGGATGGGCAGGTCCTCCACCGCGTCGGCGGCCTTGGCGACCCGGGCGAGCGTGCCGCGCTTGCTCTCGCCGGTGACCAGCACCGCGATGAAGCGCGCCGCGTTGATCACCGGGAAGGTCATGGTCACGCGCTCAGGAGGGGTGACCGCCGGCCCGGCGTTGATGCGCACCAGCCGGCGCCGCTCCGTCACCGCCGGGGAGCGCGGGAACAGGCTGGCCGTGTGCCCGTCGTTGCCCATGCCGAGCAGGACGAAGTCGAGGCGGTCGAGCCCCGCGCCGCGGGCCGCGAGCGAGGCGACCAGTTCGCGCTCGTAGCGCACGTCGGCGTCGTCGTCCTGGGCGCGCACGGGGTGGACATTGGCCCTGGGGATGTCGGAGTGATCGACCAGGATGTCGCGGATGTGCCCGAAGTTGCTGCGCTCGTCGTCCTCGGGCACGCGGCGCTCGTCGACGATCCAGAGGTGGGTGCGGTCCCAGGGCATCCCGCGGAAGTTGGGGTCGACCATCAGCGCCTTGTAGAAGGGCATCGGCGTCGACCCCCCGGAGAGGGCGATGTGGAAACTGCCGAACTGGCGCACGCAATTGAGGGCGTGAAGGAGGAAGTCGGCGCCGAGGGAGTCGAGCAGGTCCTCGGGGGTGGGCCTGACGGTGACGTGGCCCCGGAGGTTCGGCGTCGGCGGCGGCTGGTCGAGGTCGTAGGTCATCGGGCGCGCTCCGGGCGGATCACTCGTGCTCGCCCGCGGCCCTGCCGCTGAGCCGCGCCCGGGACCGCACCGGCCCGATCAGCCCGCGCCGGTAGGGGGGCTGATCGTCGAGCGCCGCTCGGACGAAGTCGACGAAGCGCCGCGCCGGCGCGCCCAGCGTGAGCGAATCGGCCACGGCCAGGCGGTCGGCGATCAGCCCCGCCCGCGATGAGCCGTAGAAGACCTGGTACACGCGCTTGATCTCCTCGCGGTCCTCCCCGGTCATGGCCGGGTTGCGGCGGAGGCCGACGCGGTTCAGCCCCACCGCCTGGTTCAGGTTCGAGAGCACCACGAACGGCGGCACGTGCATCGAGACCCCCGACGACCCCTGGAACATCACGCCCTCGCCCACGCGGCAGAACTGGTGCACGTAGCAGAAGGCCGACATGATCACCCCGGCCCCCAAGACGGTGTGCCCGGCGATGCAGGCGCAGTTGGTCAGGATGCAGTTGTCGCCCACCACCGCGTTGTGCCCGGCGTGGCTGTTCGCCATGAAGAAGCAGCCCGAGCCGATCCTCGTCGGGGCAACCGTCGCCGGGTCCCTGTCCTTGGCGATGGTGGAGCGGCTGATGGTCACGCCCTCGCGGAAGATGTTGTTGTCGCCGACGACCAGCGCCCCGGGGGATGCGGGGCTATAGCCCTTGTCCTGGGGGTCGCCCCCGAGGACCGCGCCGGGGTGGATGTCGTTGGCGGCGCCGAGCACGGTGTCCTGCACGATGACCGCGCCGGGGCGCACGCGGCAGTTGGGGCCGAGCCGGACGCGCGGCCCGATGAAGGCGCCGGGGCCGATCTCGCAGCCCGGGCCGATCTCCGATTCGGGGTGGACGGTCGCGGTGGAGGCCACAATGGTGCGCGGCTGCGTGGACACGGGGCCGAGTATAGATGTCCGACCATTCCTCCATGCCCACCGCCCGCCCCGAGACCACGCGGCTCGCCCCCTCCCCGACCGGGGCGCTGCACCTGGGCAACGCCCGGACGTTCCTGATCACCTGGGCACTGGCGAGGCGGGCCGGCTGGCGGATCGTGCTGCGGATCGAGGACCTGGACGGCCCGCGGATCAAGCCGGGCGCGGCGGACGACATCGTCCGCACGCTCGAGTGGCTGGGCATGGACTGGGACGAGGGGCCTTTGATCCAGAGCGCGACGCCCGAGCCGCACGAGGAGGCGATGGGCGCGCTGGCCCGCGCCGGGCTGGCCTACCCGAGCGATCTGACCAGGACGCAGATCGAGGCGGCGGCGTCGGCGCCGCAGGCCGAGCGCGGCGGGGAGATCGTGGGCGCCGAGTCGCGCTTCCCGCCGGAACTGCGTCCGGAAGGGTTCGATGCGCCCAAGGAGTTCGACCCGGCGCAGTCGTGGAGGTTCGTGACGCCGGATGAGGAGACGGTGGTCGAGGACGCGTTCATGGGTGCGCGCGCGGTGCGGGTGCAGCGGACGATCGGCGACTTCGTGATCTGGACCCGCCGCGGGCAGCCGGCGTACCAGCTCGCGGTGGTGGTCGACGATCATCGGCAGGGGATCACGCGGGTGGTGCGCGGGGACGACCTGCTGGACTCTGCAGCGCGGCAGATGCTGCTGTACCGGGCGCTCGGGCTCGGGCCGGTTCCGGGGCACTGCCACCTGCCGCTGGTGGTCGGCCCGGACGGGCGGCGGCTGGCCAAGCGTCACGGCGACACCCGGGTGGACGAATACCGGCGGCTGGGCGCCCCGGCGGAGCGGCTGATCGGGCTGGTGGCGTTCTGGTCGGGGGTTCGGGAGCGCCGCGCCCCGATGAGCGCGGCGGAGTTCCGGGACGGGCTCGCGCTCCGTACGATCCCGGCAGGTCCGATCACGTTCACCGCGGAGGATGACCAGTGGCTGCGCAGCGGATGACCGGAAGCCTGGTTTTGGCGTTGTCGGCTGTGCTTCTCGTGGGAGGCGGGCGTGCGGCGTCCGCCTCGGCGGATCCGCCCGCGCAGCCGAAGCCGACGGCGAAGGCCCCGGAAACCACGCCGGTGAAGATCAAGGACAGGACGTTCGCGCTGGAGGTGGCGCTGGATGATTCGGTCCGGATCAAGGGGCTGGGAGGCCGTGAGAAGATCGCGGAGGACGGGGGCATGGTCTTCGTGTTTGCGCGGCCGCTCAAGCAGGAGTTTGTGATGCGCGATTGCCCGATCGCGATCGATATCGCGTTCTTGGACGGAGCGGGGCGGGTGCTGGCGATGCACGAGATGACGCCGGAGGAACCGAAGAAGGCGGACGAGAGCGCACAGGCGTACGAGAACCGCCTGAAGCGGTACAGCAGCCGCTTCCCGGCCCAGTTTGCCGTGGAGGTGGCGGGGGGGACGCTCCGGCGGCTCGGTCTGCAGGCGGGCGACCTTGTGGGGCTTGACGCGGAGGGGCTCAAGGCCCGCGCCCGCTGAGACGATTGCGGTGGCAAGGGATCTCGGGGTTGCCGGCGGGGCGCGGTGCCCGGCGTACGGCGTTGCCTGACCGAGGTGGAGCCGCGGCATGCCGACCGTCACCGTCACCATGATCGCCGAGGACCGGCTGGAGGAGCGCCAGGCGATGTGGTGGAGGCACGTGGCGGACGCCTGGCCCGAGGGCGGGCCGTTCGTCACGCTGCAGCCGCTGACTTTGGCGGAGGCGCTGGCGACCCCCGCGAGCGTGCGCGGCGTTGCGGCGGTGGTCTTCCTCGATGACGGGATGCTCACCGGGGCGAGGCTGTCCGACGCGCTCTTCCAGCGCGGGGTGCCGGCGGTGTTCCTGAGCGCGTCGCTGAACGCGCAGGTGGTGCGGCACAACAGCGACAGCGTGATCGTGATGCGGGAGGACGAGTCCGCTCCGGTGATCGCCGCGACGCTTCGCGCCCTTGCCCAGCGTCAGCCGGCGGTGGAATCGGCCCTGGCGGAGATGGCGGCGGGCCGGCGATTCCAGAACGGGCTGCGCGGGGAGATGGACCGCGTGGCGGAGGAGCTGCAGCTGGCGGCGCAGGTGCAGCGCGACTTCCTGCCCCGGGCGATGCCGGCGATGCCGGGCGTGGAGTTCGGGGTGCTGTTCCGTCCCTGCGGCTATGTCTCGGGCGACGTGTACGACGTGCTGCGTCTCGACGAGCACCACGCGGGGTTCTTCCTGGCCGACGCGATCGGCCACGGCGTGCCCGCGGCGCTCCTGACGATGGCCCTGTGCCAGACCCTGCCGACCAAGGACATCACCGGGTCGACGTACCGCATCATCCCGCCGGCCGAGGCGTTGACGCGCTTGAACGTCGAGTTGATCCGCAGGCAGGGAGAGAGCCCGCGGTTCGCGTCGGCGGTGTACGGCATCGTCGACGTGCGGACGCGCGAGGTGACGCTGGCCGGGGCCGGGCACCCGCCGCCGCTGCTGATCTCTGGGGCGACGGTGAGCAAGATCGACACGCCGGGCGGGCTGCTGGGGGTCTTCGCCGACGAGGTCTACGGTCAGACCACCTTCACCCTGGGCGAGGACGAATCGCTGGTGATTCATTCGGACGGCTTCGAGACCGCGTTCCCCGATCCCGGCGCCGATG
>CANJRL010000010.1 GCA_947476675.1 Phycisphaerales bacterium
CGGCCGTACGACATCATCAGCCTCGGCAAGGACGCCCTGCCCGACACCGCCGACGACATCCGCTCCTGGGAACTGGACGCCAGGTGACCGCCCGCGCGCGGACCATCCCGCGCCCCCGCCGCCGCAGGGCGCCGGCCCTCCGCTCCGGCGTCACGCTCCTCGAGGTCGTGCTCGCCGGGCTGCTCCTGGGCCTCGCGACCAGCACCATCACCAGCGCCTTCGGCGTGATCCAGACCCTCTCGGAGCGCGGGCGCCGCCGCCTTGAAGCCGCGGAGATCGCCCACCGCGCCATCCTGCAGTACCTCGACGATCCGACGCGCATCGACGCCCAGGGCCGCGAAGTGTGGAACATGGGCAAGGGCAAGTACCGCATCCTCATCTACGAGCAGTCGCTGAGCCGCACCGAGGGCGACCAGGTGTCGATCCGCAAGGCCACGGCCAGCGCGGGCATCGACCTGAACACGCTGCTCCGCAACCGGCTGCTGATGGTCACCGTCGAGGTGTTCGAGGACGTCGGGGGCCAGAGGGCGCCCGCGCCGGTCGAGGTTCTCTCGCGCATCACCGACCCTCTGGGCTACTCCGACGACGAGGGCGCGCAGGAGAAGCACATCGAGAACCTGTTCAAGGGCGTGCCCGAACTGCGCGACAAGCTCCGCGACGCGATGCGCTCACGCCGCACCGGGCAGGCCGGGGGCGGCTCCGCCCAGCCCGGCGCCAAGCCGGGAGTCGCCCCGTGAGCCGCCGTCCCATGCCGACCGGCTTCACGCTGCTCGAGGTCGTCGTCGCCTCGCTGCTCGGCTCGATCGTGCTGCTCGGCGCGCTGGGCGTGATGGGCTTCATGCGCGATTCCGACCGCCGCCTCTCCGAACGCTTCACCGACACCGCCGACCTCGCGATCGTGCACGCCGCCGTCCGCCGCGCCGTGCAGACCATGGTCGCCGCCCCCACGCCGCCCAACATCTACCAGTCGAACACCGCCGCCACGGTGAACGAGACCGCGGACCAGAGGGCCCAGCGCCTCCGCGAGGAGACCCTGCGCCTGGGACGCGACGGCGAGGAGAAGAAGAAGCGCCCCCGCTTCATCCTCGAATCCCAGGTCAAGGGCAATTCCGGGCCGGACGCCCCGCGCCGCCTCGAGGTCGTCCTCCTCGACCAGCCCACGCCCGACCCCTCCCCCACCGCCGCAACCATCCGCGGCGCCTTCGAGGTCGCCCCCGAAGTCGACGGGCTGGCGCTCATGTGGGTACCCATCAAGCCGGCCGGGCGCCCGGTGCGGCTCGCCGGCGGCATCGAGACCATCACCTGGGAGGCTCTGGCCCGCGAGCAGACGGAGAACCGCTTCGCCCGCAAGAGCGGCGCGTGGAAGGACTCCATGACCGCGCTCTATCCGGGCGACTATCCCAAGGCCATCCGCCTCGGCCTGGTCACCCGCCGGGGAGCCTCCGTCGAGTGGCTCTTCGAGCCCGCCGTCACCACCGGGGGTGAGCCGTGAACGCCGCCGGCCGCCGCGGGTTCGTCCTGCCCCTGGTCATCCTCGTCGGCGTGCTCGCGGCGACCACCATCGCCGTCGCGCTCCAGCGCTTCTCCGTGCAGCAGGGCATGGTGCAGCGCCAGATCAACGAGTACCACCGCCACCACGACATGCTGGGCGCCAAGGCCGTGATCCGCTTCTGGGTCACCAAGCAGCAGGACATGTCCAAGGTCGCCTCCGACACCCGCCCCGCCCACCGCTTCTCTCTGCCCGGCGGCATGCGCGTCACCCTCTACGTCTCCGACGGCCAGGGCACGGTCAAGGGCGACTTCGACGACGAGGCCTCCCCCGAACGCCGCCGCCAGTTCGAGGAGTTCTTCTACCGCCTGCCCGCCGGCCGCTCCGACCTCGTCCGCCGCACCGGCCCCCCGGAGGTCTGCGTCAACTCCGCGCCCCGCGAGGTGCTCGCGGCGCTGCGGCCCAACGACGCCGGCCTCGCCGGCCTGCTGATGCAGGCCCGCGAGCGGCGGCGGCTCGACGCCGGGTCCTTCCGCCAGACCCTCGAACGGGCCAACGTGCGTCAGGAGGAGATCAATGACATCATGCGGCTTGTGGTCTACGAACCCGCCCTGTGGAAACTGACGGTCGAGGCCGAACTGGACGGCGAGCGCCGCACCTTCACCGCGCTGGTCGAGCCCAGGCAGGCCGAACCAGCCCTGCACGAATGGCGAGAACTCCGCCGACGTGCCGATGGAGGGGGCGCAGGCCAGACCCTGCGGCCCTATCCAAACTCCCGCGACAATCGGAATCTCTGACCCATGGCCTCTCTCCCGATGCGACAGTCCGACGCCGCCCGCGCCAGCGCCATCGCCTGGGGGTGCGCCGCGCTCGCCGCGGTCGCGGGCGCCGTCGTCTTCATGCTGCCCCGCGCCCAGGTCGACCTGAATGCCGCCGATGCCAAGCAGGCCGAAGGCGCGGGCGCGAACGAGGCCAAGAAGCGGGTCCTTCCGTGGGAGGGCCTCCGGACCGACTGGGCGAGGCTCAAGGAGCCCGTGGACCGCCTTCGCTCCCCCGCCATCGATGCGTGGAAGGAGCGCATGGCCGCCGCGGCAAGTCAGCCTTCCGAGCCCGCGCCGGGAGCCCAGCCCGCCGCCGGCTTCGCCCCCCCGTGGCGGTACCTCGGATACGTCGTCGACGGCGAGCGGCGATCCGCTCTTGTCCTCGCCGACAACAAGCAGCGCTTCGTCACCATCGGGTACACCACGCCCGACAACTATCGCCTCATCGCCATCGAGCCCACCCAGATCACCGTGCAGCACGGGGCCTCCAGGCACACCATCGCTCTCGTTGAGACCGCCCGCGGCAGGTCGCTCACCTCCACGACGGTCGGCGCTCCGATGCCCGGCGGTTCGACCCAGCAGCCCTACATGAACATCCAGGAGCGACCGCGCGTGATCGTCCCCAGCGCCAACCCCGGGGCCAACCCGGCAGCGGCGCCGCTCTCGCCCAACACCCCGGGTTACCCCGGTTTCCCGCAGACCAACCCGGTCCCGGGCAGCCCCGGCAACCCCAGTCCCCAACCCGTCCCCCAGAGCCCCGATCTCTCGGTGCGTAGCGACGCCAACACCCCCGGAGGCGGGCGCTGATGGCCGCAATCGGGTGCTTCGCACGCGCCGACCTCTCCGACGTGAGGCTCATCGGGGTCGACGCGGCACACGCCGCGCCCTGGAAGCCCTCGCCCCCTGCCGGCGACACCCCCTCCGACGCCATCTGGTGGCGCGCCCAGGCGGAGGCCGCCGCGGCCTACATCGCCGACCGCATCGGCCCCCAGCGCGAGATCGCGATCGTGTGCATCGACGCACGGGAACTCTCCTGCATCCGCCTCACCACGCCGAGCGCCGACCCGGCGGTGGTCGCCGCCACGTTCCGCCAGAACAGCAGCGAACTCATCGAGTACGAGGCGCCGGGTCTCATCCAGCCCCTCACCGATGCTTACGCCGCCGCCCCAGCCGCTTCGCCCTGGAGCCTGCCCATGCTCGATCGCCTCCGCCGCTCCGTCGGCGGCGGCCCCGCGACCCCGGCCGAGGCATCCGCATCGCACGTCACCGTCATCGTCGGGGCCGACGGCCTCGTCCGGCTCTGGCTCGACGAACTCGATAAGCGCGGCGTGCGCATCGGCGTGGTCACGTCGCTCTGGCACGCCATCGGGAGCGCGTGGAGGCCGTCGGCGCAGCCGAACGACCCCGACCCGGGGGTTGACGCCGTCGTGGTCATCGAGCACGAGCGGATGGTCTGGGCGTGGTCCAGCAAGGGCCGTCTGACCGCCGGCGGCGCCTTCGCCATCCCGCGCCGCGCCGACACAGCGCCCGCGGACGATGCCCCGGCCGCGTCCAAGCCCGAAGCGCCCGTCCCCGACCTTGCCGCCGCCATCAGCCGCCTCACCCTGGATTGGCTCACGTGGTCGGCCCAACTGGGCGAGGGCCCGCGGCGGGTCGCCATCGTCGGGGCCGCCGCGGTCGAACTTAAGGCGTTGCTGCGCAAGTCGTGGGCAGACGCGGAGGTCACCGCCGTCTTCGACGCGGATCCGGTAGGCAGCGCTGTCCGCCGCCTCGCGACGCAGAGCGGGCCATCGGGCGCCGAGGGCGCGCTGTCCGATGAAGACCCGCGGGCGTCGCTGGTGACCTTGTCGAGGCGACGAGGCCGCGCCCATCGCCGGCTCTATACCGCCGTGGGCGCCTCGCTCACGCTCCTTGCCGGCGCTGTCGGAGCCCTGGGCTTCGCGCGCCGCCAGGACGCCGGCGTGTACCGCCAGGCCGAGGAGGAACTCCGGGCCAAGGTGAGGGCCACGGTGTCCGAGATCTCGCCCGAACTCGCGAAGAGCGGCGTGCCCGTCCGCGCCCTCGAGGCCGAACTGGAGCGGCTCCGCAAGGGCCGCCCGGACATCGTCGACCCGGCCCGCATCAAGCCCGTGCTCGAGGAACTCGAGCGCATCGTGAACCTCATGGGCTCGATGGGCGACGGCGGGCTCAACGTCGTCGAGATCAACGTGCAGGAGGGCTTCCCCACCGCGAGGTTCACCGTGCCGTCGTTCGCCGTGGGCGAGGATTTCGCCGCCCGCCTGCGCTCCGCGCCGGGCAAGATCCGCTGGACGCCCGTCTTCGAGAAGCGAGACGGCGACATCTTCACGTACCGGCTCGACGGGCAGTGGGAGCCCGGCGCATGACCGCCCTCAGCCCCCGCGAGCACGAGCCGATGCTGGGCGCCCTGGCCAGGTCCGCCGAGCGCGCCAACACGCCGACGGCCATGATCCTCTTCTGCACCGCGCTCCTGCTCGCCGCCGCCGTGTTCCTGTTCAGCCAGGGGCGCGAGGCCTCCGCCGCCAAGGCCGCATTCAGGGCGCAGGAGGCTTCGAGCGCCAGAATCCGCGCCCTCAAGGCCGACATCGAGCGCATCCGGGCGGAGCAACTGGTGGGGACCGGCTCGGCCCAGGCGTACGAGCCGAAGGAACTCCTCGGCGCCATCGACGCCAAGGCGCAGGAGGCGAGGCTCAAACAGCCCACCAACCCGCGGCAGACGATCGAGGACGCCGCGGGCCCGTTGCAGCGCAAGATCGTCAACGCCAACGTGCGCAACGAGCCGGTCGACAAGGTCTTCGACTGGATCAACGCCGCGGTCAGGGACGTCCCGGGCCTGCACGTGGCGCAGATCAACCTCCGCGCCTCGCCCAACGACGGGTGGGACATCGAGATCCGCTTCGCCCGGTGGGAGCTCAAGAAATGATCCGCCAGCCACCACGACCGTCGCGATCCGCCGCCCTGCTCGCCTGCGCCGCCGGGCTGTGCCTGGCCGCGTGCAACGGCGCCCAGCGACCCCAGCCGCGCGGCGCCGCCTCCGTCGCGGGCGGGGTCGACCCGGCGCGCATCGCCGAGGCCCACGACCTCATCCTCGAGGCGCAGGCCTACGAGAAGGACAAGAAGTCCGACGCCGCGATCGCCGCGTACAAGGCGGCCCTCGAGAAGTACCGCGAGTTCCCCGCCGCCTGGAACAACCTCGGCGCCCTGCTCATGGACCGCCAGCGCTACCTCGAGGCCGCCGAGTGTTTCAATGCCGCGGCCGACCTCGCCCCCCAGGATCCGCGCCCTCTCTACAACCTCGGCCTGTGCTGGGACCGCGCCGGGTACCTCGGCGAGGCCCTCCAGCACTACCAGCGGGCGGTCGAGCGCGACGGCCAATACCTCCCCGCCCTCCGCGGCAGCATCCGCGCGGAAACCATCCTCAACCGCACCAGCCCAGCCACCCTCGAACGCCTGAGGGCCGCCCTCCAGCTCGAACAGGAGCCGCGATGGCGATCCTGGATGGAACTCCAGCGCCTCCGCATCGAGTCCGCCGGGACCGCGTCCACGCGCTACGACGACCGCCCCCCGGACGGCCCCATCCCGCTCACACCCTCGGGGATGCCGTCGCCCCAGTTCGGCGACAACCGGGAGGCCCAGCCCTTCGCCGGCCCACGCTGAATGCAACGGCGCGGCCGATCGGGCCGTACCGGAATCCGCGGGCGCCGCGCGCTGTCGCCCCGGCGCCGGCGCGCCGATGAGCGAATACACTCGCTCCGTCCGCGCAAGCGAACCCCGGTTTTCGGACGCCCGAGCACCCACGGCTTCCCATGCACCCACGCGCGCAACCGCTGACCCCGATCCTCCTTGCCGCCGGCGCCCTCGCCCCGCTCGCCCGCGCCCAGGACAGCGTCGGGCCGGTCCCGGGCTCCAACGCCGCGATCTCCATGTTCGACGACACCCGCCAGCGGGCCCGCTACGTCGTTGATCTCGCCGAGGTCTCGACCTCCTGGAATCGCCGCGTCTGGATCGCCCCGATCCTCACCGCGACCCGCGATGTGACCGGGATCTTCAACACCAACGTCATCACCGGTGGCGGCGTCAGCGCGGGGTTCTACCCCGTCGGCGGCACGACCGGCACGACCTTCCCCGCGACCGACTACGCGCTCTGGACCGCACCCGGGCAGGGCGTCGGGCCGGGCCAGACCGCCGCGTCCACCTTCACCCGAACCGGATATGACCTGCAATTCGGCCTCGCCATCGGCGACGCCGGGGCCATCTCGGGCGCCTCAGGCGAGTCCTACCCCTCCGGCGCCACCGGGGCGCGGATCGGGTTCGATGTCAGCCCGGGCACGCCGGCCCCGCGCCGCCGCTTGTATGTCGAGCGAACCCAGGCCGCGAGCAGCGCCATCATTCCTGAGGGGCCCTATTCCTCGACAATCTCCCTTGGCGCGATTGATCCCCTTGCCGCGGTCAGCATCCGGGCCGACGCCTTCGGCGTCCCCGCCAGTGTCATCACCGCGGTCAAGGGCGAGAACATCGCCCGGATCGACCTGCTCCGCCGCACCACCACCGGCGCTAATGCCATCAACTTCCTGCTCAACCTGCTCTCGCCCACCAACTCCGGTTGGGACGGCGGCGCCACAAACTTCCTCGTCAACGCCGGTTCCGTCACCCTCGCGACCCCGGCCGGCTTCCTGGATGACGCCGAGATCTCGCACACCTTGGCCCCCTCGCTCGCCGGCACGCTCCAGTTCGACTCCTCCCCCCCCGTGACCACCCACCGCGCCGCGGCAGTCACCGGGCTTCGCGGCAACCCCTCCTACTCGATCACCAGGACCGCCTCACCCACGGGCGTTGGCGGAACCCTCGGCTTCCTCGCAACCACCGCGACGGGCGACGCCAACGCCATCTCCAAGGGGCCGGTGCGCACGCTGAACCTCGTCGGCCTGCGATCCGACGGGCGTGTCGCCGGCACGCCCCGCGCCGCCACCATGCCCGCCAACATCTCGAACGGAAGAGCGCCCGCCGACCCCGACGCGTTCTCCGCCAATGCCGGCGGGAACAGCGCCGAATTCCAGCATTGGCTCAGCCAGACCGTGTTCCGCGGCCCCAGCGGCCAGGTCGGGATCGGGCAGACCGCCGGCACGACCCCCCGCCTTCTCGCCGCGGCAACCGCCACCGACGCCACCCGCGGTGATTTCATCGCCGTGGCGACCGACCCCGGCGCAGCCGGTGAGGCGTGGACCGTCGCCGCCTTCTCGGGCGCCTCGCCCAACCCGGCCAGCCCCGAGGGGCAACAGGTGCTCGATGCCTCGGGCGGGGCCCCGATCGGCCGCCTGCTCGCCAACATCAAGCCGGGCGTCCCCGCGCCCGGAACCACGCCGCCACTTTGGGCCTCGATGTCCTCGCCTGGGATTGACCTTTCCGGGAACGTGTACTTCGTCTCCCGGTGGGCCCCCAACGCCGGCGCCCTTGCCAACACCGCCCAGACCGGGCTCTTCCGAGCCTCGCCCACCGGAGCGGGCGGGGCCTACGAACTCGAACTGCTGGTAAGCACAGGCCGGGTGATCCGAGGGGCGAATTCCGGGACCGACTACCGGATCACCGCCCTGCGGCTCACCGACACCAACTCCATCGCCTCGGGGGCCTTCCACCAGGGACAGGTGCTCCAGCAGCGGCTCCCCCGGGCGAACGCACCGGGCGTCGGAAGCCTCTTCACCGTCGGCGGGCTCGCGGTCAACGCCACCATCCAGTACGACCGCGGCGGGGGCATCACCGAGGAATACGAGGCCTCGCTCTTCCTGACGCCGGGCAAGACGCTGCTGGCCGATGCCAACGACGATGGTGTCGCCGACTTTGCGGACTTCAACCTCGTGCTGTCGAACTACGGCGCCTCCGGGCCCGGGCTCGCGGGGGACCTCAACGGCGACGGCGTGGTCGACTTCCTGGACCTGAACCTGATCCTGGCGAACTACGGCTTGACGGAGTAGCAAGCCCCTTGGCCAAGGGGCGCCTCTTCGTCAGCAAACGGTGAAGGTCGCCGTTACAGACGGCGCCGGCAGACCCGAACAGAACGTGCCCGAAACAGGGCGGTTTGCCGCAGGTATTCCCGTCCTTCGGCCGTTCGGGTAAGGGGCGGAAAGCGGAGTTCGGAGTGGTGTTTCTGCAAGAATTTTGCGGTTTTTGTCCCCGCAGGCCTTTTCCCCTCCTTGGAATGTGTTAGAATGAAGGAGCACATCGGGAACTGGGAGCGACGTTCGCTACCGCCACATTGAGTCTTGTCCGGCGAGGCACTCTCTGCCCGTCGGGGTTTCGTCCACGGCTTTGCACAGGCCCGGGATGGAACTGGAGAGAAAGAGGAGAATAAGCATGACCCGTTTTGTCTCTGTCACTGCGCTGCTCATCGCCGCCGGCGCCGCCAACGCTGCCGTCACCGGCTTCGCCTGGCGCGAAGTCACCAACACCCAGGGCGGCCGCCCGGGCTCTGACCCCGTCGCTGACGGCAACGAGGGCAACGCGGCCGGTGGCCAGTGGACCGCCGCCGGCGTGTGGCGCACCTTCGATCTGCTGATCGTCGGCACCGCGGCCGACGCCATCAACGCCGTCAACTTCGGCGGCGACGGCTCGGCGTTCCGTATCTACACCAACGGTTCCGTGTTCCACCACGCTCTGGGCAACGGGCTGAACCGCTCGTCGCTCGCCAGCGAGCGCGCCGCCGCGAACGGCGCCCTCCTGTTCGACACCTACATCGAGTTCGGCGGCAAGGCTGCCCCCGGTCAGGGCGGCACCAACGCGGCCAACCCCGGCACCAACGTGCTCGGCGTCCTCGGCGGGACCGCCGGTATCGCGAGTCTCGGCGGCGGCTCGCCCGGCGTCTCGGGCGCCTCCGGCCAGCTCCAGTTCACTTCCTTCGCCCCGGCCGGCTCCCCGGCCAGCCTCGTCGCCGACGCCAACGCCACCGGCGGCTTCTCCCTCCGCATCCTGCGCGTCACCGTCAGCGCTACCGCCACCTACCTCGGCGGCGCTGGCGGCGGCAACGTCCAGGCCTCGAACGGCCAGGTCGGCCTCGCCGGCGGCAACGTCGCCGCCTTCGCGGTCGGCAACGCGATCCCCGCCCCCGGCGCGATCGCTGTCCTCGGCCTCGCCGGCATCGCGGCTGGCCGTCGCCGTCGCTAATCCGACGCAGGGATGGCATGAGCCGGTCCCTTCCGGCTCCCGATGATCACTGCTCCGCCGGCGAGCCCCTGGGCCCGCCGGCGGTTTTATTTGGATTCTGATAGGTGCTTGACGCGGCTCGCGAGCCGGGTTGTCTCTCGTTCGTGTCGATCTTTCGCCGGTCTGCGGCAGATTCTGCATGGGAAAATCTCCCAAAATGCTTGCAACGCGTCGCGGCTCGGGTTACTCTTGACCCGGCTCGGTTCTGCATCCTGCATCACCGATCACAAAAACCGCGCTGGCTGACGCTGGCGCCGGGAAGGAAGGAGACGCGTTCATGAAGAAGTTCTTGTCTGTTGCTGCGCTTATCGCTGTCGCTGGCGCGGCTAATGCGGCTGTCACCGGTTTCGCCTGGCGCGAGATCCCCAACACTGTCGGCGCCCGCCCGGGCTCCAACCCCGCGAATGACGCCACCCATGGCGATCCTTCGGGCGGCGGCGATGGCGTCTGGACCGGTCGCACCTGGCGAACCTTCGACCTGCTGGTCATCGGCGCGGTCGGCGACATCGTCAACGGCGTGTCCTTCGGCGGCGACAACGGCCCCCAGCGCATCTTTACCAACGGCGCCATCTTCAACCACGACCTCGGCTCCAACACCCGCTCCTCGCTCTCCGCCGAGCGCGCTGTCGGCAACGCCGCTCTGCTGTTCGACACCTACGCTGAGTTCGGCGGCCGCGCCGAGCCCGGCCAGGGCGGGACCTCGAACGCCAACCCCGGCACCAACACCATCGGCTCCTTCGGCGGCTTCGCCGGCGTGATCAACCTCACAGGCGCCGGCGGCCAGCTCCAGTTCACCTCCTTCGCCCCGGCCGGCACCCCCGCTGTCCTGGTCGCTGACGCCGTCTACGGCGGCTCCCTCCGCGTCCTCCGCGTCACCGTCGACGCTGCCGCCACCTTCCTGGGCGGCGGCAACTCCACCGGCGGCGTCGGCCTGCCCGGCGGCGTGGTCGGCAACTTCGCGGTCGGCAACGCCCTCCCCACCCCCGGCGCCGTCGCCCTCATGGGCCTCGCCGGCATCGCCGCTGGTCGCCGTCGCCGCTAATCCCGGCTGACGACCGACACACGGTCGATCCTTCGATTCTCAACGCACCGGCGGGCCTTCGGGCTCGCCGGTGTTGTTTTTGCCCGCGCTTCTTCAGATCCCAGGCTCGTGCATCGCCGCCGGCTGCTTCTGCTGCCGCCGCAGCGACGTGAACGCCGCGAAACCGAAGGGCTCGCGGTCGCCGTCGGTGGAGGCCGTCGGCGAGTTCGACCTCGCCTCGGCCTCCAGCGCCTTGAGCAGGTCGTCGGTGAGCGTGTGCACCCCTCGGATCTGCTCGAGGGGGATGGTGAACATCTCGCCCCCCGGGGTGCGGATGTTGAAGACCGTCGCCTGCACCGCGATGCACAGCGCCCTGGCCTCGGGGGAGGCGATCGAGCACGGGAAGAGGGGCTCGACCGCGGCGAGGGGGATGCGCTCGCCCCCGTGGGTGAGCAGGGCGATGCGCCCGTCCGCGACTTCCGGGTGGCGGGCCGCGAGCAGGGGGAAGGTCATGAGCATCTCGCGCACGACGTTCTGCCAGAACAGGCCTCGCGTCTCCCCGAGTTGCGCCACGGGCTCGACGGCGGGCGCCTCGGGCGGGATCACGCTCGAAGGCCCGGGAGGGGGCGACAGCCCCGGGCCGCTGATGATCGAGAGCGCTGTCGCCTGCGTCATCACGGGAGTGTAGTGCGGCGTGGGGAACGAAAAACCGGCCGACCCTGGGGAGGATCGGCCGGCGAAGAAAGTCAGGATCGATCTCCCGACGCTCGCGCGAGCGAGCGGATCAGAAGAGGAGCTGGAACTGCACGCGGAACGCGATCTGGTTGCGGCCGGTGCCGTTCAGCAGGCCGGTGCCGGTGCTGAGGGGGTTGACGAAGCCGGCGGGCTGGCCGGCGGTGAAGTCGTTGAAGCGGCTGTCGTTGATGATCCAGACGGTGTCGAAGGTGAACTTGGCGGCCTGGCCGTAAAAGTAGTAGTTCACGCCGCCGGTGACGACGTGCAGGTTGCGGTTGCCGCCGGTGTTGGTGCCGGCGTTGACGGCGCGGTCGCGGTCGGGATAGAGGAACTCGTAGCGGGCGAAGGGCTCGAGCTTGTCGGTGATGTAGATGCCGCCCTGGGCGAGGAAGCCGAAGTCGTCGAAGGACGGGTTGACCTCGTCGGCGGTGTGGGCGCCGTGGAACGCGCCGTAGAGGTTCCAGCCGTCGCCCTTGACGCTGGCGTCGGCGGTGTAGCGGAGGTTCTGGGTGCGGTTGGCAATGGCGGGATCGTCGCGGCTCTCCTCCCAGTGGACGGCGCCGCCGACCTTGCCGGCGAACTGCGAGCCCTGGGGGCTGGTGAACTGCTTGAAGTCGTTCCAGGCGCCGGCGAACATCCACTCGAGGCGGCCGGTCAGGGCGTAGTCGGCGTTGTGGGCGTTGAAGTCCTGGTTGCGGGACGCGAAGCCGTTGGTGACGGAGGCGGCGGCGCGGAGGTACTCGCCTTCCCAGCCGAGCATGATGCCCTGGCTGTAGTCCTCGCCGAAGATCGACGAGATCAGCGAGCGCTCGACGGCGAGCTGGTACTGATCGCCCACGAGCTCTTCGTTGTTGAAGGGAACGCGGAACTGGCCCCAGGTGGCGGTGAAGCCGTTCTCGAACTTGTAGCCGGCGTAGGCGTAGTCGAGGTTGAAGTTGCCGTTGTTGCGCTGGAAGTCGCCGCGGACGCGGTAGAACAGGTTCGGATCGAAGATGTTGCCTTCGAAGTTCAGCTTGGTGCGGCGGGCCTGGAAGCCGGGAACGAGGTCGTCCTGCACCGGCTGCCCCGCATCGGGGTTGCGGGCGCCGGACTCGCGGTAGTTCACGATGTAGCGGAACTGGATGATGCCGCTGACGTTGAGGCGGAAGTTCCCGTCGGCGGAGGCGAGGAAGAAGTTCTTGTCGTAGCCGGCGGTGGCGCCGTTGGCGAGCAGGCTCGAGCGGGTCTGCGCGTCGGAGAGCATCTCGGCGACGATGGCACGAACCTCGTCGGCGTTGACGCCCGACCAGGCCTGCTGGTCGGCGGCGAGAGCCGTCCCGCCAAGGCCGATCGCGGCCCCGGCGAGCAGCAGCATCTTGCTGGTCTGATTCATCGGAATCTCCTCTTCGAGGAGCGCCCTCTAGATCGGCGCTCGCTCAGTCCTGAAGCCGTCCTGGCCTTGCGACGAAGCCGACGAGGCCTGCCGCGGGACGGCGTTAACGTCTTTCAAGGAACCTTCACACACCCGAGCGCCCGGAAGGGTTAGACTCCCGAGAGCCCGCGGGCCTCCAGCCCGAAAAGCGAGTGTCCACTATACCAGCGAGGATAGCGAACGCAAACTCCCGGAGAGTTAGTTTTCGGCAACCTGATCCGCTCCCATCCACTTTCCACATCCTTCCCACCCCGATTTTCTCGGTTTTCCCTGGGGGTCTCCTTCGACCCGCTCCCCTTCGGTACCTTCGATCCGATCCGCAAACACTGATCCTCCAAGGAGTTGCGACATGGCCCGACGCATCCTTGTCGTCGATGATGAGCCGGATCTGGTCGAACTCGTGTCCTATAACCTCTCCCAGCAGGGGTACGAGGTCTTCCATGAATCCAACGGTTTCGATGCACTCCGTGTCGCCTCCCAGCAGGCGCCGGACCTCATCGTTCTCGATGTGATGATGCCCGAGATCCCCGGGACCGAGGTGGCCCGCCGCCTGCGCGCCAACCCGACAACCTCGGGCATACCCATTCTCATGCTTACCGCCAGGGCCAGCGAGGGCGACCAACTGGCCGGGCTTTCCGTCGGCGCCGACGACTACGTCGTCAAGCCCTTCTCGATGCGCGTCCTGCTCGCCCGGGTCGAGGCGCTCCTCCGCAGGGCGCCGAAGCAGGCGACACCGCAGCGCCTTGTTGTCGGCGGCGTGGTGCTCGACCTTGGCGCCCACGAAGTGCTCGTCGACGGGGAGGCCCAGGCGTTCACCCCGACCGAGTTCCGCCTGCTCGCCGCCCTGCTCAGCGCCTCCGGCCGCGTCCTCGACCGCGACGAACTGATCGAGAAGGGCATGGGCCCGGGGGTGGCCGTCACCGACCGGGCGATCGACGTCCACATCGCCGCGGTCCGCCGCAAGCTGGGCAAGCACTCGGCGATGGTGCAGACCGTGCGCGGCGTGGGGTACCGGGTGGTCAAGGATGCCGCGGCCGACCCGGCGGGGAAGGCCTAAGACTCCCGGCGTGACGGCGCTTCGCGACATCCTGCGCGAGCGGGGGCTCTCCATCGCGGCGGCGGTGTGGACCGCGGCGGTGGCGCTGTGGCTGCTCGAGGGCGGGAGCACGCGAGACCCTGCGCACGTGGCGGTGTTCCTGCTCGGGGCGGTGGTCGCCGCCGCGTCGGCGAGGCTGGTCACGCGCTCACGAGCGACGGAGCCGGGAAGCGCGTTCGAGGAGGGCCAGCGCCGGTCGCTGGAATCGCTGGTCGACAACCACCCGGACGCCGCGATGCTGACGGACGGGCAGGGCCTGATCGTGCGGTGCAACGCGGAGGGGGCGCGGTTCCTCGGGGGCACGCCGCAGTCGCTGCGCGGCTCGGCGCTGCGCGAGCGGTTCACGCGGTCGGACCTGATCTCGCTGCTCGAGGCCGCGGCGGACCCGTCGACCAACGGCGGGGTCGTGCCGAAGCGTCGTGTCCGGATCCAGGGCGCGGCGGGCGAGCGGGCCTTCGACGCCACGGTGCTGACGCTCGCTTCGCCGGGAGGCGGCTCGGCGAAGTGGTCCCTGACGCTGCTCCGCGACGTCACGGAACTGGCGGAGACGGTGCGCGTGAAGGCGGAGTTCGTGGCGAACGCCTCGCACGAGTTGCGGACGCCGATCGCCGCGCTGCGCGCCGCGGTCGACACCGTCCGCGAGTCGGGGCGTGAGGATCCGCGGATGCTCGACCGGGGGCTCGAGATGATGAGCCGCCAGATCGGGCGCCTCGAGGAACTGGTGCGCGACCTGCTCGACCTGTCGCGCGTGGAGGATGCGGGGCTGGCGGTGAGGATCGAGCCGCTCCGGCTGGGCGAACTCCGCGAGTCTCTCTCGGCCGAGTTCGAGGGGGTGTGCAGGCAGCGGCGACTGACGATCGACTTTTCTCTGGACGCCGCGCTCGACGGCTGCAGCACGGACGGCCGGCTGCTCGCGCTCGCGGTGCGCAACCTGGTCGAGAACGCGACCAAGTACGCGTACGAGGACTCGCGGATCGGCGTCTCCGCCCGCCGCGAGCAGCGGAGCGACGGGCCCTGGCAGCGCTGGGAGGTCCGCGACCAGGGTGTCGGGATCCCGCTCAGCCAGCAGCAGCGGGTGTTCGAGCGGTTTTACCAGGTGGACGCGGCGCGATCCGGCGTGTCGATGGGCCCCGGGGGCGCATCCCGGCGCGGCACCGGCCTGGGCCTGGCCATCGTGCGGCACGCGGTCCGCGCGATGGGAGGGGCGGTCGGCCTGGAATCCGTCTACAAGGAGGGAACCACCGTGTGGCTGGAGGCCCCGGTCCCCCCCCGGCCCGGCGCCCATGACGAATCCGGCGGGGATTCGGCGTGATCAACGTCCGGTATCGGCTGGAGCCGTGCTTCGGCCGGACCGATGATTGCGCGCTCGGGCGGCTGATCCGGCGTCGCCCCCGCCAACCTTGGTGGCGCTCGGGCGTAAACTCATCCGGGAGCACCGGCATGGAAGTGGATGGTCGAATCATGATGGGACGTCCGTCGCTTGCCAGGGTTGTGGCCTTCGCCGGAGGCACGGCTCTGGCGGGCCTGGCCGCCCCGCCTGCGTGGGCGCAGAACGCTCTGGGCAAGGGGGAGGCGCTGACCAAGCAGTTCAAGGGGCTGGACAGCAACCCGGCCCGCTACGGAGGCCGCGCCAACCCGGCGGGGCGAGACGTGCGCGAACAGTCTCGGTTCAACGACGCGGTCGTCACCGGCAACGTCGGGGGCGGGCGCCAGTTCCGCGGGAACATCAACTACACCGCGCCGTTCGAGTTTCGCGGGAGCACCGGATCCAACGCGCTCTACAACTTCTATCGCGAGACCTATCGCGCCGGGGAGGCCGGGACGCAGGGCCTCCGCGGGATCGCGGCGCTGCAGAAGACCTTCGGCGAGACGGTGGGGCGCGACCCCGGGGCGGCGCCGATCCTCCAGCGGGATGCGCGCGGCTCGGCCGTCGGCGACTTCACCGGCCTCTCCGGAGCCTCGGTGGACCCCAGCAGGTCGGCGGTCGGAACGCTCCGCTCGCTTGCCAAGTCGGCGTCTGACCGCGGCAGCGAGTCGGACACCTTCCGCCTCAGCAGCCCCGACGGATCGGCGAAGACGCTGGGGGCCTCCTCGCTCCGGGGCGTGTACGAGCAGCTGGTCAAGCAGCCGTCGGACACGGCGCTGGACTCGCAGAAGCGGGCGATGGCCCTCGGCGAGCCGCCGGTCGGCAGGCCCGCGAGCACCACGCTCACCGAGAGGCTGGGCGACAGGCTGACGGACAAGGTGAGCGAGGAGGCGCGCCCCGAGCCGCTGAGCGCGCGGGCGCCGTCGAGCAATCTGGCGTACGAGCGGATCCTTCTGGAGATGCGGGGCGAAACTCCCGAGCGCATCGAGAAGGCGATGCAAGACCTCGAGAAGGCGGAGCGGGGGAACGCCGGGAAGGTGAGAACGACCGGCGAGCCTCCGGACGCCAAGGCGCAGAAGCCCTCGGAGTCGGGCGAGAAGCGGGATGTCTCGCCGGACCGGCCCCGCGCCGAGGGCGAGGAGGATCGGCCTCTGGCCCCCGGGGAGCGGGCGCCGGAGCAAGGGGACTTCCGCGCCCGGCTGGACCGGCTGCGCGAGCGGCTGATCTCGCCTCAGGACGAGAAGTCGCTTGCCGACGCCGAGAAGCGGAGGCTGAAGGCGGCGCAGGAGCAGGCCCGGGCCGAGGCGGAGGCCAAGGGGGAGAACGGCGACCTGGCGGCCAAGCGGGTGGCGAGCGAGCAGGCGAAGGAACTGCGAGACTCGGCCAAGGGCCTCCTGGGCAAGAGCCGGGCCCGGGTGAAGGAACTGATCGTCCCGAAGGCGGACCCGAGCGGGTACACGCGGCACATGACCGACGGCCAGCGGGCGCTGTCGGACGGCAAATGGTTCGACGCGGAGGAGTCGTTCGCGCGGGCCCTCCTGTTCCGCGACGCGGACCCGATCGCCGCGGTCGGGCGCGTGCACGCGCAGATGGGGGCCGGCATGTTCCTCTCGGCGGCGTCCAACCTTCGTGCGCTGCTCCGGGCGCACCCCGAGATGGCGGCGGTGACGTACGAGTCGACGCTCCTGCCCCGCGCGCAGCGGCTTCAGTCGCTGGGGGAGGCCCTGCGCGAGTCGGCGCAGCGGAACGACAATTTCGGGCGCGATGCGGCGCTGCTGCTCGCGTACCTGGGCTTCCAGACCGGGAACGCGACGGATATCAACGCCGGGCTGGAGGCCATCCAGCGCGTCGATGAGTACCTCGGCGTCGAGGCCGATCCCCTGGACGAGGTGCTGAAGGCGGTGTGGCTGCCTTGAACGAAGCGGACGAACTGCGGCTCTCGGCCGGCCCCGGGGGCCAGAGACGCCCGGCGGAGGTGAGCGCGGCGGCGGGGACCTCCGCGAGCGTCATGTCGACGGACCACCACCTCTCGATCACGGACTTCCTGACCGACGGGTCGCTCACCGCGCTGTGCGCGGCGATCACCGCCGTCACTGGGACGCCGGTGGTGCTGCGCGACCCGGACGGCAGGCTGATCGTGACCGCCTCGGGCGCGGACGGGGGGCGGCGGTGGGCGGTGCGCGACGCGGAAGGCCCGGTGGCGCTGGCCGAGGCCCCGGAGTTCGTCGCGCCGCTGACGCTCAGCGCGGGCGTGATCGGGACGCTGGAGGTGCCCTCGGGGGACTTCGGCGACGCTCCCGAGACGAGGGCGACGGTGGGGCGGTTCCTCGAGCTGCTGGCCTCGATCGTGGCGGAGCTGTGCGAGCGGGAGATCTCCGCGCGGCAGCGCGTGCAGGAACTCGAGGCGCTGCGCAGGATGTCGAGCCTGCTGGTGGGCGCGACGGACACCGACGCGCTGCTGCACGTGGCGGTGCGCTCGGCGGTGGAACTGCTGGGGGCGGACGCGGGCACCGTGCGGGCGTTCGAGGACCAGGACCGGCGGCTGACGCTCCGCGCCTGGGTGGGGCTGAGCCCGGAGTACGTGAAGGCGTCGGTGGCGGTGCCGGCGGACAGCATCCCCGACCGCGCGGCGCTGACCGGCGAGGTGTTCGTCAGCGAGGACCTGTGGTCGGAGACGAGCGCCCCGAACCTCGAGGCGCGGAAGCGCGAGGGGCTGAAGGGGATGATCAGCGCCGGGCTGGTGTTCCGCGGGAAGTGCCTGGGCGTGATGCGGCTGTTCACCCGCGAGCCGCGGCGGTACACGGCGTCGGAGCGGGGCCTGTTCAAGGCCATCGCGGAGCAGTCGGCGGCGGCGATGGCGAGCACGCGGCTGCTGCAGACCGAGAAGGAGCACATGCAGGTGCGGCGGCAGGTGCGCCTGGCGGCGGACGTGCAGCGGCGGTTGCTGCCCAAGAAGGCGCCGGAGATCCAGGGGCTGGACGTGGCGGCGCGGGCCATCCCGTCGTTCGAACTGTCGGGCGACTTCTACGACTTCATCGACCTCAACGGGCACCTGGGCATCGCGGTGGGCGACGTGGTGGGCAAGGGCGTTGCGGCGGCGCTGCTGATGGCGGCGACGCGGTCGTTCATCCGGGCCTACGCGCAGGACGTGTACGACATCGACGAGATCATGAACCGGGTGAACCAGGCGCTGTGCCGCGACACGCGGGACAACGAGTTCGCGACGATCTTCTACGGCGTGGTGGACCCCAGGCGGAAGCAGCTCACGTACTGCAACGGGGGGCACGAGCCGCCGATCGTGGTGCACACCGCGGCGGGGCGGGCGCCGACGCTGAGCGACGTGCAGGAACTGAGCACGGGCGGGATGGTCGTGGGCGTCGACCCGCTGCAGCGCTACCACCGGGGGATCGTGGACCTGAGGCCCGGCGACGTGGTGCTGGCCTACACCGACGGGCTGTGCGACACGACCAACTTCGACGGCGAGAAGTTCGGCAAGCGGCGTGTGCGGCAGGCCCTGCTCGACGTGCTGACGAGCACGCCCAGCGCATCGGCGGACACGATCGCCGATCACCTCATCTGGGAGAACCGGCGCTTCGTGGGGCTGAACACGCGGAGCGACGACACCACGCTCGTGGTGATGCGGGTGGGGTGAGGGTCAGTCAAGAAATCGCGAGAACTCATCTCTCGAAAGACCACTCTGCCGCAGAATCGCTCGAAGAGTGCCCGTCGCAAGGTCGTGGCCACCGGGAACAGTGACTTTGCGCTGGTTCTTGGGGTGGCGGAGGACCAAATGGTCGCCCTTACCCTGCCGAGGGATGACTTCGAACCCGGCCGAGCAGAGTGCACGAACGCATTGACGCCGAGAAAGGCCAGCCAACCGATTCACGACTTGGCCTCGGAAGGTGAGATTGGGACAGGACGCTTGCGTCGCTCTGCCTCGCGCTTCGGCAGGATCTCTTTGAGCAGGAAGTTGTTCAGCGCCGTCAGATCAAACTTGTTCGCGGCGTTCCGATAGCCCGGACGATCGTTCGGTGATCGCTGCACTCCCTTCCGCTGCTGGATGGTCAGAAGCCCCGCAGCACGAAGCGACCGTGCCCATTTGCGCACCGTCGAATGACTAACACCCAAATCCTTGGCGAGGCTCTCCCAGTAAACCTGCGCGGGCCGGTCACCGTGTTGTCGCGCTGCGAGCGCGAGAATGAGCATTCGGTGGCGGGGATCGGAGAGCGGATGAGACGGGCCGAGGTAACGACCGGCATAGATCACCGATCGAGGCACCGGGATGTAGTCCTTGACAAGCAGGTCCGAGAAAAACGGCTGGCCGGGACGACCAAGATGAGGGGTTTTCATGCGGGGATTATCCGCTGCCCAGTCCTCATCGACGAGGATTTTCACCCGTTTTTTGTCCACCCACTAGTATCGTGAGTCACAGTTTTACTCTATGCTTTTACATAGATGTCCCTTTTTCACCTCGCTGACTGGTCGACCAAGTACATCCAGCCTGCTCGAAAACGACCATGCAGATTTCCTGATATTAGTAATATGTTAGGGTAGTTCCACCGTGGCGATTTCGAGTTGAGCCTCTTCGGGTATCTCGTCGCCGAACTGCTGGGCCACTTCCAGCCACGCTTCGATCGCGTGCCGGATGTTGCGGAGTGCCTCATCTCTTGTTTGGCCTTGACTGAGGCATCCTGGCAGGAATGGGACCTCAACGATCCACACGCCTGACTCGTCTTGATGCAACAACACTTGCCTCTGCATGACGCGATGATAGTCGTACAAAGAGCGTGCTTCAGAGCCGCCTGAGGGCCCCCACCAGCCCGTCGATGTGCTCCCGGGTGTGGGCGGCGGAGACCTGCACGCGGAGGCGGGCGTGGCCCTCGGGGACGACCGGGAAGCCGAAGCCGATGACGTACACCCCGAGGGTGAGCAGTTTCTGGCTCATGGCGATGGCCCTGGCGGTGTCGTGGACGATGATGGGCAGGATGGCGGTGGGCGACTCGATCTCGGTGAAGCCGGCGGCGCGGATGCCGGCGCGGGCGTAGGCGGCGTTGTCGCGCAGGCGCTGGACGCGCTGCGGCTCGCGCTGGAGGATCTCGAGGGCCTTGTCGGCCGAGCAGGCGACGGTGGCCGGGAGGGCGTTGCTGAAGAGGGTGGGGCGGCCCCGCTGGATCAGCAGGTCGATGGCGGCCCTGGGGCCGGCGATGTAGCCGCCGGCGGCGCCTCCGAGGGCCTTGCCGAGGGTGCCGGTGAACATGTCGATCTTCGAGCCGGGCATGGACCAGTGCTCGTGGGTGCCTTTGCCGGTTGGGCCCATGACGCCGCGGCCGTGGGAATCGTCGACGATCAGCAGGGCGTCGAACTCGTCGCAGAGGGCGCGCATGGCGGGCAGGTCGGCGATGTCGCCCTCCATGGAGAAGACGCCGTCGGTGACGACCCAGAGCACGCCGGTGACGTCGCTGCCGGCGCGGGCTTCCTCGAGGCGGCGGCGGAGGTCCGCGAGGTCGTTGTGCTTGTAGACGGTTTTGTGCAGGCCCTTCTTGATGACGGTGGCGAGGCGGATGGAATCGATGATGGAGGCGTGGTTGAGTTCGTCGGAGATGATGATGTCGCCGGGCTCGCAGAGGGTGGGGAAGAGGGCCTCGTTGGCGTTCCAGCAGGAGACGAAGGTGTAGGCGGCCTGCTGATCGAGGAAGGAGGCGATGCGGCGTTCGAGGCGCTCGTGGGGGGCGAAGGTGCCGCAGATGAAGCGGACGGAGGCGGTGCCGGCGCCGTAGTCCCGGAGGCCCTGGTGTCCGGCCTCGACGACCTCGGGGTGGTTGGCGAGGCCGAGGTAGTTGTTGGAGCAGAAGCAGAGGACCTCGCCGTAGCCCTTGAGGCGGACGGTCGGGCCCATGGGGCCTTCGATCATCTGGAGGGACTTGAGTTGTCCGGTGGCCTTGAGGTTGGCGAGGATGCCCTCGGCGCGGGCGTGGAAGGAGGTCCGGGAGGTGGCGGCGGTGGTCATGGGGGCAGTGTATTGGGCGTCGCGGGGCAGTCGGGGCGTGTCGACGGGTGTCGGGGCCCGGCGACGGCTGTCGGCGGCGGTCGCTGGCTGGCGGTTCGTGTCCAAGGGGCGCATGGCGCTCTCACAGTCACCTGAGAGAGGAGAGCGCGTGGGAGGCATGTCCCCCGGTCTTTGCTGGCCATGCGCCGGCGAGGAAGGACCCCCACCCGTCCCTCCCGAGAGAGAGGGCTGCGCGGTCTGCCCGGCCCCGGCGCCTCGCGGAGACGCAGCGGTGAGTCGGCAAACGCGGTGGCGTCGCCAGGCCGGTCGAACTGGCGATGCTTCAGCAGCCCGTGCCGAAGTAAGCGAGGACGATGTTGAGATCGGTGAAGTTCACGACGCCGTCGTGGTTCACGTCACCGGGCAAACCTTGGCCGCTCATACCGAAGGCGCCGAGAACGATGTTGAGGTCGGCGAAGTTCACGGTGTTGTCGCCGTTGGCGTCCCCGGGGCAGACGGAGGCGGGGCGGGCGAGGAAGCCGTGGGTGGCGCCGTTGATCGTGCCGTAGCCGACGATCCAGCCGGAATCGTTGATCTGCGTCGCGACGAGGCCGCTCCAACCGGCCCCGCTGGCGTCGAGGAGATCGGTGAGATAGTGCATCGCCCCGTGGGTATACAGGAACGGGATGTACGCGTTGTAGACGGAGGTTCCGAGATTGCCGATGACCTCGCCGCGGTTGTTGATGGAGGTTCCGAAGGAGGAGTAGCCCCCGAGGGCGCCGAGGTCGGTCATGGCGCCGTTGGTCCACACGAATGCGTGCGTTGCGCCGTCTGCGCGCGTGGAATAGCCGGTGATCTGTCCGGCGTTGTTGATGGCGTACGCCTCGGTGTTGGAGGCGCGGCCGCCGCCCAGGTCGCCGATGTCGGTCATGGTGGCGCCCTGCATGACGAAGCCGTGCTCGAAGACGTAGACGAACTTGCCGCCGGTATTCCAGACGAATCCGAAGGATCCGACGATCTGGTCGGCGTCGTTGATGCCGCGGGCGACATCGACGTTGAGGGCGTCGAACGAGCCGAGGTAGGAGAAGCCCTGGTAGCCGCCGTCGCCGTTGCGTGCGCGGCCGACGATGTGCCCGTACTTGTTCATGGCGAGGCCGACGGTGGATCCGCCGTCGATGTTGCCAATCGGGGCGGCATGGCCGTTGGAGTAGAGGAGGGCCTGGTACCCGGGCCCGTAGCCGGTGGCGGCCACCTGTCCGCTGTTGTTGACGGCCATGCCGTAGGCGCCGCCGGGAAAGCCCAGCATCCCCAGGTCTTGGAAGACGCCGTTCGAGTAGATGAAGGCGTGGACCTCTCCGGTGGCGGTGACGGTCCCCGCGCCGGTGATCTTGCCGTTCTGGCTTACGCCGTAGGCCATCGCGTCGGCGAAGCCGCTGCCGGGCTGAAGATCGGTGATCGAGTACACCTGCGCGCGGCACGGGGCGGTCAGGAGCGCGACCGATGTTGCGACCATCAGGGTGACGGGGGATTTCATGGAGGCCTCCTTGGAGTTCTCGGCCTGGACGGGGCGGGAGGGGCCCGCCGCGGATCGCGTTCCCCCGTCGCCTCGCGACATGGCGAGCGTACGACAACGGCTCGCGTGGGCAAGGCAAAACCGGGGGCCGCGCGAATCTTCGCGCTGGCGAGCCCGCGAAGATAGGGCCATCCCTTGCGCGGGGCCGGGGCTGGCGCGTCCGGTTCGGGCGCGAGGCGGATGGGGCTGCGTCATCCGTTCGGAGGAGACGCGCCTGTCCGCGCGGGGCGTCACGGCGGGGTTGTGCTCGAACCATGTCGGGCGCCTGTCGGTTCTTGGCGGTACGGCCTGAGCAACCTGTCGGCGCACCGGATGGGTGGCGGCCGCGTAAGAGGATGAAGGCGATGACGATGACCGAGATGCAACCGAGCGCGACGGGCTTCGAACGCGTGGGCACTCCCGACGGCGTCGAGATGGTGGACGTGATGGGCGGCGCCTCGCGCTGGGAGGCGCGGGTGCACGAGCACGGGTTCGTGGCGCTGCTCGACGTGATGCCGCGGCTCGTGCCCCGGGGGCAGACGGCGGACGGGGCGATCGTGCAGGCGGCGCGGGTTTCGTACGGGGTGGGGACCAAGCAGGTGAGCGAGGACCGGGGGCTGATCCGGTACCTGCTCCGGCACAGGCACACCACGCCCTTTGAGATGGTGGAGTTCAAGTTCCACTGCGCGATGCCGATCTTCGTGGCGCGGCAGTGGATCCGGCACCGGACGGCGAGCGTCAACGAGTACTCCGGGCGGTACTCGGTGATGCCCGACCGCTTCTACCGGCCGGGGCTGGAGGACATCCGCAAGCAGAGCGCGACGAACCGGCAGGGCCGGGATGAGCCGCTGGACGCCGCGACCGCGGAGGAGTTCCTGGCGTTCCTGGCGGCGAGCGAGGAGCAGTACGCTCGGTACGCGGCGCTGATGGAGAAGGGGGTGGCGCGGGAGATCGCGCGGATCGCGCTGCCGCAGAGCCTGTACACGGAGTGGTACTGGAAGATCGACCTGCACAACCTGCTGCGGTTCCTGTCGCTGCGGATGGATGCGCACGCGCAGAAGGAGATCCGGGACTACGCGGCGGCGATGCACGGGCTGATCGCGGGGATCGTGCCGGTGACGGCGGAGGCGTTCCGGGATTACGAGGTCGAATCGGTGCGGCTGACGCGGCTGGAGGTCGAGGCGATCCGGGCCGGGAAGGCCGAGATCGCGACGGAGAACAAGCGCGAGCGGGCGGAGTGGGAGGCGAAGCGGAGAGACCTGGGGCTTTCGGAGGGGTGAGACCCCTCGCCCCGACGCTGCGCGACGACCCTCTCCAACGAGGGGAGAGGGTGGGATCAAGGGTCGTTGTTGACGAGAGCCTGACGTGCGGCGACGGCGAGTTGGTCGCATCGCTCGTTCTCGGGATGCTCGTTGTGGCCTCTGATCCAGTGGAAGCGGAGGGTGTGGGCGGCGCGGAGGTCGTCGAGGATTCGCCAGAGGTCCTCGTTCTTGACGGGTTTCTTGTCCGCGGTGCGCCAGCCGCGGGCCTTCCACTGGTCGAGCCACTCCCGAAGGCCCTTGAGGACGTACTGGCTGTCGGAGGTGAGGTCGACGTCGCTGGGCCTGCTGAGGGCGCGGAGGCCCTCGATGACGGCCGTGAGTTCCATGCGGTTATTGGTGGTGTCGGCCTCGGCGCCCGCGTGCTCGCGGCGCTTGCCGGTGGCGGGGTGAACGAGGATGTAGGCCCAGCCGCCCGGCCCCGGGTTGCCGGAGCAGGCGCCGTCGGTGAAGAGGTGGACGTTGGGCCGGTCGTGCACGCGTGGCGAGTGTAGTGGCCGGGGGCCGTATCATCGTCGCATGGCGATGACGGCGGAGTCGGCGAGCGTGGCAACCGCGGCTCGGAAGGTGCACAGAATCGAGGTCCATCCCAAGGCGTCGGCGGGCGACCCGCGGGGCGAGGCGGTCCTTCGGGACGCGGCGGCGCTGGGGGTGAAGGCGCGTGGAGTGCGGAGCGCGCGGGTGTACCTGATCGAGGCGGCGCTGGCGCCCGAGCAGGTGGAGAGGGTGCGCGCGGCGCTGCTGACGAACCCGGTGCTGGAGGAATCGGCGCTGGGGGCGGCTCCGGCGGCGGAGGGAGCGGAACTGATCGAGGTGCACCCTCTGCCGGGGGTGATGGACCCGGCGGCGCAGACGGTGCGCGAGGCGGTGATGGAGTTGACGGGCGTGGCGGATGCCTCGGTGTCGACCGCGGAGCGATACGAGTTGGAGGGCGTGACGGAGGCCGAGGCGGGGCTGGTGGCGGCGCGGCTGCTGTCGAACGCGGTGATCCAGCGGGTGCATCGCGAGCCTCACTGGCCCGGGGCGCTGCCGCGGGGCTCTGCGCAGGAGCAGCCGATCCGGCGCGTCCCGGTCACCGGGCTGGCGGACGCGGACCTGGAGAGGCTGAGCCGCGAGGCGCACCTGTTTTTGGATCTGCACGAGATGCAGGCGGTGCGGGCGTACTACCGGGAGGCGGGGCGCGAGCCGACGGACATCGAGCTCGAGACGCTGGCGCAGACGTGGTCGGAGCACTGCGTGCACAAGACGCTCAAGAGCACGGTGACGTACCGGCGCACCGGGGGCGGCGCGGCGATCCCGGGGCTGGATGCGCCCGACGAGCGCGGTGCGCGGCCCGGGCACGAGTTCCACGCCGACGGGTCGGTGACGATTCGCAACCTGCTCAAGAGCACTGTGGCGGCGGCGACGTTCGAACTCATCGAGGACGGGGTCGACTGGACGCTGAGCGTGTTCAAGGACAACGCCGGGGTGATCGCGTTCGACGACGCGACGGCGGTGAATATCAAGGTCGAGACGCACAACCACCCCAGCGCCATCGAGCCCTACGGCGGGGCGGCGACGGGCGTGGGCGGGTGCATCCGCGATGTCATCGGCACCGGGCTGGGCGCGAAGCCGATCGCGAACACGGACGTGTTCTGCGTGGCGCATCCGGACTCGTTCGTCGAGGGCGAGACGCTGCCGCCCGGGTGCCTGCACCCCCGGCGCACGCTGACGCGGGTGGTGGCCGGGGTGCGGGACTACGGCAACCGGATGGGCATCCCCACGGTGAACGGGGCGGTGGCGTTCGACGACCGGTTTGTGGGCAACCCCCTGGTGTTCTGCGGGTGCGTGGGCGTGATGCCGCGGGACAAGATCCGGGGGGCGGCAAGGCCGGGCGACCTGATCGTGGCTCTGGGAGGGCGGACGGGGCGCGACGGCGTGCACGGGGCGACGTTCAGTTCGGCGGAACTGACGGACACGCACGCGGATGAGTTCGCGCACGCGGTGCAGATCGGCAACGCGATCGAGGAGAAGCGGCTGCTGGACGCGATCCTGCGGGCGCGGGACGCGGCGGGCGGGCCCCTGTACAGCGCGATCACGGATTGCGGCGCCGGGGGCTTCAGTTCGGCGGTGGGCGAGATGGGCGAGGAGATCGGCGCGGAGGTGGACCTCGAAAGGGCGCCGCTGAAGTATGACGGGCTGACCTACACGGAGATCTGGATCAGCGAGGCGCAGGAGAGGATGGTGCTGGCGGTTCCCGAGGAGAGGCTCAAGGTCCTGGCGCGGATCTGCGAGGAGGAGCGGGTGGAGTGGTGCGTGCTGGGGCGCTTCGGCACCGAGGCAAAGGAGTTGGTGCTGCGCTATCGGGGCGCGGAGGTCGGGCGGCTCGGGATGGATTTCCTGCACGATGGCCTGCCGACGCCGGTGCGCGAGGCGGTGTGGCCGGGCGAGCGGGCGGCGGGGACGATGCCGCCGAGACCTCGGGCGATGCGGCCCTCGGCGCTCAAGGACGCGCTGACGGCGCTGCTGGCGAACCCGAACATCGCGAGCAAGCGGTGGATCGTGCGGCAGTACGACCACGAGGTGCAGGGCGCGACGGTGATCAAGCCCCTGGTGGGCGCCGCGGGTGAGGGTCCCGGGGATGCGGCGGTGGTCTCGCCGGTGGCGGGCTCGCCGAGGGCGCTGGCCATCGGGTGCGGGCTGGCGCTGGGGCTGGGCGATGACGCGCAGGGGGGCGACCCGTACCAGATGGCGCTGGCGGGTGTGGACGAGTGCGTGCGGAACCTGGTGTGCGTGGGGGCGGACCCATCGCGGATCGCGATCCTCGACAACTTCTGCTGGCCGAGCTGCAAGAAGCCGCGGAACCTGGGGGCGCTGGTGAGAGCGGCGGCGGGTTGCTACGACGCGGCGAAGGCGCACCGCGCGCCGTTCGTGAGCGGGAAGGACTCGCTGAACAACCAGTTCGCGCTGGCGGACGGGAGGACCATCGAGATCCCGTACACGCTGCTGATCACGGGGGTGGGGATCGTGCAGGACAAGCGGCGCTGCGCGACGTCGGACGCCAAGCGGGCCGGGAGCGCCCTGGTCATGGTCGGCGAGACGCAGGGGAGGCTCGGGGGCTCGCAGGCGTTCGCCATGTGGGGCGCGGAGGGCGAGGCGGCGACAGCGCCGAGCGTGGACCTGCGCGCGGGGTGCGCCGCGGCCGGGGCGGTGGCGCGGGTGATCCGCGAGGGGCTGGTGCTCGCGGCGCACGACTGCTCGGACGGGGGGCTGCTGGTCGCGGTGGCCGAGATGCTGATCGGCGCCGCGCCGGCGGGGCAGAAGGCCGGGCTGGGCGCGGAGATGGATCTCTCGTTGCTCCCCCGGTGCGTGCGTTGCCCGGGGGTCGACACGTTCGTGGACGGGTTCGAGGAATCGCCCTCGCGCTACGTGTTGGAGGTGGGCGTGGAGCACCTGGAGGCGGCGCAGATGGTGCTCGCGCAGGCGGGGGTGCGGAGCGCGGTGGTGGGCCGCCTGACCGACTCGGGCGAGTTGCGGTGGGGCGCAGCGGGTCTTGCGGCGAAGGTGGAGGAGTTGCGGGCGGCGTGGCTGGGGACGCTGGACTGGTAAGGGCGGCATGCCCCGTTTCCGCTGGGCATGCGCCCGCGTCCGACAGACCCCTCACCCTGCCCTCTCCCAAGGGAGAGGGGTTCAAGGAATGCCCTCACCCCGTCGCTGCGCAACGACCCTCTCCCACTGGGGGAGAGGGTGCTCGGGTGGCATGCCCAGTCTCCGCTGGGCATGCGCCCGCGTCCGACGACCCCCTCACCCTGCCCTCTCCCGAAGGGAGAGGGGTTCAAGGCATGCCCTCACCCCGTCGCTGCGCGACGACCCTCTCCCACCCGGGGAGAGGGGGGGATGCGCACTTACACCGCCGCTGCGCGACGACCCTCTCCCACAAGGGGAGAGGGTGGGGCGCGGATACGATGGTTGCGTGAACGAGATTCCAAGAGCCGTGGTGATCCGCGCCGCCGGGACGAACTGCGATGCGGAGATGGTGCGGGCCTTCGGGCTTGCCGGGGCGGCGTGCGACCTGGTGCACCTGAACCGGCTGATCGCCGAGCCGGGTCTGCTCGGGCAGTACGCCCTGATCGGATTCCCGGGCGGGTTCTCGTACGGGGATGACATCGCGTCGGGGCGGGTGTTCGCGACGCGGCTCCGCGAGCGGCTATACCCGGCGCTGCGGGCGGCGGCGGAGCGGGGCGTGCCGATGATCGGGGCGTGCAACGGCTTCCAGGTGCTGGTGCAGGTGGGGCTGCTCCCGGGGCCGGCGGACGGGCGATGGCCCGAGTCGCCTCCCGAGCAGACGGCGGCGCTGGCGGAGAACGCGGGGGCGCGGTTCATCGATCGATGGCTGCGTGTGAAGGCCGATGGGTCGAGCGCGTGCGTGTGGACACGGGGGCTGGTCGAGCGGGAGCCGCCGTTCGCCGCGGATGCGATGATGCTGCCGATCGCGCACGGCGAGGGGCGGTTCGTGGCGGATGGCGAAGACACGATGCGGATGCTGCGCGAGGGCGGGCGGATCGCGCTGCGCTACGCCGAGGGCGAGAATGTGAACGGTTCGGCGGAGCGGATCGCGGGGATCTGCGACGCGAGCGGGCTGATCTTCGGGCTGATGCCGCACCCGGAACGGTACTTGGAGTGGACGAACCACCCGTTCTGGACGCGGCTGCCGGGCGAATCGATGCGCGGTGTGACGCCCGGGCTGGCGATGTTCGCCGGGGCGGTGGCGCACGTGAAGGGCGAGGCGTACGCCGACCCTCCGACGGCGGCGATCGTGGGGTAATGGATTCACGGGGGGGGTGGCATGCCCAGTCTCTGCTGGGCATGCGTCAGCGAACGAAGAGCCCCTCACCCTGCCCTCTCCCGGAGGGAGAGGGGTTCAAGGCATGCCCTCTCCCCGTCGCTGCGCGACGACCGTCTCCCGCAAGGGGAGAGGGTGCGGGTGGCATGCCCAGTCTCTGCTGGGCATGCGTCAGCGAACGAAGAGCCCCTCACCCTGCCCTCTCCCGGAGGGAGAGGGGTTCAAGGCATGCCCTCACCCCGTCGCTGCGCGACGACCCTCTCCCGCGCCCACGGCGGGGAGTGGGTGGATGCGTTGGCGGCGCGGGGTGGCGTGGTAGGATTCGGCGATGATGCCCGGGGCCGGCGAGCCGAGGGTGGTGTCTTCGCTCGCGGAGGCGATCGAGGTGGGCGCCGTCGTGGGCGAGGACAGGCCCTGCCTCTCGTGCGGCTACAACCTGCGGTCGATCAGCGTGGGCGGGGTGTGCCCAGAGTGCGGGGCGCCGGCGGCTGATTCGCTGCGGAGCGACCTGCTGACGCACGCGCCGCAGGCGTATGTGGCGCGGCTGCGGCGCGGGGCCTGGCTGGTGATGCTGGGGATGCTGTGCACGGTGCTGAGTTGGTGCGTGCCGTGGGGCGTGATGGGGGCGATGTTCGGTGCGAGGGGGGCCGCACGCGCGGCGGCCGTCGCGCCGGTGACGAGCGTCACGTGGGCCGACGGCACGGTCGCGGATCGGGTTGATGTGCGGTGGTCCGACGGGATCGTGCAGGCGATCGAGTTTGACCCGGCCGCGCCGGCACGCGGCAAGGACACGGTGGTTTTCACGGATGGATCGATGCTGACGGTGGAAACCACGGCGGCGGGTGGGCTGGAAGCGCAGTGGACCCCCACCTCGCCTGCGCCGGTTTCGCTTAGCGGCGGGATGGCGCCGGATATGTTCCAGATCGGCGGGATCGGGGGTACGCACGTGGTCACGCACATGACCGCCGGCTCGTCGTACATGCCGATGCTGCCGTCGGGGTCCCGCATTGTCACGTTCGGGCAGAACGGGGCAGTCAGCATCACGCATACGCCCGGCCCCGTCGGCTCGACGACGGCGCCGGTGACGGCTTCGCTGACTCCCTCGGGGCCAGGCCAGCCGGCGTCGACCGCATCGCCGCCGAGTCATCTATCGGTTTCGTCGACGCCGTACGCCGCGAGCCCCCTGAGTATAATGGGAGCGCCGCTGAGCCTGCAGGACAGGCTGATCACCGCCGCCGGGGCGTTGCTCGCGCTGCTGCTTTCCTCGGTGGGGCTGCTCGGCTGGTTCCGGCTGACCTCGCCCGATCCTCGGTGGACGGAGGAGGCGCGGGCCGCCTGGACGTCGCGCCGCGTGGCGCGGCTGGGGATCGTCGGGCTAGTGGGTCTGAAACTGCTGAGCGCCGGGATGGAGGTCGCCGGCGCGTCGGGGCTGGCGTCACCCTCGATCACGGGGTTGCTGGTTTCCTCATTGAGGGGCGTCCAGTCGTACGGCACGGCGATCTTGCTCGCGCTGCTGTGGCTCGCGAGCGCCGGCGCGTGGGCGATGCTGTTCGTCGCGGGGCTGCTGCACATTCGGGGGCTGGCGCGGCGCATCCCTGACCTGCGCCTGGCCAAGCGGGTCAAGACCACCTTGTGGGTCGGCGTGGCGATCGTCGCGCTGGCCGCGCTGCTCTATGCCGCGTTCTTCGCGGTGGTGGCATCCTCCGCGGGAGCGGCCGGCGCCGCTGCCGCCGTGGGCATGTTCGGCATGGTCGCGGCGTTGCCGACCGGCGTGCTGACGCTGGTCGCGGGGGTGCTGTATGTGTCGCTGTTTCTGCGGCTCAGCGCGGCGCTGTCGCGGGTGCTGCGGCGGCAGTCGACGATGGAGGGCGTGTGAGTCGCGGCGGGGCTGGAGGCGAGCCGGGTCGGGCGAAGCAGCGGCCGCCGCGCGAGCCCGACCCGTACGAGGTCGTCGGCTCTGAACCGGGTGTGGGGGCCGGTCCTCCGCCTCCTCCGATGCTGGTGGTGAACGAGCACGTGGCGTGCAAGGGCTGCGGGTACGACCTGTACGGCCTGCCGCGGACCAACCCGTGCCCGGAGTGCGGGAGGCCGATCCTCGAGCCGACGGAGGTGCGGGGCCAGACGAGCGATGGCCGGGCGGCGCCGGGGGGCTGGCTGGGCGCGACGGTGTCGGAGTCGAGGAGGCGCCAGCGGCTGCGCGAAGCGGGGATCATGGAGGCGCCGCGGGGCTTTGTGCGGCGGATGCAGGCGGGGTTCTGGCTGATGTCGCTGGGGTTGCTGTGCGCGCCGGCGTCGCTGTCGGCGATGGTCGTGAGCGCGCCGCCGGAGCCGGTGCTGGTGTTCGGGGGCGTGCTGTGCCTGGCGGCGTCGCTGTGGGTGGGCGGGCTGGTGATCGTGAGCGCGGCCCTCCCGGACGGGTCGGACGATCACGGGGTGGTGCGCTCGCCGATCCCGATCAAGGCCGCGGCGGTGGCGACGCAGGCGGCGTGGCTGCTCGCCGCCCTGGCGGTGCTGGGAGCGGCGGCGGTGTTCGTGGCGCGGGCGCCGGGCAGGGCGGCGGCGGGCGCCTTCGCGCCGACGCTGGGCGATCAACTGTCGGGGGCGTTCGCCGGTGGGTGGCTGGTGGGCGGGGTGATCGCGCTGATGCTGATCGGCGTCGCGGGGTGGATGCCGACGTCGGTCTTGCTCGCGAGGCGGGCGGAGTGGGCGTCCGACGAAGCGATGGGCGACAGGCTCAGGCGGGGCGTGGTGGGGATGTGCCTGTTCGGGGGCCTGGCGGCGCTCTCGGTGGTGCTGCCGAACCTGCTCGGGGGCCTGATGCTGCGGTTCCTGTCGCTGCTGATCTGGGCGGGGGCGCTGTATTACGTTGGGGGGTTCCTGGTCTCGGTGATGGTGCTGGCGGGGCACTGCGGGGCTGCGCTGAGGCACCAGCGCGAGGCCGCGGCGCGGGCCGAGGCGCGGGCGGAGAAGATGCGCGAGGAGCGCGAGGCGCACGCCGAGGCGCTGCGCCTCGCGCCCGAGCCGGAGACGCCGGACCTCACGCACAAGATCGGCGTGGCGCCCACGGCGTGGGACCTGGAGCAGCGAGCCAAGCGAGGCGGGCGCGGCGCGGGGTCTGGGGGCGGCACTGGGCGCGGGGCGTAGACTGGGCGCGATGAGCGAGCCGAGAACGTTGCGTTGCGGCGTGGTGGGCGTGGGCCGCATGGGCCGCCATCACGCGCGGGTGTACACGCAGATCCCCGGGTGCCGGCTGGTGGGAGTGGTTGACCGCGACGCGCAGCGTCGGGATGCGGCGGTGAGCCAGCACGCGTGCGAGGGCTTCGCGACGGTCGAGGCGTTGCTGGGGGCCGGGGTGGACGCGGTGAGCATCGCGGTGCCGACGGTGCACCACCTGGCGGCGGCCGAGCCCCTGCTCGGGGCCGGGGTCGCGTGCCTGATCGAGAAGCCGCTGGCCAACACGCTGGAGGACGCGACGGCGCTCAAGGCGCTGGCCGAGCGCCACGGCGCGGCGCTGATGGTGGGGCACATCGAGCGGTACAACCCGGTGGTCCGGGCGCTGCAGCGGCAGACGGCGGAGGAGGCCGGTGGCGCCATCCTGCCGCGGTTCATCGAGGTGCACCGCGTCTCGCCGATGACCTTCCGCTCGGTGGACGTGGGCGTCACGCTGGACATGATGATCCACGACATCGACGTGGTGCTGATGCTGATGGGAGGGGCGGAGCCCGACGAGGTGCAGGCCTCGGCGGTGCCGGTGGTGACCGAGCACGAGGACGTGTGCAACGCGCGGCTGACGTTCCGCACGCCCCGGGGGCGGTGCGTGGCGAATATCACGGCGTCGCGGCTGGCGATGAAGACCGAGCGCAAGATCCGGATCATCGCGGAGGACGCCTACGTCTCGATCGACTACGCGGCGAAGGCCGGGGTGCTGATCCGGCGCACGGCGAACGCGGAGCAACTCGCCGGGGTGCGCGAGGGCCTGCGCGCGGGGAACGACCTCTCGTCCATGAACTACGCGTCGCTGGTGCGCATCGAGCCCCTGGAGGTGGACGACGCCGAGCCCCTGAGGCTGGAACTGGAGGACTTCGTGCGCGCGGTGCGCGAGGGCAGGCGCCCCCCCATCGACGCGGCCGAGGGCTTCGCGAACGTGCGCACTGCCAAGCGGATCGTGGAGGCGGCGCGGCAGGATTGGTAGCGGCAGGCATCGAGGCATCGAGGCATCGAGTGGGAAGAGGTGGGCGCGATGCTCTATACTTCCGACCTTCCGCCGACCCGATCAGGAGCCTGACCTTGGCCGATGCGTTCCGATGCCGCGTGATCACCCCGGAGGCCCGAGTGCTGGACGAGGATTGCTCCTCGGCGATCGTCCCGATGCACGACGGGCAGATGGGCTTCCTGCCGGGCAGGGCGCCGATCGTGGGCAAGATGGGCCTGGGCGAGTTGCGGCTGCGCTTCGTCAAGGGAGGAGAGCGGTCGTACCTGGTGGATGACGGCTTCCTGCAGATGGTCGGCGGCACGCTGACCGTGCTCGCCGGCCGGGCCATCCCGGCCGAGACCCTGAGCGTGCGCGAGGCCGAGGCGGAACTCGCGGAGGCCACGGCCCGCACACCCAAGGAGGGCGATGCCCTCGACGCGGCGCGGGTCCGGCACGACCGCGACCGGGCCCGGGCGAAGGTGGCGCTGGCGAAGTCCGTCAGCGGCCGCGGCGGCATCTGACGCTCTCTCTCTCGATGCCTTGATGCCTCGTTGCCTCGATGCCTTCCGAAATCAATGCTCCGCTGTTTCCTTGAGGAGCCTCGAGGGGAGCAGCATCGACATCACGCCGTTGAGCGCCAGCAGCACGGCCATGAGCACGAAGCCCGCGAGCAGGCTGACGTGATCTCCTGAACCGGCGCCGCCGGCGTGGGCCTTGCCGTTGCCCAGCGAGATCGCGAAGAGCGCGAGGAAGGGGAAGCCGGAGGACACCGTCCACGCCCCGCCCATCATGAGCGAGGAGGCGACGCCGGTCTTCCCGGGCATGAGGCGCTGGGCGAGGGTGATCGCCAGCGGCGCGGTGGCGGCGTAGCCCGACGCGGTGACGAAGGCGAGGGCCATCATCAGCGGCATGGTCCACGACGCGGCGGGATCAACCAGGCCCATGGCGGCGACCAGAGGCGAAGCGATGAGCGGGAGCATCACCATCGGGCCCTTCTCGAAGCCCGGGCGGACGGTCCGCCCGGCGACCAGCGAGGCAAGGCCCATGCCGATCGAGGCGACGGCGAACACGCCGCCGGTGGCGCTGCTGGCCTTGGCCGCGTCGTTGGGGATGCGCTGGTCGCACCACTGGGAGAAGAGGAAGAAGAGGGCGTTGTTCACGCCGAAGCGGAGCACGGCGGCGGCGAAGAGCAGCCGCACCGCCCTGGCGCAGGCGCGCAGTTTCTCGGGGGCGATGGGCTCGGCGGAGGCCTGGCGCGGCTGTCGGTGGGCGACGCCTCGGGTGCCGCGGTGCAGGACGAGGGCGAAGACCAGGCCGAAGGGGATGAGCCAGGCGAGGCTGGTCATGCCGAAGCGCTCGTTCATGCGCGTGACGAGCACCGGCCCGAGGACGCTGCCGAGCATCCCGGCGGTGAAGAACAGGGTGACGGCCATGGAGCGGCCGAAGGCGAGCCCGCGGCCGATCTGCCCGGCGAGGGCTGCGCCGATGGGGTGGAACATGCCCACGCCGATCTGCCCGACCACCTGCAGCGCGACCAGTTGGGCGTAAGAATCGGCGTGGCCGATGAGGCTCAGGCACAGGGCCGAGACGGCCAGGCCGATCGGGGCGCACAGGCGGGTGTCGAGCCGGTCGGTCATCCACGCGAAGACCGGCTGGCTGATGCCCGACATGACCGAGTTGATGACGAACAACGCGGTGAGTTGCGGCTTGCTCAGCCCGAGCGACGCCGCCAAGGCGAGCGAGAGCGCGGGGACCACGGCGGCATAAAGATCGACCGCGGCATGGCTGGAGACGACGATCCAGAACCGCCGCGACGGGGAGGCGCCCGGGGCGTCGGCGGCGGCGGCGATGGGGGCCGCGGCCGATGACGGCCGAGGCTGGGCGGGGCGCGGAGCCGCGACGGGCGCCGGGGCGTCGAGCAGGTCGGGGGAGCGGATCGGCTCAGCGCCGGGGACGGGCGGTGTCACGGTCGGCGATGGTAGGCGCGGCTGGTGTTGCCCCACCCCGAGGCGGTGGGTCGAGGGGCGCGAGAGTCTGGCCGGGCCGGGCATGCCGCTTGGATGCCGGAGAGAGCGGGCGCGGCGTCGGCGGTCCATCCGCCCGGATCAATAATCCCGCCCGAGATACCCGTTGATCGTCGCCAGCACCGCGCGGCCGCGGAGGACGCGCTCGGACCATGGGACCTGCGCTCCGGGGATGCCGTCGGCGACGGCGCGCTCGTCGGCGGCGCCGTCGGCGAAGGCCACCAGCCAGTAGCCACGGCGGTCGCCTCGGTCGAAGAGGAACACGCCCTTGCGCGAGGGGAACGCGATGCGGTCGCGCTTCACGACCTCGAAGTTGCGCTGCAGGTCCGTCCAAGGCACGCCGGTACGCCCGGGCCATTGCCACATCGTCGGCGCGGTGACCATCGTGAGGGAGTACCGGAACTCGCTTTCCGGGGCGTGCCCGCCGACCATGCCCGAGGCGCGGGGGCCGGAATCGCTGTACCAGCGGTCGTCGGCGCGGCCGAGCCATTCTTCGAGCACGCTGGGCCACCGGGTCACGATCGCGGTGTACTCCTGCGCGCGGAGGGTCTGAAAATCGTCGAAGCGGGTCAGCGACCGGTATCTGGCGGCGGAGGCGGGGTTATCGGGCAGGCCGAAGTTGGGCATGGCGCCGTCGTGGGCCTCGCAGTAGGAGGCCACGTCGCGCATGGTGAGGCGGAGTTTGTCGAGGTTGTAGGCCTTGGATTTCTCGGTGCGCTGGGCCTCGGCGGTGGCGCAGCCGAGGGCGGCGAGTGCCGCGAGACCGAGCAGCGCAGCCACGGAGTCGGCGAGGGTGAAGGCGCGACGCGTCATGGTTGCATTGTGCGCTGGGGCGTCCCCGGTTGGTCAAGGCGCGAGCGCGGGGTTGACCGAAACTTCGCGCCGACTGCAGGAAAAATCCCCCGCGACGATGCGCAGGGGGGTCGCCGAATCAACCGCGCTCGCCGCGACTCAGCCCAGATCCGGGAACAGCTTCTTCACCGTCTCGACCAGGTCCTTCACGTGGCTGACCGATTCGGCCATGAGGCGCTGCTCGTCGCCCTCGAGGTTGACGCTGACGATCTTCTCGACGCCCTTGGCGCCCAGGAGCGCGGGGACGCCGACGAAGTATCCCTTGCCCTTCTGGCCCGGGGCGACGCCGAACTCGTCCTCGCAATAGGCGGCGCTGGGGATGATCCGCTTCTTGTCCTTGACGACGGCCTCGACCATCTGGATTGTGCCGGAGGCCGGGGCGTAATAGGCGCTGGTGCCCATCAACTTCACGATCTCGCCGCCGCCGACCTTGGCGCGGTCGACGCACGCGTTGATCTTGTCGGCCGGGAGGAGCATGGAGACGGGGATGCCGTGGACGCTGGTGAAGCGCGGGAGCGGGACCATGTCGTCGCCGTGGCCCCCGAGGAGAAGGGCGGAGACGTCCTCGATGGAGCAGCCGATCTCGGCGGCGATGAAGGCGCGGAAGCGGGCGACGTCGAGGGCGCCGGCCTGCCCCATGACGCGGTGGGTGGGGAAGCCGGTGGTCTTCCACGCGGTGTAGACCATCGCGTCGAGCGGATTGGACACCACGATGACGATGGCGTTGGGGGCGAACTCGCGGATCTTCTCGCAGACCGAGCGGACGATCTGGACGTTGGTCTGGATGAGGTCGTCGCGGCTCATGCCGGGCTTGCGGGGCAGGCCGGCGGTGACGACGACGACGTCGGAGCCGCTGATGTCCTTGTAGTCGGCGGTGCCGAGGATCCGGGAATCGAAGCGCTCGATCGGGCCGCAGCACAGCAGGTCGAGGGCCTTGCCCTGGGCGACGCCGACGCGGTCTGGGATGTCGAGGAGGACGATGTCGCCGAGTTCCTTGGCGGCGGCCCAGTGAGCGCAGGTGGCGCCGACGTTGCCGGCTCCGATGATGCTGATCTTGGCGCGACGCATCTGCTGTGGTCTCCTCCCGCCTCGGGGGCGGGGAACGCGGGCCGCGGGCCGCCGCGAGGCGTGCCGAACGCGGGCCCTCACCGAAAGGGGGCGGCATGGTAGCGGGGCCCGCCGGGGCGTTCAGGCGGGGGTGCAAAAACCGACAGGCCGCCCCGCGGTTCGCGGAGCGGCCTGGGAGGTTGAGGGACACACACACGGACAAGAAACAATTCGTGAGGTCGGACGTTCAGCGGCGGCGGCGGAAGGCGGCCAGGCCCGCGACGCCGAACAGCGCCGCGGCGCCGGGGGTCGGGGTGACGGTGAACGTCGACGAGAACGTGACCGAGTCGCCGGCGGTCAGGCGGAACGTGTGGACCACGCCGATCTGAGCCGCGACGGTTTCATTCAGGAGTTCGCCGGTGGGGATGCCGAAGTTGGCCGGGCCGAAGGGCACGGTGGCGGGGAAGGTGGTGGAGAAGGAGAAGGGGGAGGTCACAAGCGAGCGCACCGAGGTGCCGTCGATGAGGGCGCGGTAGAGCGGGTTCCCGCCGACGTTGCTCAGGGTGGCGAGGTCGCCCGGGGGGCCGCCGGAGCCGAGGGAGCCGGAGACCGAACCGCTGGCGCGCACCGGGGCGTTGAACGCCTGCGAGGCGCTCAGGATGGTGACCTGGAAGTTGTCGGTGGCGCCGGTGGTGTTGGTGAAGGAGTAGGAAGCATTGACGAAGGAGAAGCCAGGGCCGCGACCGTCGCCGGGGCGGGCCTCGATCTGGAAGCCGAGGTTGGCCTGGCTCCAGCCGCCGTTGAACCGGTACACGCCGGTTTCGGGGTTGTAGTTGGCATTGGTGAACGCGTTGGGGTCGACCGACGTGCTCCACGTGCCGCCGGACCACGAGACTCTCATCTCGACGATCTCAGAGGGCGCGACGCCCGCGTGGGCCGGCGCGAGCGCGGCAAAGATGCCGACACCGGCGAGGGCTCCGAAATTCAAGGTGCGCATTTCTTCCTACTCCTGCCTTCCGCGCGGCTCGGGACGGGGCCTTGCGGACGGTCCCCCGTACTGGGCGGGGGATACAGGGACGTGCGTTTCTTCCCGACGGACAGTTCGAGACTACGGCCGATATGTCGAATCGCAAGGGAGAGATTTCCCCGATTCTCGGGCATCGCCCTCAATGGCGACGGAAGTCTCTATTCCTCATGGACTTAGAGTACTGCTAGAATTTTGCGATGAAGGGCATACCCTATCGCATGTTAGGGTTCTGACCCGATCGCGGGGCGCGAATCCGATGTCATTGGAAAAGAAAACACCCGGCCGCCCTGAGGGCCGGCCGGGTGCGCATGTCTTGCAATGCGGGGTCGCGTCGACGGCGACTCCGTCGAGCCGCGTCAGTTGACGCGAAGCCCCTGCGTACATCCGTTGGTCTGCACTGGATCACCTCCTTGTCTGAAAGACACCCCAGCCGTCGCGCGGGTGTACTGCCGCGCCGCCGGGACTCCTTTCCCCCGGGCCGTCGCCCGGGGCACATCGCGCGGCGGGCGCACCCTTCGAGGAGTCGCCTTCCGCTCGTCGCGGGTCGCACGGGGCGGCCGGGGATTGCCGGCTCGCGGCGTGCAAGGGCCGCGGATTGCTCCTGATTCTACGGGCGTTCCACCCTCGGGTTCCACCGCCCGCGCGACCCGGCCCGGCCTCCGGTTACCGGGACTTCTCGAACTCCTCAAATGTCCCCTTGCGGGCCTCCTCGTCGAGGTACTTCTGGAACTCGCCGGTCTTGTACGAGATGAAAATGAAGGCGTGCTGGAGCGCGAGCCACTCGAGGTCCGCCGGGTCTTCGTCGAGGTCCTTGCGCAGGCGGTTGAGTTCGGCGAGCATGGTCTCGGCTTTCACGGGGCGGCTCCTGGGGACGGATCGGGGCGGCGCGGGGCGGCGTCGGTGATGGCGCGGCCGGCGGTCGCCAAGAGATAGAGCGCCGTCAGCGCCGCGACGATGCAGGCGCCGGGCGGGAGGTCGAGTTCGAAGGACGCCGCGGCGCCGCCGAGCACCCCGAGCACGGCGCAGGCCACCGAGAGCGCCAGGACCGTCGCGAGGCGCTGGGAGAGTTTCAGCGCGATGGCGCCTGGCAATACCAGCGCCGCGGTGGCGAGGACGACGCCGGCGAGTTTCATCGCGGAGACCACGGCGATCGCGAGGAGGGTGAGCAGCAGCACGCGCATGGCCCGCGCCGGCGCGCCCATGGACGCGGCGACGGGCTCATCGAACGCGCACAGGAGCAGCGGGCGGCGGAACCAAGCGAGCGCACCCGCGACCAGCGCCGCGGAGGCCCAGGCCATGAGAGCATCGCCGCGCCCGACCGCGAGCAGGGAGCCGAAAAGGATCTGCTCCCAGGGTGGCGCCCCCCCACCGCCTGTGCCGCCGGCGGCATGCTGGCGCGCGGCGATGAGGATCGCGCCCAGGGCCATGGAGGCGACGAGGGCGACGCCGATGACCGTGTCCGACGATTCGGCGTCGCGCCGCGAGCGCGAGGCCCCCCCGGCCCACGCGATGCCCCACGCCGCGGCGATGCAGAACGCCGCGATGAGCGGGAACGACGCCGCCGGCGCGAGGTTGAGGAGCACGGCCAGCCCGACGCCCCCGAACGCCGCGTGGCTCACCCCCTGCCCGATGAAGGCCATGCGCTTGAGGACCACGAAGACCGAGAGCAGGGCGCCCTGCACCGCGACGGCGAGGGCCGCGATCACGCCGGGCCAGAACAGCGCGCCGGCCGGGCCGAAGAGGTACTCGGCGGTCTTCACCCGGCGCGCTCAGGCGCGGCGGCGGGGAGGCCCGCGTCGCCGTGGTGGTGGTGGTGCTCGCCGGGCCCGTGGTCGTGGGAGCAGGCGTCGGCGGCGTGGGCGTCGACGTGCAACTCCCCGAAGATGCCGGCCATGTCGTGCGAGAAGACCTCCGCGAGGACCTGCGGCGTGAGGCCCTTGGGCGAATCGTGGAAGTGCAGCGTGCGGGCCAGGCAGGCCACGCGGTCGCACCCGGCGGCGATCGAGCGGATGTCGTGGCTCACGATCACGATGGTCAGGCCCAGGCGCGCGTGCAGGGTCGCGAGCATGTCGGCGAAGATGCGCTGGCCCCCGGCGTCGACGCCGACCATGGGCTCGTCGAGCGCCAGCAGCCGGGCGCCGCAGGCGATGGCCCGGGCGATCAGTGCCCGCTGCAGTTGCCCGCCGGAGAGCGAGCCGACGGGCCTGTCGGCGTAGGCCGAGGCGCCGACGAGGTCGATGGCGTGGTCGGCGCGCTCGCGGAGGTCGCGGGGCGGCGGCTTCCAGGGCGGGACGCGCCAGGATGCGGCCGAGAGCACCGCCTGCCGCACGCTGATCGGGAAGGCCAGTTCGGACTCGGATCGTTGCGGCAGATAGCCGATGAGCCCGCGCTTGCGGGCGGCGTCCGGGGCCATGCCGAAGACGCTGACGCGGCCGGAGTAGCCGGGCAGGAGGCCCAGGGCGATGCGGAGCAGGGTGGATTTGCCCCCCCCGTTGGGCCCGAGCACGCCGAGGCGCTCGCCCTCATCGACGCGGAGGGAGATGCGCGAGAGCGCGGCGGCGGCGTGGGCGGCGCCGGGATAGGCGAAGGAGACGCTGTCGAACTCCAGCGGGGGTTGGGGCATGCGGTGATGAGCATAGGAACGGTTGCGAAACCTCATCTTGTAGCGGTCGCCCGGCTGATCTCGTCGACGCTCGGCATGGTTGCGAACGAGCCGGCATACACGTCGATGCGGTACTTGCCGCCCGTGCCGGAGTTCACGGTGGCGGCCCAGTACCCGAAGGGCGAGCCGATGACCTGCGGGGCGGCGGCGCGAGCCGCGGTGGAAAGCAGACATACGGTGAAGAACACACAGTTCAGTCGAAACATGGTCGTCTCCTTCTCAGAGTGAACATGAACGCGGCAACAATCGCCACGCCGCTTGGTGATGGGATCGTGGAAGCCAACCTAAGACCATAGGTAGAGCTTGGTGGAGAAAAGTAATTGGCATTGAGGTCATCGCCATATTCTGCGAACGTGCCGTCACCCGTGCCCGAGCCCCGTATGGTGCGTCCGAGCCCCCTCCCGTTCAAGACCCACCCCCACGTCTCCGTCCACTCGCTCGCGCCGCCGGAGGTATCCAGCAGCCCCCAGGGCCGGTTCGAGTTCGGATAGGAACCCACCGGGATGTTGAACGATGGACCTGTCTTCGGCAGCGGCCCGCTGCTCTGGGCGCCGGGGTCGCCGGGCAAGCCTCCGACTAATGGTGTGTCGGAGCCGTTGGGATAGCGCCAGTACCCGCCCCGGCCCGGGCCGAACTTGTTGGGGTCGTAGTACGCCGCCTTGGTCCACTCGTGGTCGGACGGGATCCAGTACCTGGCGCCCGGGGAGTGCGTCGCCTGGTCGTTGTACGTGCCGTCGGGGTTCTGCGTGAACGTGCTGGTGTCGTACGCGCCGCGCTCGTACGCGTCGCGGGTGAGGGCCTTGTCGTTGTGCAGCCAGTTGC
>CANJRL010000011.1 GCA_947476675.1 Phycisphaerales bacterium
AACTCCGCCGAGCTCAACATCATGACCCTCGAGGACCCGATCGAGTACGAGCTGCCCGGGATCAGCCAGGCCCAGGTGGGGACGCGCAAGGGACTGACCTTCGCGACCGGGCTGCGGCACGTCTTGCGGCAGGACCCCGACGTGATCATGGTGGGCGAGATCCGCGACGGCGAGACGGCGCGGATCGCCATCCAGGCGGCGCTGACCGGGCACCTGGTGCTCTCGACCCTGCACACCAACTCCGCGGCCGCGGCGGTGACCCGGCTGATCGACCTCGGCGTCGAGCCCTTCCTCATCAACGCCGCGGTGTCGGGGGTGCTGGCCCAGAGGCTGGTGCGGACGCGCTGCGCACGCTGCGGCGGCAGCGGGGCCGTGGGCTCAGAGCGCTGCGGGCACTGCCGGGGGAGCGGGCTGCGAGGGCGCATGGGGCTCTTTGAGCTGCTGGTGATGACACCCGCGCTGCGCGAGCGGCTGGCCCGCGGCGGCAGCGCCGCCGAGATCGAGGCGGCGGCGCGGGCGGCGGGGATGAAGACCCTGCGCGAGGCCGGGCTGGAGGCGGCGAGCGCCGGGCGAACGACACAAGACGAGGTCGACCGGACCACGCTGTCGGACGCCGATCTGAGCGAAGGCGGCCCGCCCCCGGAACCCCCGGCACCCCCGGAACCACCGGAACCCCCGGAATCCCCGGCATCCCCGGAATCCTCGGCGTCCCCGGCCGCCGAGGGGGCGCTCTAGCCGTGCCGCTCTACCGCTACACCGCGTCGGACCCGGCGGCCGCAGCGCTGCAGCGCGGCGAGATCACCGCCGACTCCGGCCACCAGGTGCGGGCGGCGCTGCGGCGCATGGGCCTCACGCCGCTGCGCGTGGATGCGCTGGCATCTTCGCGGCCGAGGCGCGGAGGAGACCGCGCCGAGCAGGAGACGGCCGGGGCGGGCGGCGCGGAGGGCGGAGTGAGGCAGGTGCTCTCGCGGTCGCTGTCGCGCTGGCGGCAGGGCCGGCGGAGGGCCGCGCTGGTCGAGTGCTACGAGTCCCTGGGCACGCTGCTGGCCACCGGGACCGAGCTCAGCGCTGCGCTCGCGCTGCTGGCCCCGCAGAGCGCGCCGATGCCTCTCGACGGCGCGCGCCGCCCAGCGCGGACGTCTTCAGCCGCCGCTGCCCGCATCGCCGGCGCATGGCTGAGCGAGCGCGGCGGCGGCGTGGCCCTCTCCAGGCTGGCCGCGGGATTGGCCGAGCGGGTCCGCGGCGGGGACTCGCTCGCCGAGGCGATGGAGGCGCAGCCGGGGTGGTTCGGGCAGGTGGACATCGCCGTGGTCCGCGCCGGCGAGCAGGCCGGCGAACTCTCCCGGGCCCTGGCCGATCTCGCCGAGCACCACGGCCGCCGCGAAGAGGTCTCAGGGAGGCTCGCGGCCACCCTGGCCTACCCGGCGCTGCTCCTGCTCTTCGGCCTGGGCGTGGTGGTGTTCCTGTCGACCACCACCATCCCGCAGCTGGCCGCGGTCCTGCGCGACGCGGGCGCCGACCTGCCCCGCCCCACACGCATCCTGCTCACTGTGGGAGAGACACTGGCCGGGCGCTGGTGGCTGATCCTGCTGCTCTCTCTGCCCGCGGTCGCGGCGCTGAGCTGGGCGTGGAACTCTCGGCCCTTGGCGCGGTGGCGCCTGCGCGTGCCTCTGATCGGGCGGGCAGCGCTGCGCGGCCAGGTCGGCTCGCTGAGCGTGCTGCTGGCCCGCCTGCTCGAATGCGGCGTGCCGCTGGCCGAGGCCCTGGCCCTAGTCCTGCCCACCATCCGCAACCCCGCCATCGCGGCCGAGCTCGGCCGCGTCCGCGCCGCCCTGCTGGCGGGCCGGCCGGTCACCGAGGAACTGCGCGCCGGCGGGGTCTTCGAGCCGGTCTTCTGCCGGGTGCTCGAGGTCGCGGAGCAGAGCGGGGAACTCGCCGGGGCCTTGCGCACCATCGGTCAGCGCATGAGCGCCTCCAGCCGCCGCTTGGTCGATCGCCTGGGCGCCGTCCTCGAGCCCGCCGTCATCCTCCTGCTCGCGGCGATGATCGGCTTTGTGGTCTACGCCGCCATCGCCCCCATGCTCAAAATCGCGCAAACCCTCTAGCCCCCGGAATCCCAGAGCCCCGGAATCCCAGAACCCCGCAACCCCGCAACCCCGCAACCCCGCAACCCCGGAACCCCGGAACCCCGAAGCCCCAGACCCCCCGCCGCCGGGATCACCCGCTGGAGCCCTTCCCATGAATTCGCTCATTCAGGCATCGCGCGATCGGCGGAACCGAACGCCGCCGGCCCGCCGCGGCATGACCCTGGTCGAGGTGCTGGCGGTGGTGATCATCCTGGGCCTGATCGCGGCCACGCTGACGCTCTCGTTCCGGGGGCAGGTGGGCCGGGCCAAGCGCGAGCTGGCCAAGACCGGCATCGCGCTCATCGTGAACGCCATCGAGACCTACGCCCTGGAGACCGGCGCCATCCCCACGATGGAAGATGGGCTCGACGTGCTCACCCGCGCCCCCGCCGGGCGCGCCGAGCCCTTCCTCAAGCCCGACAAGCTCATCGACCCCTGGGGCCACCGCTACCAGTACGTCACCCCCGGGCCGCAGAGCGCGTACCAAGTCCTGTCGCTGGGCGCCGACGGCAGGCCGGGCGTGTCGGCAGGCGGCGCGGGCAGCGAGGATGAGGACATCAGCAGCGACCAGCTCGGGCAAACGACCAAGCCGGCCGGGGGCAAGCCGTGACCTCGCGCGCTGATAGGTCCTTCCGGGGCGGGCTCACGCTGGTCGAGCTGCTGGCGGTGCTGATCCTGCTGACCCTTGCGGCGGGCATGCTGGCGGGCGTGGCCGGGCCGATGCGGGCTGCGCAGGCGCGGCCCGCGGCCATCGCGGCGGTGCGCAGCGCGGTCGAGCGCGCCGCCCTCCTCGCCGAGCGGGCCCCGGAGCGCACGCCGGGCGGAGGAACGGTCGAACTGGTGTTCCCCGATGCCGGCGACCAGCGGTCCACGGTCACCGTGCTCCGCGCTGTCCGCACCGTCGCTTCGCCGCTCCCGGAGCAGTCCACGGCTCTGCCCCGGGGGTGGACGGCCTCGCTGTCGACCCGGAGGGCGGGCGATCCCGCGATGCGATCGTCGGCGTTGCTCCGCTTCTACCGCGACGGGACCAGCGACGACGCGGTGATCGCCCTGTCATGCGCTGGAACTCCCGGTGAGAGCGCGGCGCGCATCGAGGTGCTGGGCCTGAGCGGCCAGGTGCGCGTTGACGATCCAGAGCCCATGCGGCCGTCCGGGGGCGGGCTGTGACGCGGCGCGGGCTGACCATGCTGGAGGTGCTGGTCGCGACGGTGATCCTGGCCGTCGCCAGCGGCGCGGTCGCGGTCACGCTGCGGGACGCGGCCCGGGCCACGCGCGAGGCCGCGGATCAGGCCGGCGCGCTGCGGGCCCTCTCGTGGTGGCGGGCCGAGGCGGACCTGTCCGACTCGGGCGAGGTCTCGTCCGAGCGCCTCTGGTCGCGCATCGATGCCGAAGGGCGGCGCTGGACGGTTGCGGCCGAGCTCCCCGCCGAGGACAGCGTTGCGGCGCCGATTTCCGCAGAGGCGGGCTCGGCTGTCCAAGCGCCCCCGCCGCGCTGGTGGAGGGTGGTCGTGCGGGTGCAGGAGCGCGTCGACGCCGCGCCGCGCGAGGCGCTGTCGATCGCGCGGCTGGCGCCGGTCGCGCCCCGGCGCCGGCAGCCGCGCCGGGCTGCCCGGATGCGGCGTGCGCCGGGCGGGCCTCGCGAGAGCGGGCTTCCAGCGGACACGCTCCTACGTCGACAACTTGCGGGGGGGAGGCGCGGGCTGACACTGCTGGAGGTGCTCGCAGCGCTCTCGCTGCTCTCGGTCTTCCTGGTGGGTGTGGGCAGCTGGCTGGGCGTGGCCACCAGGACAGCGCGCGACGCGGCGCTCGGGGCGGGCGCGGGAGGGCCGGTCCGCCGCGCCGCGGCCGCGATCGAGCGCGACTTGGCCGCGGCGGCGCTGCGCCCACGCTCGGTGGTGGTCGACGCGAGCGGGGCAGCGCTGAGAATCGTCCAGGGCGGATTCGACGAGCGCGAGCGGAAGACGCGCTGGCGCGAAGTCGAGTGGCGGCTTGCCCCCGGGGTGCCCGGGTCGACTGGGCGCAGCGCCCGCGGCGGAACACTGATCCGCGGCGAGCGCTGGCTGGACGGGCAGGAGCCGGCGCTGGAGCGGATCGCCCTGCGCGGGGTGGAGAGATTCGAGATCGGGGATGGGGGGATGCCCGAGCAAGACAGGTCGCGTTCGGCGCCGCGGGCCGGCGAGACGCAAGCGCCGCAGCGCATCCACGCCCTGATCGTGCTGAACCCCGGCGAGTCGGCCGGGCCGGAGAGCGCCGAGATCACCTGGGAGCGTGCCCCGTGAGCGCTCGCCCGCAGCCTCTCCATCGCGGATCGCGCCGCGGGGCGGCGCTGCTCATCGCGCTGGTGGCGTTGACCGGGCTCACGGTCGCGGGCGCCGCCGCGATCCGAGCGGCCACCGCAGCGCAGCGAGGGGCGCGCGCAGCGCTGGCCGATGCCCAGGCGCAGGCCCTGCTGCAGGACGCCGAGCCCATCCTGCTCGACGCGCTGGCGCGGCTCGGGGATGCGCAAGGCAACCAGCCGGACGCCGCAGCCCCTCGGGACGCCAGTGGGTGGCGAACGCTGGTTGATGTTGCCGAGCGCGACGCTCACGAAGGCCAAGCCGGGGCCGGGGGCGGGGCCGGGGGCGGGGCCGGGGGCGGGGCCGGGGCCGGGGCCGGGGGCGCTTTGCTGCGGGCGGCGACGCTCGATCTCTCCGGCCGCCTGCACATCTCGCGGCTCGGGTCGCGCGCCCGGGCCGGGCTGCCTGCCGCGCTGCGGGGCGTCGAGCCGGTGAGAGCGGAGGAGGGAAGACCGCCGATGACCCTCGCCGACGCGCTGGGCGCGGAGGTCTTTGGCGATGCGCTGTCCCTCTACCCGCGCACTGCTCGATCGGGGCAGGCGGGCGCGGAAGGTCCGCACGTCGTCGCCGCCGAATGGCTGACCGCCCACGGCTCGGGGGCTCTCAACATCAACGCCGCGCCCCTGCCGCTCCTCGAGGCCGCCCTGCTCGGCCGCGACCCGGACGCGGCACGGGTGGCGCTCGCGGCCAGGCGATGCAACGAAGAGGTCCCAGCGGCCGCGCTGGCACGGCTCCAGGGCGGTTCGGCGCCGCAGGGCGCAGAGGCGCAGGACCTCGCCCTGACCACCGCTTCGGACGCCGCGGCGATCCTCGTCGAGATCGGCTGTGTTGGTGGAGAGCGGCGGCGCTGGTGGCTGGTCGCGCTGCGCGGCCAATCTCCTGTGTCCGAGCGCAACGCGCCGCGCTACCAGCCCCGCTGGCCCAGGGCGCGAGTGCCCGCTTCCATGCGGGCCGGCGAGTGGCGCATCGCCGAGCGCGTGGAGCTGGACCGATGAGCCCCGCCCCAACCCCCGGCCCCGGAAACGCCCCCGGAAGCGTGGCCACCAGCCCGCCCGCGCCGGCCGCGGCCCCACGCCCGCGGATCCTCGCCGACCGCCGCGTCGTGAGCTCGGTCGCCGGCGGCGCCGCGCTCTTCGCCGCGTGCGTCGCATGGTCGCTCTCGCAGATCGGCCCGCAGCGCCGGTACCGCTCGGCGATCGATCCCCCCGCGGCACGCGCTGCGCCCGACCTCGGGCAATCAATCACGACCGTCCCTCCGGGAGCCCTCGCGGTGTCGCTCTGGGACGATCTCTTCCCCGAGTCCCGCCCGGAGCCCGAGCCTCCGCCGCCACCGCGCCTGGCCCTCGAACTCGTCGCGCTCCTCGGCCCGGCGGGGGCGCGGCGCGCCTTTGTCTATGACGCCGACCTGCGCGAGTACTTCGACCTCGCGCCCGGGGACACCGCGGCCCTCGCCGCGGACGAGCGGTCCTTCCCGCCGCGCAGCGCCGAGGCCACGGCGACCGACTCGCGCCCGCGCCTGCTGCGCATCGACGACGCCGGCGCTGTCTTCGCCCACGCCGGGCGCGAGGTGCGCGTGGAGCTCAAGCCATGAACTCCACCCCCGGAAGTCCCGGACGGGATCACGGTGTTCCGCCGACAGCGCGCGATGGCGTCGGGCTGGCGCTCCCGGCAGATGCCCTCTATTGGGCGGTGCTGGCGCCGATCCCGGGACTCGCCAGGGGGAGACGGGCCCGGGGCAGCGCCGCCAGGACCGAGGCCCTGCGGTACGCCTTCGAGCCGTGGCTGCCGGTCGCCCTCGACGAGGTCGAGGCACGGTTCGTGACGCTGGGGGATGGACGCACGCTGGCTTGCGGCATCGAGTCGCGGCGGCTCGACGAGGCGATCGGGGGCGCCGACCCGGCCAGCGTTGTTCCCGCGGCTTTGCCCGAGTGCGTGCGCCGCGAGATCGGCTCGGCGCAGGTTGACCTGAGCGCGCTGGAGTTCCGCAGCGGCGCGTTCGTCAGCCCCCGAGCCCGGCGGCGCGCCGCGGCCCTGCAGGCGGCCGCGGTGTGTTCCCTGTGCGTCTCTCTGCTGACGCTCGCGGCGGGGATGCAGCAGGGCGCAGCGCGGGATCGCCGCGACGCCGCGGCCGCGCGCGACGCCGCCTCACGGCTCGCCGTCTCTGCCCTTGGTCTTGACACCGCCGCCGCGGCCCGCGGCCCGGCGCCGGAGCTCCGCCTCGCCGCCGAGGTCCGCGCCCTGCAGCGCACGCGGGTCAAGAGCGGACTGGCGTCCGGCAGCCCTTCGAGAGGCGAGGTCGAGGGCGCCGGGGGCGATCGCACCGCAGATCTGCTCGCGCTCTTGGGCGGCTGGCCGGAGTCGATCCCCGTCCGAGTCGAATCGATCGTCCTGGACCGCGACTCGCTCGCGCTGCGCGGCGTGGTGCGCGACGCGGGCGACTTTGAGCGCCTGACGCTGGGGCTCGGCGAGTCGCTCCGCGCCTGGTCGCCGCAGGCCAAGTCGGCGGCCAAGGCCCGCGAGGGCTACAGCTTCGCCCTGACCCTCCAGCGCTCATCACCACCGCCCCCGCCGCCGGCGACTGCGCCGCGTGTGTCGTCGGACGCTGCCACGCTCCACATCAGCAAGGCGGGATCGCCATGAGCCGAACGCGCCGAACGACTCTCTCGGGCCGCGCCCTGGCCGCGGTCTGCCTGACGGTGGCGGCGTGCGCGCTCGCGCTGAGCGCGCGGTCGCGCAGCGCAGCCGCGGCGGCGCTGGCCGACGCCGAGTCGTCGCACGCGCTGGTGGCCGAACAAGCCGACTCGCTGGTCCGGCTGCGGGCAGAGAAGGCAACGGTCGGCGACCGCCCCAGGGCCCAGGCCGACGTGGTGGCCCGGCTTCAGGCGTGCATGCACGCCGCCGGAGTGAATCCGTCGAGCCTCACCAGGGTCACCGCTTCGCAGGCCCAGCCGGTCTCAGCGCCGGCGGGCGGGACGGGGACGAGCGCTGCGCCCTTCTACATGCGGCAGACGCTGTCGTTCACCATCGAGAACGCCGGCCCCGCCGAGGTGGCGAGGTTCGCGGCGGGGTGGAGGGACGCCGAGCCCCTTTGGTCGCTGCGCTCGATCAGCCTGCAACACGCGGCCGCGCCCGCTGCGCCCCCGGCCCCGGCCCCGCCTCAGGGGGCCGCGCCCGCCCAGAACGACCGCTACACCGCCACCCTCACCATCGAGAACGTATTTCTCGCACAGCCCCCGACCGGGAGATCGAGCCCGTGAGCATGACCACGCAACCTCGTCGCGTCTCGCCGCGCGCGCCTCTCCTTCTCGCGGCCGCCGCCGCGTGCGCTGCGCTGGCCGGTCCCCTTGGCTGCGCGACGACAACCTCGCGCAGCCCCTACAGCGAGCGCGGACCGATGGAGCGGGACCCCGAGAAGGCCCGGCGCCTGCACGCCGAGGCCAGCGCCCTCGAATCCAAGGGCGGCGAACCCGCCGAGGTCGAGCGTCTGCTCCGCGACGCCCTCGCCGCCGACCTCTACCACGGCCCCGCCCACAACAACCTCGGCGTCCTGCTGCTCCGCCGCGGCGAACTCTTCGAGGCCGCGAACGAGTTCGAGTGGGCCAGGAAGCTCATGCCCGGCCACCCCGATCCGCGGGTCAACCTGGCCCTCACGCTGGAGAAAGCCGGCAAGGTCGACGAGGCCCTGCGATCCTACGACTCGGCGCTGAGCGTCTACGACAACTACCTGCCCGCGCTGCAGGGCAAGGCCCGGCTGGAGATCGCTTCCGGCCGCGCCGATCGCGCCACCGGAGCGGCCCTCGACGAGATCGCCCTCCGCGGCGACTCCGCCTGGCGGCAGTGGGCGCTGGTGTGGAAGGCCAAATTGGAGCGGGCGAGTTCCCGGGAGTGATCCGATTGCTAAACGCTTTCCCGCAAACCGGCCGTGCTGTTCATGTCTGAAGCCACTCTCTCCAACCGGCAGGCTCGATGAGTCGATCAGCGGCGATCCCGACATCCAGCAGCTCGTCGGTCAGATACTCGTCGTATTTCCTTGCCTGCTTGGGAACAACGTGCCCGGCAAGCAGTTCGATCGGGGGCGACGCCGCCACGCCCCGAAGCGCCGACACCGCATCTTCAGCACCGAGTGCGCACTCGATCCCGATCCTTGTCTCCTCGGCTATGACGCCCATGCTTCTCAGAAGCGCCGCGAGCCATCGCTGCTCCTTGGAGCCGGTCCATGTCAGCCAGAAGCAGGCGCTGTCGCTGATCCGCGCAAAGCCTCGCCGCCGCCACCCTCGCTCGGCCGCGAGCTCTATCGCACTGATGAGCGCCGACGCGGACGCTGAGTCAAGATACCTTCGATCAGTCGGCTCGAGGAGCGACGCGAGCATTCGCTCCCGGATCCGCGCATGCGTATCACCGAGTGCCGAGGTGAACGTCGGTTTCCGTCTCCGTGACGCTGCGCGGAGGAGAATCACCCGTTTCGTGTCATCAACCTCCACCACCTCCCAACGCCTGCCAGCGAACACTAGGTGGTCGCCAGCGGGCGGAGCGGTCGCGAACGGCATCTCACCAATAGGGCCCCTCGCGGTTACCAGCTGGAACTGATCTGGAGTGGCGAACACCGCATAGAAGCCCCGGTGCGAGCGAAGACGCTCGCCGCGGAGACCGAGGATGAGTCGCCCGTCGGGACCCTGCTCAATGATGTCGTTCGCGGCGAGCGCGCGCAGCACGCCTCCGAACACCGCCGGCGAAATCTCGCGAAACGGCCCGCGCACGCAGAGACGCTCGTGCGCCACAGCGGCCGTCACCGAGCCAAGCTCGGCGATAGTTGCGATGACCTGATGGGACAGAGTGCTCAGATCGACTCGGAGCGGCCGCGTCGGCTCGGTCCAGCCTTCCAGCATCAGATCACAGACTGCGACGGTCTCAAGCAGGTCGAGGGGCAGTGCCATCGAAGGCTTCGATTCGTCTGACCTGACCGTGCTGTCGGCGTAGCAGCGTAAGATGCGCGGCTCGCCGTCGCGCCGCCCGCTGCGACCCATCCGCTGCTTCAGCGACGCGACCGACCAAGGCGCCCCGATCTGGCCTACCGCGCGCACCGAGCCGATGTCGACCCCCATCTCCAACGTGCTGGAACAGATCGTGGTCAGACCGGGTCTCGACTTCATCGCGGTTTCCGTGTCCTCACGGATCTCCCGCGCCAGCGAGCCGTGATGCACAAGAAACACCTCCGGCAGGCCTTCGCTCCGACACACTTCGTTGGCCAGGTCGGCGTAGATCTCGATATCGCCCTTGGCGTTAGCGAAGACGAGGTTCGCATGCGTGCGGCAATGCTCGACCAAGTCCGTCGCGATGCGACGCATTCGCACGAACTCGGGATCGTCATCCTCCGACCGCGCGAGATCCTCTGCCGGCTCTTCTCCGACCTTGTCTTCGCTCTTCTCACGCTCCGAGGGGTACCCGTGCACCTTGAGCTTGACTTCCTTGGATTCCGTTGGGTCGGAGATGACGCGCACTGTGTGGGGCGCATCCGGGGAGAGAACGGCCTTGGCAGCCTCCGCATCACCGATGGTGGCGGAGAGCGCCACCAGACGGGGCCGGGCCGAGCCAGTCGGAAGATGCTCCCCCAGCCTTGACAGCAGGCTGGAGAGATGCAGCCCGCGCTCGTTGCCCAGGAACGCGTGCAGCTCATCGATCACGACCGCTTCCAGCCGGGCGAACATGCGTGGCAGCAGCCGCGTGCGGTTCACCAGCAGGGACTCGATCGATTCCGGGGTGATCAGCAGCACGCCCCCCGGGTCGTCGAAGAGGCTCTTCTTGCGCGACGCGGACACATCCCCGTGCCAGCGGTGCACCGGCACGCCGATGTTCTCGCAGAGCGACTCCAGACGCTCGAACTGATCGTTGATCAGCGCCTTGAGCGGGCCGACATAGATCACTCGCACCGAGCCTGAAGGATCGGATGCGATGCGCGAGAGGATGGGCAGGAACGCGGCCTCGGTCTTGCCGCCGGCCGTCTCAGCCATGATGAGCAGGTCTTCGGGGCCGGTCAGGTACGCCCTGATCGCGTGGGTCTGGATCGGCCTCAGACTCGGCCAGCGCATCTGCCAGAGCTTCAGCCGGAGGCCCTCGGCGAGCAGATCGAAAGCGCTGCGCAGCTGCGGAGGATTCGCGTCCGAGGCGGGTTCCATGGTCAGAGCCGGAAGGAAGCGAGGTCGCCGTCATCCCTTGCATCCGCGGGGGGAATAGCCCGCGGAGCCGCCGGGGGAACAACCGGACGCGTCGCCGATTCGTCCGCGTCCTCCGCCGTTGGCACGGGCTCGGTCGTTGCCCGTGTCTTGATGCCGGCGATCAGAGCGGCCCAGTCGGCGGAAGGGTTCTGCTCGAGGACGTTCAAGAGGCCCACGAAATCTTTCACTGTGTCGCGCGGGGTCTGGAATGATGCAGCGCCCATCCGCTGCTCGCAGCTGGCCAGGTACCTTTCCAATGCTGGGTCCGGTAGGAGCGCCTGCTCGTCGCGGCCATTGGCGAACACGCGGCGCAGATTGAGCAATAGAACGTAGCAATCCTCCCGCCTCAGCGGCGCCAGCCTGATCACTGGACCGGAGAGATCGGCGAGGCCGTCCGCCGCGAAGCGGTTGTCGGCAAGGCGCGTCGCGAGAGCCTCGTAGCTGAACAGACCACGACGGCGATCGGTGAGACAGTCGTCCGTGGCGGCGAAGACCACCCCGAGGCCTTCGACTGATCCTTGCAGGCAGTCGTTGACAATCCGCAGGATCGCCTCGTAGTTGCGGTCGCGGGCGGTCCGGTTGTTGAGTCGGTGCGAGAGCACCACGAGTTCGTCGAGGCACACCATCAGGCCGGCGTACCCCGCAAGGCGAAGAAACCTAGCCCAGAGCTTCAGGTAGTCGTACACCGAGTCGTCGTCGATGATGGTCCTCACGCCGAGGTCAGCGCGGGCCTCGGTCTTCGACGTGTACTCGCCCCGTAACCAACGCACGGCGGCGGTTTGGAGCTCGGGGTTGTGGTCGAGGAATCCCCGCAGATACGCGCTCAAGACGGCGGCGAAGTCGTAGCCGCTCACCAGGTCCTGCAGCGGCCGCAGGCGCGTCGTGATCACCGCCTCGATCTGCGGTGTCTTGGGCTTTAACTCCATTGGCGAGCCAGCCCCGCTGGCATCGTGGGCAACCTCACCCACCCAACGCTCGATGATGCTGGCAAGGGCCCCGCCATCGGTCCGGGACCTCGTCGCGAAGTTGCGGGTGAGCTCGGCGTAGAGGCCGCGTGCGGCGCCGCCGGAGCCGCTTAGGCGCCGCTCCGTGGTGATGTCCGCTGCCGCTACCACGAACTTGCGTTCGAGCGCGACGGCCCGGACGACGTTCAAAAAGAAGCTCTTGCCGGCCCCGAACCGACCCACCACGAAGCGCACCGAGGCCCCGCCGCTCTCCACCGCACGCAGATCGCGGAGCATGGCGTCCACCTCCGCCCTGCGTCCGACCTGGATGTGCTGGAGACCGATTGAGGGAACCACCCCCGCGCCCAGAGAGCTCAGGATCGCGGTCCGGACTTTCTCAGGAAGTGGGCTGGGCATCGCGGGGGCTCCGTTGGGCACGAAGGGCGGCATTCACGACAAAGCCCGCCGCATCCTCCTCGACCACGGGCGAGCCGTGGGTGTCGAACGACCACTCGTTGATCGCCTCGAGCGCGCCGTCGAGCATAAGGCCCAGACGGGCCGCCTCGCGCGCCAAGTCCTCGCGCGTCCAGCGCTCGCGTGCGACCAGGGCGAGGAACAGCCCCGCGTAGCGCGGCGGCGGGCCCCCGGGCTGAGCAGGCGATGCAGGCGCCCCGGCCGCAACGCTCGGCGGCGGTGCGTCTGCTCCTGCAGGGGCTGGAGACGCGCTATCCGGAGTGTGCCACGTAGGTTCTAGGTCAGTTTCGCCGATATCGTCGACCTGGACCGCCTCGGCAAGCAGCCGCGCCACCTCGCGGGTTTCCGCCACGATCGCGTTGATCGCGTCCCGATCGAGCGCAAACGCGGCGGCGCCGGGCGGAGTCGGGATGGGCTCTCCTGTGGATGACACAGCAGCAGCCTGCCTCACGGTTACGACACCTGCATTGGTCCCCGGGGCGAAGCGACCGATCGCCTCCTCGAGCGCTTCCGGGGGTAGATCTAACGCCCGGAACGCCCGGCGGAGGGCGACCGTCTCCGCGCGGTCGATATCGCCGCCGGCTGACGCCACGGCCACAAGGGTTCTTCCCACTGCGGCTCTCGCTTCCACACCCAACATGTCGCGGAGGCGACTTGCCGTCTTCGACGCTCGTCCGGTGTCGCGGCGGAGCACGGCCCTGAGAGCATCGAGCCGGCGCTGTTCATGGAGCGGCAATCGGAACGCCGCGTCGATGTGGGATACAAGCCGTTCGAGCTCGGAGGGCTCGATCTCGCCATCCGCAGCCGCGACAGAGAGGCCCAACTCGAGGATTGTTGAAGCCGCGCGATACCGCGACCGATCCACCTCGGATTCGTCGAGCCGGGGATAGATCGCGACCGCATCGTTCCAGCCGTATGCGAGAGCGGCCAGCGTGGCGTCCGGCTCGATCGCGAATCCGGCGTGTGTGACCGTCTCCGCCACCTTGCGTGATTGCGCGAGCGTCAGACGTGGGCGCTCGGGGATGCCATGCAGCAGAGCGATCTCGCTGACGGCGATGAGGCATTCGAGATCGTCGCTCTCGGCTTCTGCACCAGCCCTTGGCGTCCGCTCTGCGACGAGCCTTTGGATGCCGGCAGCGAGCGGGTGATCGGTCTCCGAGCGCAGCTCGGGCGGGAGTGCTTCCCAGGCCTCAGACGTGAGACTTTCCCCGCCGCCGGCCCCGAGTTTCGAGAGTCTCCGGAGATCGTCCACGCAGCTGTTCCAGATGTCCGCAAGCGGCTCGAATTGCTTTGGAGCGCCAAGCGGGGAGGGGATCTCGCACGTCGCGGGAGTCAGTGACGGGCTGGCGGGCTGGTACACGAATCTCGCCGGACGCTTGGCGATCTTGAGCGCCATGCCCTCGCCGTAACGCTCGGCGTACCGCCTGTCGAAGAGATCTTCAAACTCCCTGGGCACGCGGCGCACCACGACGCTGCGGGTCGAGCGGGGGTTGAGCCGTGCAATGCCGCGGGCGAGACGGGACGGCAGCGGGCGCCCGTGGTGCGCGACCCACGCGAGCGGCGCCCGGACCGAATCCTCCCGCCAAGGGTCAGCCAAGTCGCACACCAGATCGAACGTGGCCGCCGCGAACCTGGCGGGAGCTCGCGCGAGCTCGAAGCACAGCAGATTCGAGGAATACCTCCGGAAGGAGGCGCCATGATCGCTCGGCCGGGACTTATCCAGCATCCTCAGCCTCACGACCTCGCGCAGCACCCACTCCTTGTCGAGGTTGTCGAGCAGGAGCCTACGCTCGAGGCCGTAGTAGTAGAGAAACAGCATCCCCTCGTCCGCCGGTAGATGCGACCTGCCGCTGGCGAGCCATTCGAGGTACTTGCGGCGCTGCGCCGGACTGAGCGCTGAATAGGAGGACCAGTAGCCCAGCGGGGCCGCCTCGGTTGACGTTGCGTCGACATCGGCACGGACCATAATCTCTGAAGCGTCGAGTGCCGCAGAGCCATCCGATGCGTAGACGCACGGCCCTTTGAGACGAAATCCGCCGACACGGATCTCGTCGGCTGGGCCGTGCCAGCGGATACCGAAACCAGCGCGCGGGGGTTCGACGCTGACGCTTGGAGCGCGCCTTGGCGCCGGCGCGGAAGCTGTCACTGCTCGGACCGGGCCTGCACCGTGTACCGACGACTTGGGCCGCTTGAACGCCACCGCCACGATGACGATGCAGAGGACAACAAGCAGTGCCGCTAGGACCGCCATCGGAAGTTCCCACGCATCGAGTAAAGCGCTCTCACGGCGCTGAACGATTCACGCCCGCGTTGCACCAAACGCTCGCAACCTGGTTGAGGATACCCGGCCGGGGAGGAGCTGAGAGTATAGGAATGACCCTGGGTTATCGGACGCTTTCCCAGGTCTTTTGTACATGGCACACTCGACCCGACTGACATTGCCGCATCTGTCGTGCCCACAGTGCTTAACGAGAGATCAGGCGATTCGGCCATCTGACAAATGCGACATCGTATGGCACTCCCAGAGACGGGTTTCCGCACCCCGGGAACTACTCCGCTTAATCCGGGGCAGTGAGCGTGGCGTCGCCCGAGCCTCGGCTTCCCGGGGGTGGCGAGCCGTGAGTCGCTCACGGCTCCGCTCGCGCTTGTGCGCGGCGGAAGCCGGGAAGAACACAGCCAGCAGCACCGCCTACATCGCGCCTGCAGATCTCAGAAGGGGCGGCAGGAACCCCTCGGGCGCACCCGGGCGATCTGCGGGCACTCCGACGCGGCCCCCGACCTCGCTCAGGTATCCCCGATAGTCAAGGCCTACAAATACACCAAAGACCATGAGCGGAATCACGCCAAGGACATTCATTACGTTGCTTGGGTCGCCCACTCCAAGAAGATGCGGATGATCTCCTCAAGCTTGTCAGATCCACCACGACCGCAGAACATCTTGTCTCTCTTGAAACAGGAGATTCAATCAGCGTCCGACCTGAGGATCTTCTTGGCGGCGAAGTCGCGATCCTCAAGATCAGTGTCCTCAAGATTGATGTCGACACTCCAGCCCGGATTGTCGAGCGTACTGATGCGAATGCGAAAGGAGTGCTCCCAATCGCCGTTTGAGTGATCGCGGCGCCAAGCCATGAGCCGTGAAAGCGTGCTGTTGTCTGTCATGATGCGATTCTCTTTGAACAAGAAACTCGGCGGATGAGACCCCACCCCCGGGGCCGTCATCAACGCCCGTGAACCGCTTCCGGGCTTGGGGGCTACTCCCGCTCGCGCGTGGGGCTGCCGTCGCCGGTTCCCCGCGAGGTCGGCGACATGGGGCTGGTGGCGATGAGCGAGGCTCGGGCCCGGGATGCGTTGTCCGCTCGGGCGGGGTCGGCGAGCCACTCCGGGCCGCAGAGACGCTCGAGGCGCGTGAGGGCGAGGGCGCGCAGGAGCGAACCGTCGGCTGCCGCCCCGAGTGCCGCCTGCGCCGCTTCGAGCCGAGCCGCCACCTCGCGGGCCCGGGCCTTTGTCTCGGATGTTGGGGGCGAATTGATCAGCGCGTTGGCCTCGGCGCACGCGGCGAGCATCGAAGCCACGCCCCCGAGCGTGGGGCCGAGTTCCTCCGGGGGCCACGCGCCTCGCAGGTCCGCGAGCAGCGCGAGGGCCTCGTCCGCGTCCCCGGCGCTGACCAGCCACCTGGCGAGTTCGAGGCTCCAGATCGCGGCGGCGGGAGACCGCGGCCCTTCGGCGCGGCTGGCGTCGAGGTTCCGCCTCGCGATCCGGATGTTTCGTTCGACGAACTGCGCTGTGTATTCCGGCGCCGTGGCCGGCCCGAGGAACATGTTGGAATACACCTGGGTCACGCCCAGCGACGCGCCCTCCCAGCCCTCGCGCACCAGCCTCCGGTACTGTTCCAGCATGGCTCGGTTCGATTCTCTGATGATCCCCTGTATCCGGTCCTGCTCCTCGGCGCGGGCGCGGGCAACCACGGCCCTGGCCTGGAGCGTGACGTACACCGCTGCGGCGGCGGCGATGGCGAGGGCGGCCGCGACGATTGAAGCCGCGGTCAGGGGGCTGCGTCTGGCCCACAGCCACGCGGCCCGAGCGGCGCTGGTGCGACGCCACCGGAGCGGCTGGCGGAGCCGCCAGGCTTCGAGATCGTCGGCGAACTGGGCCGCGGCGGCGTAACGCTCGGCGCGGCGCGCCGAGGTAGCGCGGGCGCAGATGGCGTGGAGGTCCCGGCCGATGCGGGGCGCCGCCGAACGAAGCCGCTCGCCGAGTGATTCGGCCTTGGGCTGGGTGTGGCGGCGGACGACCTCCTCGGGCGTCGCGCCGTTGGGCAGGTCGCCGGTGAGCAGCCAGAAGAGGACGCCGCCGAGCGCGTAGACGTCCGACGCGGGGGTTGCCCCGTCGTCCTCGCCCCGGAACTGCTCCGGGGCGATGAAGCCCAGCGCGCCCCTGGGGCGCGACGAGCCGCGGCCCATGGCCTCGCCCGGGTCGGAGACGGCGATGCCGAAGTCGATCACCTTGGGCGTGCCGTCGCGGGTGATCATGATGTTCGAGGGCTTGAGGTCGCAGTGGGTCAGGCCCGCGGCGTGGGCGGCCTGGACGCCGCGCGCCGCCTGCTCGACGAGGCGGGCGGCCTCGCGTTGCGGCAGGGGGAGCGTCCGCGTGCGCGCCCACCTCGCGAGGTCGATGCCGTCGACGAACTCATAGACGATGAACTCATCGCCCTCGCTCGTGGCCCCGTACTGGAGCACCTTGGCGACGTTCGGGTGGTCCACACGCCGCGCCCGGGCCGCCTCCCGCATCAGCCGCCTCCCCGGCTCGGCGCCCGCGACCCCCGGGCGCAGCATCTTGATCGCGACGAGCGCTTCGTGGTCGCCCTCCGACAGCATCCGGTCCCGCGCCAGCACCACCTCGCCGAACGAGCCCTGTCCGAGCACGCGCAGCAGGTCATATTGCGGGGCCCCGTCCTCGGCCAGCGGGCCGAACGGCCTCGGGAACTCGCCGGAGAGGCGGCTCGTGGGGGCGGAGGAGAGGTCGGTCGTCAGCATCGCGGCGTTGAGTGCCGCGGCGTCGCGGATCGCGGCCTCCAGGTGCGGGAACTGTCGCGTCAGCCGCTCGACCGCCCCGCCGGACTGCCGCCGGACCCCCACGAGCGAGCGGAGCACCATGTCGATCGACGCGTCGAGCGACACCGGCTTGTCCGAGAGCGACGGCATGGCGCGGAGGTAGTCGCCGAGGTCAAGCCGCTCACCCTGGGCGATCCGCTCGCGGGCATCGTGCTCGATAGCCTCCGCGAGCGTCTCGTCGTCGAGCGCGGCGCAGGCGGCGAGGAAGTCCCCCAAGGCCCCGCGCCCCGGCCCGGGAGGCGGTCCTCGTTCGGGGCCTGTCGGCCCGGTGCGCGCTGGGCGGCGTCCGTCGCTCATGCGCGCTCAGCGACGCAGCCGCGACCCGATCCTCGCCCGCATGCGCTCCCACCGCTTGCGGACCGCCGCGGCGGACATCTTGATCTCTTCCGCGATCTGCGCGTGCGTGCGGCCGGAGAGCCAGTGCCAGAGGATCTGCCGCTCGACGTCGCTCTCGAGCGACTCGAAGGCGCGGGTGAGGATCGAATCGGCGGTGAGGCCGGCGAGGGGCGCCGCGACCCCCGCCGACGCCGCGTCGCGATCTCGTGCGTGCATCTCCCCGAGCGACTCGGCGCGGGACAGACGCCTCATGACCCGGACCTTGTCGGCGACCGCGGCGTCGGAGATTCGAGTGACGAGGGTGAGCAGCTCGGACTCGCTGGACGCGCGGATGGCGTGGCCGCACATGTAGCGGTCGAGCCTGCGCATCACCGTGGAGAGCATCTCGTCCGATTCCACCAGCACACGGAGCCTCCGGCTGAGCTGCCCGCGGAGGCGACGGCGAAGAAACGGGCCGTAGGCGAGAACGAACGCGGCTGCGGCGGCTCGATCGCCGCCGCTCACGCTCCGGGCGATGGTCGCGAGATCCGACGCGCGGGATACCCCGCGGGGCGCATCCCCGGCCGCGGCAACCCCGCCACCGCTGATTGAGTCAACCGTCACAAGCCGCCCTCGAGACGCGACAGGTGTTGCGCTGGCCGCGCCGCGGCGTCGCGGGCGATGCAGCGAACTCTCACGACGGAGCGTACCACATGAACCAGCGTCCTGGCGCGGTTTTCCTGCGCGCATGCGCCATCGCGGCCCTGGCGATCGCAACAGACCATCACGTCCGAGCCTCGCTTGCCGAGCCTCCCGAGCGCGCCCAGGCGGAGGCAACGGCGATGGTCCCCGGCAACGACGTCGACTGTGCGATGCTCGAGATGGCATACCTCGACTGCGTGCTCAGCGGGGGCGGGAACAAGTGCGTGCCTCCCCCGCCCGAATGCCGCAGTGGGACCCCGGCCAACCCGCTCACCGGGTTTGCCGACTCGGCTGCCGTGGTGCGATTCGCGGAGGAAGCGGCAGCGTGGAACCCGGGCGCGAGCCGCGATGCCGTCACCGAGGGCATCGTCCGCTGGCTGAGCCCCCTCCTGTAGCGCGGCACTAACTATCGGACGGGTCCGTTCGCAACCACGCATCCAATGCCGAAATCACGTCACGAACCCTGCCCCACACTCGACTGATCAAACAAGGTTCCCGCCAAGACTGCGGGGGGCGGAGGATGGGGGGCGCCCCGTCCTCCGCGATTTAGGAATATCCCCGGTCCATCGTGCGCGGGTCGCCCGACGCGGAGACGGCTGTGGTCGGGGCCGCGTCGGCGAGACAACAAACCCAAAGAAAAATTCTTGGATGGACGTCACGTCGCATCCCCGGGAAACGACCGATCCCGGGCGGCGCCGTGATTTTGATTGCAATCCGACCCGCGCTGCGTTCGGTGCGCCGGGTGGGCTCGGCCAAAGCCGGGCCCATGCCCTTTGATGCCGCGGCGTTCTCTGTTCTGTCGCGGGGTCTCGTCGCCCGCCGGGGCGGACCCGTCGCGAAGCGAGCGCGTCTGCTCTTGCAGATTGACCACCGCGTACAGCCCCCGCATGGACGCGCCGGCGTGCGTCACGCGCCCGCTCGCGTGCACGGATCTGGCAACCCGGATCGGCTCCCCCTCGACCCACGCCGGGCGCCCCAGGACCGCGATCGAATCCTTCTCCGAGATGCTCATCCCGGCGTCCTCAAGGCGACGCTTCGGCCCGAGCGACCCGATCGCATCTCCACCCTGCTCGTACCGCACCCTCGCAAGCAGGGCCTGCTCGCCCGCGCCCGGCGACACGGTCTTGGTGTCGACCGCGATGCCCTTGCGCCACAGCAAACCCCGATCCGCGGACACCGCCACGTGGTACACGCCGACAGCCGCACCGACCGTGAACAGGTCATTGGTAGCACATGAGCAGCGCTCAACCCCGCGCCGGACCGGCCCTCACACCTCGATCGTGTCCCCGTATTCCGGGGTCGCGGCCTCGATGCCCCACCGATCGGCGATCTTCTTGGCCAGCGCCCCGCGCTGGCGGTCTTCGCCGTGGTTCAGCATCACCCGCGGCCTGGCCTGCATCAGCGGCTCGGCCCACCACAGCAGGTCGGTCTGGCCGGCGTGGGCGCTGAAGCCGCCGAGCGTGTGGATCTCCGCCCGGACCGGCACCGTCTGCCCCATGATGCGCACGCTCGGCGCGCCGTCGACGAGCCGCCGGCCCAGCGACCCCACGGCCTGGTAGCCCGCGATCACCACGTGCACGCCTCGCTTCCACAGGTTGTGCTTGAGGTGGTGCAGGATCCGCCCGCCCGTGCACATCCCGGACGCCGCGATGACCGCCGCCGCCCCCTCCAGCGTGTTGATCGCCTTGCTCTCATCGCTGGTGCAGGTGAAGTGCACGTCGGGGATGGCCCCCGGCGCTCGCAGGAACGCGATCACCGCCTGGGCCTCGGCTTCGATCTCCTCGCCGTGCTTGCCGTACACCTCCGTCGCCCGGATGGCCATCGGGCTGTCGAGGTATGCCGGGAAGCGCGGCACGCGCCCGCGCATGCCCAGTTCGCCGAGGTGGAAGAGCAGTTGCTGGCTCCGACCGACGGCGAACGCCGGCATGAGCACCTTCTCCTTCTCCCAGACGGCACGCTTCACGATGCCCTCGAACTCCGCCACGGTGTCCGCCAGGGAGCGGTGGTCGCGGTCGCCGTAGGTGGATTCGAGGATGACAAGATCGGCGCGGGCCAGCCGCTCGGCGTCGCGGAGCAGAGGCAGGCCTCGCGGGCCGAGGTCGCCGGAGAAGACGATCACCTTCTCCGCGCCCCCGTCGCGGACGGTCATCTCCACGCTGGCGGCGCCGAGGATGTGCCCCGAGTTGACGAGCCTGATCTCGACGCCCGGGGCGATCTCGCGGCGCTGATTGAACTCCAGCGGGGCGAGCATCGGGAGGAGGCGCTCGACGTCCGCCTCGGTATAGAGCGGCGGCGGCGGCACGCCGTCCTCCGGCTCGCCTCTCGACGTGTGCCTGATCTGGCGCTCCACCTCCGATTCCTGCAGGTTCGCCGAGTCGCGCAGCATGATGTCGCTGAGGTCGATCGTCGCCGGCGTCGCCCAGACCTTGCCCGTGTACCCGAGTCGCGGGAGCATCGGCATGCGGCCCGCGTGGTCCATGTGGGCGTGGGTGAGCACCGCCGCGTCGAGCCGGGGCGGATCGATCGGCGGGATCAGCCGGTTTCGCGCCTCCTCCTCGGCGCGGCCCTGGTGCAGCCCGAAGTCGATCAGGACCCGGGCTCTGTCGGTCTCCACGAGTGTGCACGATCCGGTCACCTCGCCAGCCGCGCCGAAGAAAGCGATTCTCATGATGGGCAGCCTACCCGGCCCCGGGGCGCGGAATGAAAAACGCCGACCCGCGAGGGTCGGCGCGCGAGGGTGCACGCTCGGGGGCCGCGCAGATCAGCCCGGGGTGTTCCGCCCGAAGTTGCCCAGGACGATGTTGAGATCGGCGAAGTTCACCGCGTTGTCGAGGTTGAGGTCGCCCTGAAGGCCGGGGCCGGTCAGGCCGAACTGGCCGAGGATGATGTTGAGGTCGGCGAAGTTGGTGACGCCGTCGCGGTTCACGTCGCCCCGCACGCCCACCGCGAGGTAGACGTCATAGACGTTGGACGACGGGTAGGTGACCGGGTCGGGCGCGGGGAGCGGAGCCTGAAGGCCGCCGAAGACGCGGCCCAGGAGTATCTCGTTGCGAGGCAGGCTGTCGATGAGCACCTGCCCCCGGTCATCGACGGGGATGTTGGGCCTCAGGACGAGCCTGGTGTTGGTGGTCGGGAGCAGCGCGCGGCCGATCACCTTCTCGCTGTTGGGGACCGGCACGCCGTTGGCATAGGTCGTCTCGGTCACGATGTCGACCCACGGCACCAGGAAGTCGTAATAGAACTGCTGGTACTGCTCGTCCCACACCTTGTAGGAGAGGCCGCCGAAGATCACGACGCGATTCGTCCCCGCCGACGCCGAGTAGAACGAGGCGCTCGCGGCCTCGTACTGATTGGTCGCCTGCAGATAGGTGTCGTGCACGGTCGCGACCGCGTCGTTGAGACCGATGGTGACCGGCTCCTCCCACGGCGCGGATGAGTTGAACACGCCGCCGTGCAGCACGACCGCCGGGGCATTGTTGACGGTGATCGGCAGCGCGTTGAGGTCGCGGCGGTGGAGCCAGTACGGGTCGGTGAAGGTCTTGAACGGGACGGCGGGCGTGACCGACGAATCGTCGAAGAACGCCACCGTGTTGCTGTAGATGTTGGTGAACGGGTCGACGCCCAGTTCGCCCAGGCCGTAGTCGCCGGTGAAGTTCGAGCCGCCCACCAGCGCCCATCGCTGCCCGCCGAGTTTCACGCCCACCGCGCCGGCGACCTGGGCCGCGGCGGAGGGCACGATGGTGAAAGCGGACTCTGGGACCGGCGTCCCGGCGCGGAGCGCGTCGCGCACGGCCGGGAGGTTGATGCGGAGCATGCTGGCCTTGGTCGTCCACCGGTTGCCGCCGTCGAGCGGGCCGTAGCCGCCGGGGATGATCAGGGTGTTGCCGATCTGGACGTGCGCAGCGCCGGTGTGCCGGAGCGCCTGGCGCACCGCCTGGGAGAGATGCGACACCCCGCCGGAGTAGCGGGTCTGCGAGGCCTGATCGACGAGGTAGATCTGATCGGAGTAGACGGAGAGGGGGAAGGCGACATCGCCACCGGATTGGGTCAGGGTGTGGAGGCCCTGCCCGCGGATCCCGCCGAAGAACAGGACCTGCTCGCCGAGTTCGCCGGCGGAGTAGGAATGCAGCGGAGTGAAGGGCTGTGTGCTGGCGGCGTAGCGGACCTTGAGGGGCTGCGCGATTCCGGACACGGACATCCCCAGAAGGAGACAGGCCGCAAGGGCAACCTTGAGCTTCATGTCGCAAACCCTTATGAGCCTCGGGCTTGCGCCGTTGGCGGGGTGAGGGGACCGGCGGCTGACGCTGGACGGCGGCGGCAACCGGCTTGATCGTCCAGTCTACCAGCCCACTGGGCCAAAGCCAGCGGTTTGTGGCTCCTGGGAGGCCAGATCGAGCGTTCGCGCGCGCACAATGGAGGGGCAAGCCGCGACGCAAAGGCCCGGTTTTCTCGGACGTTTTGCGGGGCGCCACTTGTGCGGCATTGCCGGGGACGGTACAACCCCTAGTGGCCTGACCGACAAAAGGGCCGATAATCGCCGGGCGAACTCGGCGGTCGGCGCCACGGATGGTCACGACGCCAGATTCATTGGAGCAAGCGCATGGCGAAGAAGATGTCGAAGAAGGTCGCGAAGAAGGCCGCCCCCAAGGCTGGGCCGAGTGCCGGACCGGTCAAGCTGGCCACCGCCGCCAAGCCGCGGAGCAAGGGCGAGTTCTACCGGGCCATCGCGGAGAACAGCGGGCTCTCGCGCCAGCAGGTGGCGCGGGTGTTCGAGGTGATGGTCGCCATCATGGAGAAGGACCTGAGCAAGTCCGGCCCCGGGATGGTCAACGTGCCGGGCATGATGCGGGTGATGGTCAAGCGGATGCCCGCCACCAAGGCGCGCGAGGGGATCAACCCCTTCACCAAGGAGCCCACCACGTTCAAGGCCAAGCCGGCCCGCAACGTCGTCAAGGTCCGCGCCCTCAAGGGCCTCAAGGCCCTTGTCTGATCGATCTGTCCCGTCTCCCGGCGCTCGGCGCGGAGGCGCGCCGGAGCGCCGCATGTCTCCGAGAGGCCCGCCGCGCGAACCGCGGCGGGCCTTGTGCGTTTTGCGCAGGGAGCGGCCGCGGTCCGCCGCTCCGTATCCTGAGTCTTTCACGCGACCACGCATGGCCACACACGCCGAATACCCCGCGATATCCGCCCCGAAACCCGCTCTCGCCCGGGCCGACGCGGACGCCCTGGCGCGCATGCGCGCGGTCAACCCGGCGTGCGACCCCCTCGGCCTGCTGCCCGATGTGCCCCCCTCGCGCATCCCGAGGCACATCGCGGTGATCATGGACGGTAACGGGCGATGGGCCAACCGCCAGGGCCTGCCCCGCGCTCTGGGTCATCAGGCGGGCGCGCAGGCGGTGCACCTGCTCATGGAGTCCGCCGCCGCGATCGGCGTCGAGATCCTCACGCTGTACTCGTTCTCCTCCGAGAACTGGAAGCGGCCCCGCGAGGAGGTGGACGCGCTGATGGCGCTCTACGTGCACAAGCTCCGGGGCGAGCGCGACCGGCTGGTGCGGAACAACATCAGGCTCCGCCAGATCGGGCGCCGCGACGGCCTGCCCCCCGAGGTGCTGCGCGAACTCGACGAGACCATCGGCGCCACCGCGACCTGCGCCGGGCCGATGCTCTGCCTCGCGGTGAACTACGGCTCGCGGGCCGAGATCGCCGACGCGGCGCGGACCCTCGCGGCGCGCGCGGCGCGGGGCGAGATCGACCCTGCTTCGATCGATGAGGCGGCCATCGACGCGGCCCTCACCACCGCCGGCATCCCCCACCCCGACATGGTCCTGCGCACGGCGGGGGAACTGCGGCTCTCGAACTTCCTGCTGTGGCAGGCGTCGTACGCGGAGATCGTGGTCACCGACGTGCTCTGGCCGGACTTTTCCACAGCCGACCTGCACGCGGCGGTGCGGGAGTTCGCCGGGCGGACGCGGCGGTTCGGGGGGCTGGAGCGTGCGGCCGGCGGGGGGGAGGGAGAATGAAGGCTGTCGCGGGGATGGAGGGTTCGTCTCTGGGAAGCGGGTGCCCCGCCGCGGCCCCGACGCCGCTCAGCGGAACGAGGAGGTTGCGGTTGGCGACCTTCGTGCCGCACGGAGCGGACGGGTCATGAACGCCTCCTCTGAGAGATGAGACTTCCTCCGTATGCCGCGACGAGCAGCGCGACCGGTGGTGACGGAACGATGCTTGCGAGCCGAAACGTCGTGTTAAAGGGCAGCGGATCCTCCGGGAGAACCCAGCCCCACCTGTTGATCTGGTCGTTCTCCTGAAGAAAGAAGCCCCCCGGAGGGGTGCCCTTCCCCAAGAGGTAGTTCCCGAAACTCCCGGGCAACAGTTCGCCCCCCCCCCCCCGACACATCCAGCAACCCCCACGGCGCCGAGACGTTGGGATACGACCCGACGTCAGGCGGAAAGCCGAACGGCAAGTTCGCCCCGTACGAGGTCTGCGCCCCCGGCTGACCGGGAAGACCCGGCCGCAGCGGCGTGTCCTGGCCTCCGGGATGGAACCAGTAACCCTCCCGACCAGGGCCGTACTTGTTCGGGTCGTAGTAGGCCGCTTTGATGAACTGATCGAGATTCGGGATCCAGAACTTCGCGCCAGCCGCGGGGGTCGTGATATCGGTGAGGTTGCCGTTGGCGTCGCGCCCGAAGGTCGAGGTGTCGTAGACGCCGCGCTCGAAGTCGGCGGCGGTGGCGCGGGTGTGGTCGGGCTTGCCGTTGTTGATCCAGTTCACGAAGCGGGCCATGTAGCGCCAGCCGGCCTCGCGGGCGATGTTGAACCCCGCCGTGCCCTGCGGCGGGAAGTACTGCGGCACGCCGTTGGGATCAAAGCCGCCGAACCAGTTCGTGCCCGTGAAGCCGAAGTCACGGGCGTTCTCTGGCGCGATGAAGTACTTGTAGGTCTGCATGAAGTCCCACCACTGGCCGTACGTGACCGGGGTGGTGGCCATGCGGAAGGTCTGGGCGACCGCACCGACGCTGGGGAGCCCGGGAACGTAGCCCACCTCGGACGGCAGCGTCCCCCGGTTGCCGGGCGCGCCGATGGTGACCCAGTTCCACGAGTAGTTGGGCGGCACGCCCTGGGCGGTCGACGGGGCCGACATCATCGCGATCGCGGACGCGGCGACGAGACTCCCGGGGATTCCTCTTTTCCACGCCATCCGACACCTCCTTGCCACGCCTGCCGCGGAGGATGCACGCCACCCGATCGAAGCAGGCATACGGGCTTCGGCGGTATCGGTTCCGGCGGGTGAATCGGTCGGCGCGATTCTTGGTCGGCTTGCGGCGTTCTTCACGCGGCGCGCACGCGGCGGTCGCGCAGTGTTTGTCAGCGATGCCGGGAACGCTCCCTGACGGTCGCGTCTCGTTCAGCAAACAAGACGCCCCCTCACCCGGCGGCTGCTCGGCGACCCTCTCCCACTGGGGGAGAGGGTGCGGAGACGGGCGTGCAAAGACGAAGACCCCTCACCCTGCCCTCTCCCGGAGGGAGAGGGGTTCTAAAGGCCGTGCCCTCACCCCGCTGCTGCGCGGCGACCCTCTCCCACGCCCCCGGACGGAAGAGGGTGCGGGCGCCGGCCCCGAAGGGGTCGCGGCGTGTAGCCGCGGGCTTCAGCCCGTGGAAAGCCGGCGCGCTCGAACCCGCCCCGTGAGGGGCGGCGGAGTGCATGAACTATGTGCACACCCCGTCGCTGGCGCTCCGGGCTCATAGAGAATTGACGAGACGCGACCGTGAGGGAGCGGAAGGCGCATGCCCGGCGGAGACCGGGCATGCCACCCGACGTGCCCTCACCCTGCAGCGGCGCATGACCAGCAAATGCCGGGCATGCCGCCCGACGTGCGCTCACCCGGCTGCGGCGTATGACCAGCAGATGCCGGGCATGCCGCCCGGTGATCGTGTTCGGTAGGCTGCCGGGGGTGCTGAAGCAGCGGTTGTTGTTGGGTCCGGTGCTGATCGCGGCGCTTCTGGGCGTGTTCGCGTTGGATGAGTGGCTGGCAGGTGCGGCGGTCCCCGGCGTGCTGTCGGGCGCGATGGGCGGGCGCGAGCGGCTGCCGCCGGGGCTGGCGCTGTTCGTCGCGGCGCTGGCGATCCTGCCGGTGGCGGCGCACGAGCTGGCGAAGATCCTGCGGAACAACGGCGTGCGCGCGACGAAGCGGATCACGACGCTAGCCGGCGCCGCCGGGCTGGTTGTCTCGTGCACGGTGCCGACAGGGACCGGCGCGGTGCACGCGGTGGCGCTGGTCTCGACCGCGGCGATGCTGGTGCTGATGGCGTCGCTGCTGTACTACAGCCGCCGGCAGGTGGTGGAGGGCGTGGTCGCCGCGGCGGGGGGCGCGCTGCTGGCGTTCGCGTACCTGGGCCTGATGCTCGGGTTCATCCTGGCGCTGAGGCGGGAGCACTCGGCGTGGGTGGTGCTGGGCCTGCTGCTGGTGACCAAGGCGTGCGACATCGGGGCGTACTTCACCGGGAGGGCGATCGGTCGGCACAGGCTGATCCCGTGGCTGAGCCCGGGGAAGACGTGGGAGGGGCTGATCGGAGGTGTCGCGGCGTCGGCGGCGCTGGGGTCGGGGCTGGCGGTGCTGACCGAAGGCGGCCGGGGCGGGGTGTGGCTGACGTGGGCGGAGGGCGCGGCGATCGGCGCGTGCCTCGGGCTTGTCGGGCAGGCGGGGGATCTGACGGCGAGCCTGCTCAAGCGCGACGCGGGGCTGAAGGATTCGTCCCGCGCGTTGCCGGGGTTCGGGGGCGTGCTGGACGTGATCGATTCGCCGCTGCTGGCGGCGCCGGCGGCGTACTGGCTGCTGCTGGTGCTGGGCCACCGGGCGCCTTGAGGGGCGTTGCCGCGAGGGCGAGGGGCTCCCTGCCCGGCGGGATGCCGCTACACTGAGGCCGATCGCCGCTGGAGCGCACGCTGCATGAATGTCACGGCCAAACTGGTCCGTCTGCATCTGGTCGAGAAAAACATCCGGGGTCTGACGGAGCGGCTGAAGCAGGCCGAGACGTACCTGGGGGCGCAGAGCGGGCTGGTGCAGCAGTTGGACGCGCAGCGGGAATCGCTCCGCGGGCAGTTGCGGCAGGTCGAGGCGGCGCTGAAGAACGACGAGAACGAGGCGGCGGCGTTCGAGCAGCGGATCGAGCGGCTGCGCGAGCAGATGAACGCCGCCAAGAGCAACAAGGAGTACTCGGCGTTCCTCACCGAGATCAACACGCTCAAGGCGGACAAGAAGGCGGTCGACGAGCGCACGCTGGCGTCGATGCAGAAGGTGGAAGATCTGCGGAAGCAGGTGGCGGCGGTGGAGGAGCAGCGGGCCGAGCGCGAGAAGGTGCGTGGGGTGGCCGAGGCCGAGCGCGACCAGCGCCTGGGGGAGATCAAGGGCCGGCTCGACGAGTTGACCCGCGAGCGCGCCGCGGCCGCGGAGGACGTGCCCGAGCGGGCGCTGAAGATCTTCGACACCCGCGTCGCGGAGGGGCACGAGGACATCATGGCCCCGCTCGAGGAGCACGACCGGCGGAACCGCGAGTACGCCTGCGGCTCGTGCCAGGTGCTGCTGCCCCTGGAGAAGCTCAACGGGCTGCTGGGCCGCGGAGAACTGACCCTGTGCACGAACTGCGGGGTGCTGCTGTACCTCGAGGAGTCTGTGCGCGAGAACGTGTCGTCGACGCGGCGCTAGCGCACCCCGGCCGGTCCGCTCTGTAGACTGCGGGGATGGCACACGTTCACACGTCGTCGTGCGGCTGCGGTCCTGCGATCGGACGCCGCGGGTTTCTGGGGTCGGTCGGCTGCGGGGCCTACGTGCTGTGGGCGCTGGCGTCGGGGGCGTTCGACGCCAAGCGCGCGTTCGCCGCCCCGGTGCAGGGGGAAGAGGTGATGAAAGAGCCGTTCGCGCGAGTGGAGAAACTCGCCGACGGCGTGTGGGCGGTCATCGGCACGCCGCAGGGCGGGCGGCAGGTGGTCTCCAACGCCGGCATCATCGCCGGTAGCCGGGTGACGATGGTGGTTGAGGGGCAGAACACGCCGGAGGGGGCGGCGTGGGTCTCGGAGATCGCGCAGCAACTGACGGGGCGGCGCCCGCTGTGGGTGGTGCTGACTCACTTCCACGCGGACCACAGCGGCGGGCTGGCGGGTCACCTGGGCGGCAAGATCATGCCGCAGATCATCGCGACGGACACGACGCGGCGTCTGATGGTTGAGCGGTACAGCGCCGGCCCCACCGAGGAGCAGGCCAAGGGCGCGCGCGAGCAGAACATCCCGACGGTGATCGTGCCGCGGATCGTCCTGCCCGACACGGTGATGGTCGACTGCGACAAGCCGATGCCGATCGATCTGGGGGGGCGCACGGCGATGGTGCGCTGCCGCTCGGGGCACACTCCGAGCGACCTGACCATCGAGGTGAGCGACCCTCGGGTTGTGTGGTGCGGCGATCTGGTGTTCAACGGGCTGTTCCCGTTCTACGGCGACGCGATCCCGAGCGAACTCTCGAAGGCCTGCAAGGCGATGCTGACCGACCCGGAGACGACCTATGTGCCCGGGCACGGCAGCGTGGCGACGGCGGAGGGTCTCAAGAACTACCTGGGCCTGCTCGACGACGTGGAGGCCGCGGCGCGGAAGGCGATCGAGGCCGGGATCCCGGCGTCGGCGGCGTGGCAGCGGTACGAGGCGCCCAAGAGCCTGGGCGAGTGGAGCAAGTTCCGCGCCGACGTGTACCGCTTCGCGTTCGAGGCGTGGGAGAAGGAACTCAAGAAGGGCTGAGCGCGGGTACCTCGGCGGCAATCACTGCGGGGCCATCGGGGGCGAGCGCGGCGCGGCGCTGACGCGGGCGTAGGCGACGTACCGGGCGCGGCCCGGGGCGTCGGCCGGCAGGGCGCGGACAAGCAGCGCGTCGACAGTCTCGCGCGTGCGGCCCTGCGGGGAGGCGGCGGCGAGCGCGCGGCGAGCCGCGTCGATCGCCCGCCGGCGCGCGACCACAACGCTGTCGGCCATCGCTTCGGCGGTCACGAGCACGCGAGGCCCTTCGAGGACCGGCCCGGCGAGCCACCACACCGGTCGGCCGTCGGTGCGCCACAATGTCTCGGTCTCGCCATCGGCGTCGGCGCGGGCGATGTCTGCGAGAGGCTGAGCGGCCGTTCCGCCGGGGGCCGCGGGGGCGGCGGCGTCGGCCAGCGTCGGGCCGATCTCCGCGGGATCATCCACGGCGTGATCCGCGCCGGCCGCCGGCGGATCGCCCGCACCCGCGATCGAGCCGGCCGGCGCTTCGGCGGCGTCGCTGATCATTCCGGTGGAAGGGGCCGCCGTCGGCGACCGGGGCGCGCACCCGGCAAGGGCCGCGAGCACCGCGATGGCGCCGCGGCGGGTCCGGCCGCGCCAGAGCGGGTAGCATCGGGATCTGAGGGGCGACGGTGCGGGCACGGCTGGTCGCTTCACCGAGGAAGGCTCGGGGCATGAGCGGAGCGGGATCAGATACGGATGGTGGCGATGAGCGGTTCGATCCCGGCGCCGTCACGCGGCCGGCGCCGGAACTGCTGACGTACTACCTCTGGGTGTCCGCGCTGGCGCTCGTCGGCTTCCCCTTTGTGTTCGCGGCGAAGTATCTGCGCTACGTCTCGCTGCGGTATCGATTCGACGACGAGGGCGTCAGCGTCGCGTGGGGCGTGCTGTTCAAGCGCGAGGTGCACCTGACGTACCGGCGCATCCAGGACATCCACGTGACGCGGAACCTCTTCCATCGGTGGCTGGGGCTGGCGACCATCGCGGTGCAGACCGCGTCGGGGGCCCCCGGGGCGGAAGTCAGCATCGAGGGAGTGCGCGACCCCGAGGCTCTGCGCGATTTTCTGTACACCAGGATGCGCGGGGCCCGCGGGATCGAGGGCGGAACAGAGGAAGGCAACTCCCCCGAGTCGCGGGCCGATGAAGCGCTCGCCCTGCTCCGCGAGATCGCGGCATCGGCTCGCGAACTGGCGCGTCGGCGCGGGGGCGGGGCGTGAGCGGCGTCGCCGACATCGCGGGGCGTTGGATGTACCGCGGTGTGTGGAGCGCCGTCGTGTCGCTTCTCCGCGTGCCGGAGGAACCGCCGGCGTTGCCGGCGCGTCCCGGCGAATCGGTGGAGCGGTTCCGGCCGTCGCCGGATTACCTGCGGTATCTCAAGTTCTGGTTCTGGATCGGGCTTCTGCCGATGGACATCGCGATCGGGGCGGGATGGCTCGCGCTGCTCCGGGCCGATCCGGGCTGGGCGGCTGCGCTCGCCGCGCCGGCGTTTGCGATCGCGGTGCTGCCGGACGTGCTGGTCTACATCGGCTTGCACCTTCGCTACGACACGACGTGGTACGCGATGACGCCTCGGAGCCTGAGGATCCGCCGGGGGATCCTGGTGCTCGAGGAGATGACGATCACGTTCGAGAACGTGCAGGAGGTGACGGTGCGGCAGGGGCCGGTGCAGCGCTGGTTCGGGATCGCGGACGTGGTGGTGAGGACCGCCGGGGCCGCCCCGCGCATCGGGCCGCACGGCGAGCGCGGCAGATCCATGAACCAGGGCGTGATCGGGGGGGTTGCGGACGCCGGGCGGGTGAGGGACGTGATCATGCATCGCGTGCGGGCGTCGCGCAGCGCCGGCCTGGGCGACGAGCGGGCGGGCTTCGCGCCGGCGCCCTCATGGGGCGGGCCGTCGTGGTCACCGGCGCATGTGGCTGCCCTGCGCGAGATACGGGACAGCATCCGGGCGGCGACGGTGCGCTGAGGCTCGTCCGGCATCAAGCCCGTTGCTGACGCCGCGCTGGCGTCGTGCGAACCTCCCACACATTGCTTGCGCCGCGTTCGGGCTGTGGTGGGAGGCCTCGGGGGAATCGCCTTCTTCGCTCGGAGATTCGACGCCACTTAGCGCAACCTGAACGCGCGGAATCTCGACTCTGTGGCAGGATCGATGCGGAAACACGTCCCGGGCGCGCGCCCGGCGACATCGGTCGAGATGTCCTTACGGTTCAGGAGGCGAAACACACATGGTCAAGGCTATCACTCTCGTGGCGCTGCTCGGCGCCGCCGCGTCTGTCAACGCGCAGTCGCTCACCACGTACGCCGATGGCAGCGCCGCCACGCTCGGCTCGGGCTTCACCGCCACCGTGCAGCCCGGCGGCATCCGCGCCGTTCCGGGCGGCGCGAACTTCTTCAACATCGAAGGCCGCAACAACGGCAACTTCGCGTCGTGGGGCGCGGTCCGCTTCGACCTCACCGATGCGTATGCGCAGCTGAACTCGCTGGCCCAGGCCCAGTTCGGGGCGAGCGGCACGTTCACCATCACCGGCGCCACCGTCACCTTCTCCTCCTCGAACGCCGCGTTCACCCGCCCCGGCCTGCTCGAGGTCTACCGGGTCGCCAACGACACCCTGAGCATCGACCCCAACGCCCCCGGCGCGGGGTTCGGCATCGGCACGACCCTGGGCGGCAACCGCATGTACAACGGCGCGCTCGGCGCCGCCTCGTCCCTGCTCGGCACGATCAACTTCACCCAGAGCGGCTCGGGCAACAACAACGTGGCGTTCGGGACCGACATCTCGGGCGTGCTCGGCCTTGGCGAGCTCAACGGCGTCGACAACGCCCTGACCCTGGTGATCGACACCAACTCGCTGACCACCGCCGCCACCTTCGAGGGCCAGAGCGGCCCCTTCAACGGCATCAACGCCCCGGCCCTGACCCTCAACTACACCCTGGCCCCGACCCCGGGCGCCGCCGCCGTGTTCGGCGTCGCCGCTGTCGCCGGCCTGCGCCGCCGCCGCTGATCGCGGTCTTCCGCGTGTTCTACCCGCATCCCCCCGGCGCACCTCCGGTGCGCGGGGGGTTTTTCGTCCCCACGCCGGGCCGGCGTGCGCGTCACGCGCTGACGTCGACGCCGCTGGCGGGCTGGAGGAGGCTCTGACCGGCCTGCGCGGGCTGCTGGTCGCTGGATTCCTGCCTGGCGTGGCGGTGGTGGCCGCCGTTGTGCTGGGCCTGCAGGGCCTTGCGGAACTGCTGGACATCGACGCCGTTCTTCTGCAGAACGCCGTCGATGGCGGCGCGGACCGAGTCGCGCTGGTCGCCGGGCTTGCCGCCGGCGGTCGGCGCGGGGAGGGCCTGCAGCGCGGTCTGGATCTGGGAGTCGATGTCCCCGATCTTCGACGAGTCGACGCCGATCGAAGTCAGCGCGGCGTTGATGTGCTTCTGCAGGCGGGCGGAACGGTCGCCGTCATGGTCGCCGTCGGCATCGACGCGGCCCCGCTGCGACGACGCGAGCACCTGGGCGAGCGAAGAACCCGACGATTGGATGGATGACACGGGAAGACTCCTGCGCGGCCGCGTCGCGGGGCGATGCGCCCGGATGGCGCGCGGCGATGGAGAAGACATCGACGCAGCCCACCCTCCCGTGCGTGTTTTCGGGCGGGTTCCGGGGGCCGGCGCCGAAAAAGAGGGAGTTCACGAGCAGGGAATCCCTCGCGTTCGCCGGCGATCGCTTCTCTCCTGGGGCGTGGGCCTGATCCCCCCGCGCCGGGGATCGAATAGCATCGCCATCGAAGGAGCGAGCATGCGGAACTTGATGCGGGCGGCGGCGGTGGCGATCGGGGGTCTCGGCGTCAGCGCCGCCCTGCCGGCAAGGCCGGAGATCCAGCCGACCGCCGAATCGCCGAGGGCGACGGGCTGGAAGGCCGTCACGATCGTCTCGGGGCTGGAGCACCCGTGGGCGATGCAATGGCTGCCCGATGGGGCCTTGCTCATCAGCGAACGCCCCGGGCGGCTGCGGGTGGTCCGCGATGGCCAACTCGACCCCAAGCCCATCGTCGGTGTCCCCCCGGTGCTCGCGCTCGGCCAGGGGGGCCTGATGGACCTTGCGCTTCACCCCCGGTTCGGGGAGAACCGGCTCGTGTACTTCACCTATGCCACGGGCGACCGCTCCGCCAACCGCACGCGCCTGGCCCGCGGTCGTCTCGAAGGCCAGGCCATCGTCGACGTGGGGACGATCTTCGAGGCCTCGCCGACGAAAACCGGGGGGCAGCATTTCGGTTCGCGCATCCTGTGGCTGCCCGACGCGACGCTGCTGCTCTCGATCGGCGACGGGGGCAACCCGCCGCTCACGATCGACGGCAAGCCGAGCCGCGAGCAGGCGCAGATGATCTCGAGCGCCCTGGGCAAGGTGCACCGGCTCGACGAGGACGGCAAGCCGCCGCGCGACAACCCGTTCCTCGGGCAGAGCGGCGCCGCCCCCACGGTCTGGACATACGGGCACCGCAACATCCAGGGCCTCGCCCTCGACTCTGCGACGGGCCGCGTCTGGTCCACCGAGCACGGCGCCCAGGGGGGCGACGAACTCAACGTGATCCAGCGCGGGAAGAATTACGGCTGGCCCCGCGCGACGTACAGCCGCGAGTACACCGGCCCGGCGATCAGCGAGCACCGCTCCCTGCCCGGCATGGAAGACCCCAAGGCGGTGTGGACGCCCTGCATCGCGCCGAGCGGGCTGGTGCTCTACACCGGCGACGCGATGCCGGGCTGGAAGGGAGATCTCTTTGCCGGGGGGCTGGTGCTCAAGCAGATCCGCCGCGTGCGGCTGGACGGCGACCGCGTGGTCGGCGAGGAAACGCTGCAGTTCGACGAGCGCATCCGCGACGTGCGCCAGGGGCCGGACGGCTTCCTGTATGTCCTGACCGACGAGGACGACGGGAAGCTGTTGCGGCTCGAGCCCCGGTGAGCGTTGTCAATCGCCGCACGCGGCGCGGAGCGCGGGGCATGCGGGCGACGCGTTCCTTTCGATGCATCGCAGCCAGAACCAGTCGAGGGCCCGCGTCCCCCAGTACCCGTTGAGCGCGGGCACAGCGCACGCCACGCCGAGCGTGAAGCCCGCGGCGACATCGCTCGCCCAGTGCGCGCCGGTGAGGACGCGTCCAACCCCGACCACCGCGGCCAGGGCGATCGCGAGCGGGCGCACGCGGGGGTAGAGGGCGATGAGGAAGCAGGAGGCGACCGCGGCCATCGCCGCGTGCCGCGAGGGGAACGACGCGAGGTCGTACCCGCCCTGCCAGGGCGACACGGTGCGCTGGCCTGCGCCGGTCTCAACCACGCGCACTCCGAACGGCCCGGTGAAGCCGAAGGGGTCGGCAAGGTGGGGCCGGGACCTGCCGGTCAGCCCCGAGGCAAGGTTGGTCACGGCGACGGTGATGATCGCGGCGGCAAGCCAATCGAGCAGCCGGCGGCGCCGGACGCGATCGAGCAGGAACACGGCCGCGCCCATCGCGACCGAGACCGCGAACTGCCCGTACTGCTGCATCGCGGTGATCTCGCGGAGCACATCGCCGCCGGGGCGGAGCGCGCGAGCGGCGGCGTCGATGGTCGCGTCGAGGGGCATCAGCGCGGCGGCGGCCGCGGCGCCCGACGCCACGACCCAGAGCCACGCCCGGCGCCGCGGCCGCCGGGAGTGCGGAGCGCTTGCGTCGGGCTGGCGCATCGCTGAGGCTGTGGGAACCATGGAACGGACCGACGGGCGGCAATGGAAGCGCCGAGCGGGGGGCGGGCCGGGGGCCTTGGCGCTGCTCGCGCTGTGCGCCGCAGTCTATCTGCCCGGGCTGTTCTCGATCCCAGCGGTGGACCGCGACGAGGCCCGCTTCGCCCAGGCCAGTCGGCAGATGTTCGAGGCCGCGGCCCTGCCCGAGGATCGGCTCGACCCCCGGCTGCACTCCGGGGGCTGGGCGTTGCCGATGCTCGGCGACAAGCCCCGGCTCAACAAGCCGCCGCTGGTGTACTGGCTCCAGGTCGGCGCGGCGTGGGGGTTCACGGGTGGCGACCCGGCGCGCGACGCGGTCTGGATGTACCGCCTGCCCAGCGTGCTCAGCGCCCTGGTTGCGATGCTTGCCACGTGGCGCTTCGGCGCCCGCTGGTTCGACCCGCGCGCCGCGTGGCTCGCCGCCGCGACGCTGGCCGTAGCGCCGATGGTCGTGTGGGACGCGCACCAGGCCCGCTCCGACCAGTTGCTGCTCGCGTGCACGACGGTGTGCATGGGGGCGCTCGGGGAAGTCTGGCGACAAGCACGAAGGCCGAGGCGATCGACGCTCGCGTGGGCGCTGGTCTTCTGGCTCGCGATGGCCGCCGGGGTGATGACCAAGGGGTTCATCACGCCGATGGTCGCGGGGTTTGCGTTGCTTGCGATGTGCGCCGCGACGAGGCGATGGCGGTGGGCGCTGGGACTCCGCCCCGCCATCGGCGCGGGGATCGTTGCCGCCTGCGTCGCCCCGTGGCTCCTCGCCATCGCGGATCGGCAGGGAGGGCTCGGGGCGTACGCCGACGAGGTGTGGCGCGAGTTCTTTGTCCGCGGCGCCGCCGGCAGCAGAGAGGGCCACTGGGCCCCGCCCGGCGCGCACCTCGTCATGCTCACGGCGCTCTTCTGGCCGGGCTCGATGCTCACGCTCGCGGGCATCGCGCGGGCCTGGCGACGAGCCCGCGGCCCCTCGGCCAACGCGAGAGGCATTGCGCCGCTCCGCGCGCCATGGCGGGGGCGGCGCATAGAGGTGTTCCTGCTCGCGTGGATTGTGCCGGCGTGGGTCGTCTTCGAACTCTCGCCCGCCAAACTCCCCCACTACACCGTGCCGCTGCTCCCGCCGATCGCGCTGCTCAGCGCCCGGATGGTCTTCGCCGCAGCCGCAGCATCCCGGCGCGGCGCCCCGGTGATGCCGACCGCGGGGCGACTCATCTGGTTCCTGGTCGGCGCCGCGCCGATCGTTGCCGTCGCCATCGCTGCCGCGGCGTCGATGCTCGGAATCGAGAGCGCCGCGGCGAGGCTGGCGCCCGGCGGATGGCGGTCCGCCGCGACGCTTCTCGCGGGGATCGCCGCGCTCGGCGCGCTGATCGCCGGTCTGCGCTCGGTCTCCCGGGGGGGGCCGATCGCGGCGCAGGCCTGGGCGATGCTTGCCGGCGCGGGCCTGCTCGCCCCGGCGCTGCAGTGGTGGATGCCAGCCCTCGCGCCGGGCGCGGCCGCGGCACGTCTGGGGGCCATCATCGCCTCCCACGACCCCTCCGGAACGCGGCCGATCGCGACAGCCCTTCACGAGGACAGCGCGATCTTCGCGACGCGCGCCCGGGCACGTCGCGCCGCGCCGCCGGACCTCGACGCCTGGCTGCGCGATCACCCCGGAGGACTGATCATCTGCACGCCCGGGGAGGCCCGCGACCTGGGCGCACAGAGCATCGGCGGGTGGTCCGGACCCTTGCCCTCGGGCGGCAGCAGGTCCTGGGTCGTCGCCGAGCGGGGCCGGGCGCCGTGAGCCTCAGCCCCGCGCCGTCACCGCCGACTCCAGTTCTTCGGGGTTCTCATACGCAAGCCCGAAGATCGTCCGGTTGAACATCTCCAGCGAGCACTGCTCCTGCTTGATGAACCCGGTCTCGGGCAGGTACCCCAGGCGGTGGAGGTCGACCATGGCGCACACCCCGGCCGCCGTGGTCAGTTCGATCGCCGGCCACACCCGCCCGAACATCTCGGTCGCCCGCACCGCGCGGCGGAAGTTCACCTGCTCGCGCCGGCCGTCCTTCAGCCCGACGCAGTTCACGAACACCACCACCACGTCCTGCAGCGTCCGCGCCACGGCGTAGTCCAGCAGGTCCACCGCCAGGCGACGGTCGAAGCAGATGTCGCGGCGGAACGGCGCGGCGTGCTCGACCCCGAGCCGCAGGTCCTGGAGCAGGAACTTCATCAGGTCGCGGTGCCCCGGGTAGCGAATGGTCTTGTACGCGATCTTCGATTCCTCGCACGTGCGGCCCTCGGCGATGAGGCTGTCGACCAGCGTGCCCACCCCCCCCGAGGTGTAGAACGCCTCGTAGTCGACCCCCTCGAACGCGAACCGCTCCAGCCCCTCCAGCGCCGGGACCTTCACGAACTTCCCGTCCAGCATCACGTTGCAGGGCTCGCAATACTCGTTCACCACGCCCTCGGTCGACCACGTCACGTTGTACTTGAGCGCGTTGGTCGGGAACTGCGGCAGGGCGCCCACGCGGAGCGTCAGGTCGTGGATCTCGCTGAACCCCCGGGCCACGTCGTACGCCGCGATCCCGACGTACCCCGGCGCGAGGCCGCACTGCGGCGCCAGGGCGACCCGCGCCCGGCCCTGGTCGGCGATCTGACGCACCCGGTCGGTGGTCTCGACGTCCTCGGTCACGTCGAAGTAGTGCACCCCCAGGTCGTTGGCGATCTCCGCGACGCCGGCGACCAGGTTGAAGGGCAGCATGCAGACCACGGAGTCGCGCCCGCTCAGCGCCGCGCGGACCCGGGCCTGGTTCGACGCGTCGACCTCCATGGTCTCGAACTCGACCTTGAACGGCACGCGCCCGCGCAGCCGCTCGAGGTTCGCCGCCGCCTCGGCCAGGTTCGCCGGGTTCCGGTCGGCGAGCACGACGCGATACTCGCCCTTGCCGCCGGCGAGCAGCAACTCGGCCACCGTCTTCCCGACCTTGCCCCCGCCGAGAACAACCACCTGTTTCATGCCCATCCTCTCTCATTCGCACGCTCGCCGCCCGGACAGACCCGGCGGCACGGGCTCGGATGCTAGCGTCCGCGCCGCCATCGTCCGGCGCCTCGGCGCCCGTCGATATCCTGCCTGTGCCGCCGGCAGAGGCATGGTCGCGATCCACGCCATCTCTCGTCGGGCCGGCGAGGAGGACGGCATGGCGACGAACCCGGCGCACGGCGGACACGGCGAACACTCCGTCGACACCCTTCTGCGCGAGAGCCGCGTCTTCCAGCCGCCTTCTCCACACAGCCTCGGCTTCGACCGGTGGCACGTCGGCTCCATCGCCGAGTATCGCGCGATGCACGAGCGCAGCATCCGCGAGCCCGAGGCCTTCTGGGCCGAGGAGGCCTCGCGCCTCGCCTGGTTCCGGCCCTTCGACCGCGTGCTCGAGTGGCGCGCCCCGGACGCGAAGTGGTTCGTCGGCGGCGCCCTCAACGCCTGCTTCAACTGCGTCGACCGCCACGTCCAGGCCGGCCACGGCGACGCCCTGGCCATCCTCTGGGAGGGCGAGCCGGTCCACGGCGGCGCCCCGGAGACCAGGCGCCTCACCTACCGCGACCTGCTCGCCGAGACCAGCCGCTGCGCCAACGCCCTGCTGGCGCTGGGCGTGAAGCGCGGCGACGTCGTCACCATCTACATGCCGATGATCCCGGAACTGGCGATCGCCATGCTGGCCTGCGCGCGGATCGGCGCAGCGCACTCGGTCATCTTCGGGGGCTTCGCGCCGCAGGCCATCACCGAGCGGGTCTTGGACGCGCACTCGCGGGTGATCATCACCGCCGACGGCGGCTGGCGCCGCGGCGAAGCTGTCCCGCTGCTCCGGAACGTCAGCGACGCCGTTGTGGCCTTGGCCAACCACGGGCACATCGTGAACCACGTGCTGGCCGTGCGGCGCACCGGGCAGGGGGGCGACGAGTGCCGCTTCGCCTCGGGCGAGGCCCGCGTCGAACCGACGCGCTTCCACTGGTGGCACGACGCCGTCGCCAACGCCTCCGACGCCCGGCCCTGCGCCGAGATGGAGAGCGAGGACATGCTCTTCCTCCTCTATACGAGCGGCTCGACGGGCAAGCCCAAGGGCATCGTGCACACCACCGCCGGCTACCTCGCCTTCGTGCAGATGACCGCGCGGCTCACGTTCAACCTCCAGCCCGACGCCTCCCAACTCTTCTGGTGCACCGCCGACATCGGCTGGATCACCGGGCACTCCTACGTGCTCTACGGCCTGCTGATGAACCGCGTGCCCTCGCTCATGTACGAGGGCGCGCCGAACTTCCCGGGCAACGACCGCTTCTGGGACATCATCGCCCGCCGCAAGGTCACGCAGTTCTACACCGCCCCCACCGCCATCCGCACCTTCATGAAGTGGGGCGA
>CANJRL010000012.1 GCA_947476675.1 Phycisphaerales bacterium
GGCGGCATCCGGCCGGCGCAGCGGCTCTGGCGTCTGGGCCGGCGAAGGGGCCGTCAGTTGTGTTCGGCAGAGGTACTCCGCGGCGCGGTCGACGGCGGGGTCGTGGGGATCGGTCAGGAAGAGCAGCGTCATCAGCCCCCAGGCGGTCTGCGATGCGGTGCTCGGGCCGATCGCCATGAACCTGTCGTCGAGATACGAATCGGGGGATTCCCCGAAGCCGCCGTCCTCGTTCTGCACCGAGCGGAGCCATTCGAGGGCGCGCTGGAGGTAGGGCTGCCTGGGGTTCTCGCTCGCGGCGGTGAGGCCGCCGACAGCCTGCCACGTGCCGTAGAGGTAGTTGCACCCCCAGCGTCCCCACCAGCAGCCGGGGGCCTTCTGCTCGCGTTTGAGATAGGCCACGGCGGCGCGCACGGCGGCGTGGCCCGCGGGGATGCCGCAGGTGATCAGGGATTCGAGCGTGCGCCCGGTGATGTCGGCGCAGGAAGGGTCCTGCATCGCGTTGTGGTCGGCGAAGGGGACCTTCTCCATCCAGGGGCGGTCCCTGGTTCGGTCGAAGGCGGCCCAGCCGCCGTCGTCGTTCTGCATCGCGATGATCCAGCGGGTGGCGCGGGCCGAGGCGGAGCGTTTGTCGATGGTGGCGCCGGCGCGGATGGCGCCGGGAGTCGCGGCGGAGAGGGCGTCGGCGGCGACGCCGTCGCCGGCGCGGCGAAGGGCCTTGGCGACCATCGCGGTGTCGTCGACGTCTGGGTACCAGTCGTTGCGGTATTCGAAGGCCCAGGCGGCGGCGTCGACGCCCAGCCGCAGGGCGCGGTCGGACGGGCGCAGGTTCCGGGCCCAATCGCCGGTGAGCCTGACCTCGCGGGCGCGGAGCCAGTCGCAGCACCGCGCGACACGAGGGTCGTTGGAGGCGGTTCGCCCGGCCTCGGTGAGGGCGTAGAGCGCGATCCCGGTGTCCCACACCGGCGAGAAGCAGGGCTGGATGCGGACGTGATCGCTCTCCTCCACGATGAAGCGGTCCAGTTCTCGCTCGGCGTTGGCGATCACCGGGTGGCTGCGCGGGTAGCCCATGGCCTGGAACGCCACCTGGATGTAGACCATGGGCGGGAAGATGGCGCCCAGCCCGTCGGTGGTCTCCGGGGTCATGCGCTCGAGCAGCCACTGTTCGGCGCGCTTCACCGCTGCCTTGCGGGTGAAGAACAGGCCGGCCTTCTGGGCGATCTTGACGGCCTTGTCCAGCGCGATGAAGACGTTGGTCCAGTTCGCCGGGCCGTTTGCGGCATCCCAGTCCTTGCACAGCCGCGTCTTGCGCCGGGGATCGAGGAACAGTTCGTCGATGCCCAGGTGCGCCGGCACAGGGCGCACCGGGCGGTGCGCGGTGCACAGGGCCAACGGCAGGATCATGGTGCGCGTCCACGCCGCCACCTTGTCGAGGTGGAAGGGGAACCATCGCGGGAGCATGACGACCTCGGGGGGGATCACGGGGCACGCGTCCCACGACACCTGCCCGAGGCACGCGAGGTAGAACATCGAGAAGGTGTTGATGCGCTCCGCGCCTCCGAGACCGTGGATCGCCCGGCGGGCCCGGGCCATGTGCGGCGCGTCGGGTGCATCCCCCCAGAGCTTGAGCGCGAAGTACGCCTTGACGCAGGCGGAGATATCGGCGGGCGCGCCGGGGTATTGGCCCCAGGCGCCGTCCTCGCGCTGGAGCATGCGGAGGTACGCGGCCATCTTGGGGAAGCGGCGGAGGTCGTCGGCGGAGGCCCCGGGGGCGCGGTCGTGCCCCAGGATCGCCTTCATCAGCAGGTATTCGCTGTTGAGGATCGAGTCGCCCTCGAGTTCGGCGCACCAGTGCCCGTCGGCGTGCTGCTTCGCGAACAGCGCATCGACGGCGGAAGCGAGCGCCCGCTCGGCGTTCGCGAGCGTCGCGCCGCGGGTCGGCGCGTCGGAGGGATGGGCGTGGGTCGCGAGCGTCGGCACGGGCTGGGTGCTCCTGTTTCGGCGGCGGGCGCCCCGGGTTCCGCGCCGGCGGCGACGGTAGCCCCCCGTCAGGGCTTGGGCAACGGCGCGGCGTCGGGCGAGGGAACCTCGGCGATCGACGGGGCCGGCGCCCACATCGACGTCTGCGTGATGTCGCGGTCCTCCAGCACGTAGGCCCTGCCGCCCCACGCGGTCGCCTTGCCGCGGCGGAGGTCCAGCGCCGACTCGCGCAGCACGACGGCGCACAGCAGCCCCCCGATGGGCTGCAGCGCCGCGGTCCACAGCGGCTGGCGCCCGGCGCGCAGGGCCAGGAGCATGGCGCCGAGGTACGACTTGAGGGCCCAGCCGCTGATCAGCAGCCCGGCGGCGTCGAGCAGGCGGAAGGGGGGATCGGGGTGGAGCGATGTCCACGCCGACACGCCGAAGCACGCCAGCGAGGCGAGCGGCAGGGCGAAGTTCGACACCGCCTGCCGGCGGGCCAGCGACAGCAGCCGCGACGAACGCCGCCCGGTCGATTCGATGAAGATGCGCTTCCAGCCGCGGCGGAAGCCGGTCCAGTCGTCGTACATGCGGCATCGGAGCATCCCGCCGGCCAGCAGCACGCCGGGCCTGAGCCCGGCCAGCGCCACCGCGCGGGCCAAGGCGATGTCCTCGAGCAGCGCCGTGCGCACCGCCTCGTGCCCCCCGATGCGCTCGTACGCGGCGCGGCGGAAGAGCATGAACTGCCCGTTGGCGAACGGCCGCGGCTCGGGCCAACGGTTGGCGCTGAGCAGCGGGTATTGGCGCAGCAGTTCGAGCGAGAAGGCGGTCTGCGCGGCGCGCTCGAACCACCGGTCGCTGGTCAGCGTGCTGAGCAGGCTGAGCATGTCCAGCCCCCGGGCGCCGAGCAGGGCGACGGCGGCGCGGACGCAGTCGGGATCGAACTCCGTATCCGCGTCGGCGAAGAGCAGCAGTTCCGCCTCGCGGGCCCGCGGCGAGCGCGACACCGCCGACCACACCGCGTGCACCTTGCCCGCCCACTCCGGCGGACATCGATCGATTCCGATGATCTCGATGCGGTCGTCGCCCTCGGCGGCGGCGCGGGCCCTGGCCTCGGTATCGTCGGTGCACCGATCCAGCGCGAGGACAATGCTCAGGCGCGGGTAACGCTGGGCGCGGAGCGATGCAACCAGCCCGGCGATCTGGGCACCCTCGTTGTGCGCCGGAACGATGACGCACACCGCGGGCCAGCCCCCCGAGGGCTCGGGGAGCGCGGCCCCGGCGCGGCAGGTGGGCAGGCGCCGGAGCGAATCGGCGATGCGCAGCGTCGCTGCGGCCCAGTATGCCGTGCACGCGACGGCGGGAACGAGCAGCGCGAGCAGCGCGATGTCGGCGGCGTTGGGCACGGGCGGGGAATCGTAAGCGGCCCGGCCCTGGTAGACTCCGCGCATGCCGACGTCAAGGATGCTCCTCTTCTCGCGAGAGGCGGCGCGCCGGGTCGATCGGGCGGCTCTGCTCGATTACGGCGTGCCCGGCGTCGTGCTGATGGAGAACGCCGCGGCGGCGCTGGAGGCGGCGGCGGAGCGCATGCTCCGGGGCGGGGCCGGCCCGGCCGTCATCTTGTGCGGGCCCGGGAACAACGGGGGCGACGGCTACGCCCTGGCCCGGCGCCTGCATAACCGCGGTGTCGAGGTCTGCGTGGCCATGTCGGGCCCTGCGCCGGCGTCCGAGGTCATGTCCGACGCAGCCATCAACCTGCGCATCATCCAGTGCATGCGCCTGACGGCCCGGGTCGTGGACGCCGCCAGCCCCGAGTCGACGCTGGATGGGCTCTGCGCTTCGAGCGAACCGCGTCTGGTGGTCGACGCGCTGCTCGGCACCGGGATGCGCACGCCGGCGCAAGCGCCGATGACCGGCATGATCCGATGGATCAACCGACGCCGCGCCGCCGGGGCTCTGGTGCTCGCGGTGGATGTGCCTACCGGGCTCGATTGCGACACCGGGCTGCCGATGATCGACCCGGCGGTGGGAGAGGAGGCCTGCGTGGTGCGCGCCGACGCGACGGTGACGTTCGTCGGCATGAAGTCCGGCTTCCTCGCCCCATCGGCATCGGCGTACCTGGGCGAGGTGACGGTGGGCGACATCGGAGCGCCGCGCGAGTTGCTGGAGCGCCTGGGCGTGCCGATGCCCGCGTGACCCCCTCACTCAGGGCTGGAGCCGGGTCGAGGTCCACGGCCCGCCGCGGTAGCCGCTGCCCGCGCGGTGGAGGGTGCGGGCCCAGAGCCCCCGGTCGTGCACGCGGCCGGGCTGGCCGATCCAGAGTTCGACGCGCTCGGCCCAGACGCGGTAGCCGCCCCAGTTGTGAGGCCGGGGGATGTCCGCGTCGCGCGAGCCGTCCGCGGGGACGCCGAAGCGGACCGACGCCTCCTCGACCTTCCGGAGGATCTCTTCGCGTGAGCCGAGGGGGCGGCTCTGCTGGCTCACCCACGCGCTCACCCGGCTGATCACCCACCGGCTCTTCCAGTATTCGTCGGATTCCGCATCGGTCACCGGCTCCACCGGGCCCTCGACCCGGCCCTGGAGGTGGAGCGCATCCCAGAAGAACACCAGCGCGGCGCGGGGGTTGACGCGGAGTTCGCGGCCCTTGTGGCTCTCGCGGTTCGTGAAAAACACCACCGCGCCCCGGCCGGGGTCGATCTCCTTCGCGAGCACGATCCGCGCCGAGGGCCTGCCGCTCTCGTCGGCGGTCGCGAGCGTCATCGCGTCGGGATTGACCATCGCGTCTTTCTCGGCGGCCTCGAGCATCCACGAGCGGAGGATCGCGATGGGCTCCTCGGGCAAGGGTTCGGGGAGGAGCCGGTTGGAGACGTACTGGCGGGCCTGTGCCATCTCGGTGGAGGATAGTCGCGCCGGAAGTCAAGCCGGGGGCTGCGCCCCGCACCGCGTGTCCACAGCGGGGAGCGCGGCTGTCGGCGGCGCTCCGGCGGCGGGCGGAAAGCGTACCGTTGCCGCCGCAAGACATGGCGCAACTGGACACCAACGGATTCGGCGTCGGGCCCCGCGGGAGCGGGCAGGGCGGCCCGCTCAAGGGCCGCGGCGCTGGCCGCCGCGTCGCGGTCGACAAGCTGTTCGACCGTCCGATGCCGCACGCCCCCGAGGCGGAGATGAGCCTCCTGGGCTCGATGATCTTCGACCACCGGGTCATCGGCGACGTGGTGCAGGCCATCCCGAGCGGCGATGCGTTCTACTCCGAGGCCCACGCGGCGATCTTCGACGCCCTGGTGCATCTCTACGACAAGCACCAGTCGGGCGACCTTGTGCAACTCGCCCAGGCGCTGCGCGACCGCGGCGTGCTCGAGGCGGTCGGGGGGCCGGAGTTCCTTCTGCGGCTCGCGCAGGACGTGCCGTCCTCGGCGCACGCCCCCCACTACGCCCGGGTCGTCGCCGAGAAGCACCGCCTGCGTCGCCTGATCGAAGCGGCGGGAGAGATCCTGTTCGACGCGTTCCATGCCCAGGAGGCCGACCCCGACGGCGGGCAGGGCGTGCTCGACAAGGCGGAGCAGCGCATCTTCGAGATCGCCGACGAAGCGGAGCAGAAGGACGTCGAAAAACTCGCGGAACTGCTCCACCAGGCGATGGACGCGCTGGAGAAGAACGAGGGCCGCGCCGTCACGGGCCTGCCCACCGGGTTCTACGACCTCGACCACCTGACCAGCGGGTTCCAGCAGGGCGAACTGATCATCATCGCGGCGCGGCCATCGATGGGGAAGACGGCGCTGGCGCTGAACCTGGCGGAGCAGATCGCGGCCGGGGGCGGGGCGCACGGCGCGGGCAAGCGCCCTGTGGCGGTGTTCTCGATGGAGATGTCGCGGCAATCGGTGGCCCAGCGCCTCCTCTGTGCGCACTCGGGAGTCGACAGCCACCTCGTGCGCACCAACCGCCTGGGCGAGCAGCACTTCCGCCGCCTGATGGACGCCTGCGGCGAACTCGCCGAGCTGCCCATCTTCATCGACGACACCCCGGGGCTGACGGTGCTGGGCCTGCGGGCCCGGGCGCGGCGCCTGGTGGCGCAGCGGCACGTCGAATGCATCTTCATCGACTACCTGCAGCTGATGTCGGCGCCGGGATCGGCGCGGGAGTCGCGTCAGGTCGAGGTGTCGGCGATCTCGCGGGGGGTCAAGGCCCTGGCCCGCGAACTGAAGGTGCCGGTGGTGTGCCTCTCGCAGTTGAACCGCGGCGCGGAGCAGCGCGAGGGGAACCGGCCTCGCATGTCGGACCTTCGCGAATCGGGTTCGATCGAGCAGGACGCCGACGTGGTGATGCTGCTCCACCGCGAGGAGTACTACCACCAGGCCGATCCGGAGTGGCTCGACCAGAATCCGGACAAGGTGGGCCTTTCGGAATTGATCATCGCGAAGCAGCGCAACGGGCCGACCGGGTCGGTCCCGCTCACCTGGAACGCCGCGATCACGCGCTTCCAGAACCACGCCGACAGCGCATGGGCGACGCAGGCGCCTCCGACGGTGCAGACGAGGCCGGCGGCGGGAGGCTCGTTCGCGACGAGCAACCGGCCGAAGACCGGGCCGGTGGCGGGGCACCGCGACGGCGGGGGGCCCGACGCCGAAGCGCCGTTCGACAGCACCGATCTGCCCTACGTCTGATACAACCGGCGTCGGAGCACAAGAGCAGAGAGGACGCCCCGCATGACGCTGACGCACATGGAGAACGCCGCGTTTGAGAACGCGACGGTGACGATGAGCGGGTACATCTTCCGCGGGTGCTCGTTCACCCGGTGCACGCTGCTGGTGCGCGACCTGCCGTTCATGCTCGAATCCTGCCGGTTCGACCAGTGCAACTGGCGGCTCGAGTGCGACCTGCTGTGGGGCGAGCCCGCCATGCGCTCGCGCCTGCGGCAGATCCTGGACCTGATCGACGGCGCGGCGGACGCCATGGGCCCCCCGGGTCCCCCTTCCGAGGGCGGGGCGAACCCGGGCGACGGCCGCTCGTGACGACCTAGCGGAGGACCTCGTTCTCGCGGTGGGTCGCGAGCGATTCCGGGGTGGCGTTGACGCCGGTGAAGACGCTGCCGCCGGGGAACCAGGGCGTGGCGTCGCGCTTGGTCTCGGCCTCGGTCATGTAGGCGGCGCTGCCGTCGAACCGCGCGGTCATCATGCCGCCGCGGTGTCGGTAGGAGAGGCGGGCGTTGGCGGGGTAAACCGTCCGCTCGTTCGTGCCGTGGTTCTCGGCGGCGAACTCGGGGTTCTGCGTCGCCCTGCCGAACTCGCGCGAGGCGATGTAGACGGGGGTCGACGAGGTGAACGAGCCGTAGTATCGGGGCCTCGGGTTCACGTAGAAATCGAGCAGGGCCGCGGAGACGACGTAGCGGGTCGCATCGGAGATGAACACCTTGTCCGAGTGCTGGGCGCCGACGCGGTCGAGCCGCGGCAGGTAGCGCTCCGGGGGGACCGCGGGCCCCCTCCAGGAATAGACGCGGTACTTGGACTGCGAGAGGTAGGCGTGCCCGGCAAGGTGGAACGGCCCCGGAGAGAGATACGAGATCTGCCGGAACGTGTCGGCGTCGCGCACCTTGCGGAAGTCCTCGGCGTCGGGGATGCCGGTCTCGCCCCAGAGCGCGGCGGCGGCGCCCTGGGTCGAGGGGCACCCGAGCCGGTTGAAGATGTCGCGGGTCCGCTCGGCGCGGTTGACCGAAAGGCCCTCCTCCTCGCCGAGGATCGGGCTGATCCAGTCGAAGACGCTCGCCGGAGTCGAGGGCGAGGTGTTGCCGAGCAACGCCGCCTGCGAGGTGAGCGTCTCCATGTATTGCAGCCCGGTGGTGTTGATCCCGGGCAGGTTCTCGCGGTTGCGCTGTGCGAAGGAGAGCGTGGCGAGCATCAGCCGCCGCTGCTGCGCCGCGCACACCGCCTCGCGCGACGCCGCCCTGACCATCCCGATGCCGGGGATGAGGACGCCCATGAGCAGGGCGACGATGGCAATGACAGCCAGCACCTCGACGAGGGTGAACGCCCGTGTCCCTGCCGCCGATCTGTAGGGAAGCCCCGCCATCCGGACGCGGACGCTAGCGGGCGGGGCGGGGCGCACAACCGGACATCTCCCGAATCGGCGACCGAGCCTGCGGAACCCGGGGCGCCCCGTGGTCGGCACGCGCTGCGCGTCCGATGTCGCAACTCAAGCCATGGCAGCGGGTTCGGCGTCGATCTCGTCGCCGATGTCGGCCGCGGAGTATCTCCGCAGGGAAGGATCCCCTGCAGCGAAGCGGTCCAGCAGAACCCTCACATCGGCCGGGGCGACCGCGGTGCGCACCGCCTCCTTCAGCGGCTTGCAGGGGCCGAGCCTCTTGCCGAACCAGGTGATGCGCCGGCGGATGTGGGTCATCGCGTACCGCTCATCGCGGTACTCCACCATCAGGTCGAGATAGCGCCGGATGATGGCCACCTTTTCTTCGAGCGTCGGCTCCGACGTGAAGGCGGCGTCGGCGCCGAGAGTCTGCAGGGCCCAGGCCTCGCGGAAGATCCACGGCGCGGAGAAGGCGGCCCGGCCGATCATGACGCCGTCGCACCCGGTCTCGCGCATCATCGAGAGCGCATCACCGGCCGTCTGCACGTCGCCGTTCCCGATCACCGGGACGCGCCGGGCGCGGTCGGCGGCGCGCACCGCCTCGACCACGTCCCGGATTCCGTCGCGGCGGACGGCGCCCAGGAACCGCTGCTGCGCGTACCGCCCGTGCACGGTGATCATCGCGATGCCCACGCCGACCAGCGCCGAGGCGAGAGCCGGCGCGGAGTCGGGCGCCGCGGCGCGCTCCGCGTCGGTCTTCGTCCAGTCCCAGCCGAGGCGCATCTTCGCGGTGACCGGGACAGCGCCGCCCGACTCATGCTCGACCGCGCGGACAACCCGCTCGGCCATGCGCACCGTGCTCTCGGGGTGGCACAGGAGTTTGGACCCGCCGTCTTTCTTGGTGACCTTGTCGACCGGGCAACCCATGTTGATGTCGACGACGGTCGCGCCGTGGCGGACCGCCCAGCGAGCGCCCTCGGCGAGGATGTCGCCGTCGCCCCCGTACAGTTGCATGCCCACCGGCTTGTCGAGATGGTTGGTCTGCGCCAGGTCGAGGCTGGTCGCCGTGCCGCGGAGCAGGCCCTGGGGCGAGAGGAGGTCGGTGCAGGCGAGCCCGACGCCGGCGCCGACCAGGCCCGGGCCCCTCGCCGCGCTCACTTCGCGCACGACGACGCGGAAGGCGAGGTCGCAATAGCCCGCCACCGGCGCGAGCAGCAGGTTGGTCGCCAGAGAAACCGGGCGGCCCGAGGTTCCAATCTTGAGCGGCGCGCCGATCATCGTCGATGGATGGTACGCCCGGCCAACGGGAGCCCGGCCCCTCGGATTCCCGGCTCGGGCGACGCCCCCGACGCAACCGCGCTCGGCATCCGCCGTACCGCACGGTGGCCCGACTCCCCGCCCGATAGGATCGCCTTGTGACGCACGACTCCGCCCCGGACGCCGACAACCCCCCCGCCTTCGCTCGATCGCCCGCGTGGCTGCTCGCGGCGGCGCTGCCGCTCAGCGCGCCGGCGTGGGCGCAGTCCGCGTCGGCTCAGGGCGCCCCGGGCATCAGCATCTGGGCGCTGTTCCGGCAGTCCTTCGACCTGTTCACGGTTCTCATCGTCCTGGGCTCGGTGCTGTCGCTGGCCATCATCGTGCGGAGCATCATCACGGTGAGGCGGTCGGTGGTGCTCCCCGATGAATCGCTGTCGGGGATCCGGCAGTGCATCGCCGAGCGGCGCTGGCCCGACCTGCAGCGCTTCGTGGTCGAGGATCAGGGCTTCGTCGGGCGCGTGCTCCGCGAGGCGTTGCCCAAACTCAAGAACGCGCCGGGCGAGATGCGCCAGGTCGCCGAGGTCGCGGCGGAGAACGAGGCCGCCCGTCGCTTCAAGGAGATCGAGCTGCTCGGCACCCTCGGCAACCTCGGCCCCCTGCTCGGCCTGGTGGGCACGGTGTGGGGCATGATCATCGCGTTCACCGCGATCGGCGAGACCGGGGGGCAGGCCGCCGCGGCGCAGCTCTCCACCGGCATCGCGAAAGCCCTCTTCCACACGTTCCTTGGCCTGACCCTCGCCATCCCGAGCCTGCTCGCGTTCGGCGTCTTCCGCGAGAGGCTCGACCGACTGTGCGTGGAGGGCACGATGCACGCCACCGACGCCGTCGATGCGGTCGCCGCCGCGATGAACCATCCCGCCGCGGCGCCGAACGCGCACGCACGGCACGCCTCCGCCGCCCCGGCCTCCGCGGCTCCGGCTCAGGCCGCGCCGGCGCCGGCGCCGGTCCCGGCGGCGTAAGGCGCCCATGCCGATCACCACCAGAGCGCGGCGGACACGGCGCGGCGGCGGCCACGGTCAGGGGCACGTCAACGTCACCCCGCTCATCGACATCGTCATGGTGCTCATCATCTTCTACCTCATGGTCGGCTCGCTGATCTCGTCGGACTACGCCGAGGTTGCCCTGCCCATGTCGACCCAGGGCAAACCCGCCGCGGCGGCGGACGTGTACACCATCAACGTGATGGCCGACGGCCCTCCCACGCCCCCCGGGATGGAGGCGCCCGCGTCGCGGCGCACGCGGCTGGTGATCGGCGGCGCCGAGACCGACATCGCCGGCCTGGCCCGCGACCTCAGGGCCCGTCTCGCCCGCGACCCCGCGCTCGTCGTGCAACTCCGCGCGGGGCGCGACCTGCCCTACCGCGCCGTCGAGCCGGTGGTGAAGGCGGCGAGCCGCGCCGGCGCGACCAACCTCCGCCTGATCACGGAGCAGGTTCGTTGAGCCGCGGCCGCCTCCGATCGCGCAGGTCGATGCTGGCCGGGGGGCCGAACATGACCCCCATGGTTGACGTGGTGCTGGTGATCCTGATCTTCTTCATGGCCGCGATGGGGCTCGCGGCTCGAGAGACGTACCTGCGCACCGGTCTGCCCAAGCCCGAGGGCGGAGGGGCCCCGTCGCAGGCCGCGCCGGAGCCGAAGACCCAGCCCGCGCTCCCGCCTTCCAGGGCGATCCTGCGCGTCGCGCGCGAGGGCCGCGCCACGCTGATCACAGGGCTGGGCATGGAGCGCGCTCCCCTGCCCGAGATCTCGCGGAGGCTGCAGGAGTTCAAGGCCGCCGGGGCGAGCGACAGCCTCATCGTGGTCGTGGCGCCGGCCGGGGAGGTGCCCTACCAGGACGTGGTGCTCGTTCACGACGCGTGCGCCCGCGCGGGGATCCAGAACGTGCGGCTCGGAGTCGCGGGCGAGTGAGCGGCGGGCCCCGCGATAGGATCACCCCCCCGTGTACCAGGCCCTCCTCACCCGCCGATACCTGACCAGCAAGATCATGCCCCTGCTCGCGGCCCTCGCCGTGGCGCTGTGCACGGCGATGGTGCTCACGGTGTGGTCGGTGATGGGCGGGTTCCTGGCGATGCTGCTCTCTTCGGGCCGCACGCTCATGGGCGATGTCACCATCTCCTGGCCCGTCGCGGGCTTCGGGCACTACGCCGAACTCATCGAGACGCTGAAGCAGAGCCCGAAGGTCGCGGAGGCGACGCCGGTGGTGGAGAGCCCGGCCCTGCTCGGCACGCCGGTCGGCGACACCGCGCTGATCAACGCGGTGGGGATCGAGCCCTCGTCCTACGACAAGGTCACGGGCTACGCCGATTCGGTGTGGTGGAAGCCGCTGGAAACGCCGCTGCCCAAGGACAAGGGATGGGACGACCCCCGCCTGTGGAACCCCCCACCCTCGACCGATCGGGGGCAGACCACGCTGGCCACCGCGGACCAGCGCGAATCCATGAAGCGTGGGCTCGAGCGGCTGCAGCGCGCCGCGATGGACCTCGGCGCGGTCGACCCGCGCACCGGCGACGACGTGCCCGGCGCGGTGCTCGGCATCGAACTCGGGCGCCTCAACCAGCGCCGCCTCGGCGGGTGGTACGAGCCGCGCCACGTCACGTTCGGCAAGGACAGCGTGACCCTCAGCGTGCTCCCCGTGAGCGCCAAGGGCGTCGCCATCGACGTGCAGGCGCGGCGCTTCCCCGTCGTCAACAACTTCAAAACCGGGCTCTACGACATCGACGCCCGCACCGTGCTCGTCCGCCTCTCGTCGCTCCAGGAGATGCTCGGGATGCAGGGGGCGACGCGGGTCGACCCGGCCACCGCCGGGGCGGCGCCCGGGTTCGGCGTCGTCACCGGGCCCGATGGCAGGGAATCCTTCGCGATGCCGAAGGAAGTCGCCTCCGACCCGGCGCGCGTGACCAGCGTGCTGGTCCGCACCGCCGGGGGCGTGAGCGCCGCCGACCTGAAGCGCGAGTGCGAGAACGCGTACCTCGCGTTCGCGAGCCGCCACCCGGGGGAGGCGGCGGTGCCGTCGCCCTCGCGCATCCTGATCCTGACCTGGGACGAGCGCCCCGCGGTCGCGACGCTGGTGCAGGCGGTGCGGAAGGAGACCGCGCTGGTGCTGTTCATCTTCGGCTTCATCTCCCTCACCGCGGTGTTCCTGGTCTTCGCCATCTTCTGGGCGATGGTCAGCGAGAAGACCAAGGACGTCGGCGTGCTCCGCGCCGTCGGCGCGAGCCGCTCGGGCATCGCGTGGCTCTTCCTTCGCTACGGCGTGGCGATCGGCGTGGTCGGCGCGGCCCTCGGCGGCGGCCTGGCGTACGCCGTCGTGCTGAACATCAACCCGATCCACGACTGGCTGGGCACGGCGCTGGGCATCACCGTGTGGGACCCGAGCGTCTACTACTTCACCCGGATCCCCAGCAGGGTCGAGCCCGACCGCGCGGCGCTGGTGCTGTGCGCCGGCGTGCTCTGCGCCGCCGGCGGCGCGCTCATCCCGGCGCTCAAGGCCGCTCTCATGGACCCCGTCCGGGCCCTGCGATTCGAATGACCCTCTCGCCCGCCAACCCCGACTCCGACGCCCCGCGCCGCGACGAGGCCCGCGACGCCATCCTCGACCCGGGCGGCGGCGGCGCGATCCTCGAAGCCCGCGGCGTGCGCAAGACCTACCGCCTCGGACGCGTCGACGTCCCGGTCCTCCGCGACGCCACCCTGAGCGTCGGCCGAGGCGAATGGGTCGCCATTCTCGGCGCCTCCGGCTCGGGCAAGTCGACCCTGCTCCACCTGCTCGGAGGCCTCGATCGCCCAGACCGCGGCGGCGGGGCCGACGGAGCCAACCGCATCTCCTTCAACGGCCGCGCGCTCCATGAGTTCTCCCCGGGCGCGCTGGACCGCTACCGCCGACGCTCGGTCGGCTTTGTCTTTCAGTTCTACCACCTGCTCCCGGAACTCACGGTGCTCGAGAACACCCTGCTCGCAGCGATGGTGGCGCACGGTCGATTTCGCTATCTCGCCCAGCGCGAGCAACTCCGGACCCGCGCCGCGCGCACCCTCGAGGGCTTCGGCCTCGGCGCCCGGCTCGGCCACCGACCGGCGGAACTCTCGGGGGGAGAGCGGCAGCGCGTCGCCATCGCCCGCGCGCTCATGAACGAGCCCCCCGTCCTCCTCGCCGACGAACCCACCGGAAACCTCGACCGCGCCACCGGCGAGGCCATCCTCGACGCCATCGCTGCCCTCCGCGCCGCGCGCGGGCAGACCATGATCATGGTCACGCACGACCCGAGCGTCGCGGCCCGCGCCGACCGCGTCGTGAGGCTGCGCGACGGGGCGGTGGTCAGCAAGGAGGGCTGACCGCCCGGATCACCAGGGCGCTGTTCTTCGCCCCGAAGGCGAGGCAGTTGATGAGCGCCGCGTGCGCCGCGCCCGGCTCCAGCGACGCCGCCGAGTTCGGCGTGTAGTCGAGGTCGCAGGCCGGGTCGGGCTCGCGCAGGTTGATCGTCGGCGGCACAAACCCCGCTCCCCCGTCGGCCCCGCTGATCGCCCCCACCATCGCCACCAGCGAGGCCATGCCGCAGGCGCCCTGGGGGTGGCCGATCATGCTCTTGATCGACGACCCGCGGAGCCTCCCGGCGTGCGCGCCGAATGCCGCCCGCACCGCGGCGGTCTCCAGCGCGTCGTTCACCCGCGTCGAGGTGCCGTGGTACTGGACCAGGCCCACAGCGCTCGGGTCGAGGGCCGCATCGGCGAGGGCGTCGCGCATCGCCCGCGCGCACTCCTCGGCGTCGGGCGCAGGGCGCACCCGGTGGTACGCGTCGCACGTGGCGCCGTATCCGAGCGCCTCCGCCATCACAGCCGCGCCCCTCGCCCTCGCGGCGTCCTCGCGCTCGAACACCGCCGCCCACGCGCCCTCGCCCAGGATGAATCCGTCGCGCGAGCGGTCGAAGGGGCGGGACGCGCTCGCCGGATGATCGCGGGGGTCCGCTGCGCGGTCCGACCACGCCCTCGTGCTGATCACCCGGAGCAGCTCCATGCCCAGCAGGGTCTCCCACCGCACGTGGGCATCGGCGCCCACCACGATCACCGCGTCGGGCGAGCCGGGCCGGGCCGAGCGCAGCACGTCCATCGCCAGCCCCGCGGCGTCCGACGACGAAGCGCACCCCGTCGAGACGCACAGCGATGGCCCGCGGCATACCAGCCGGATCGAGAGTTCACCGGCCAGATTCCCGTGCGTGGCGTTGGTGATGGTCCACAGGCTCGGGCGCCGACCCGCAAGCCCTGCCTGCGCCTGGTCCAGTGTGAAGTCGATCCCCCCGGCCCCGGTGCCCAGGACCACGCCGGTCCGCCGCGACTCCTTCCCCGTGCCGCCCACGCGCAGACCGGCCCCGTCCAACGCCTCCCGCGCCGCCCTCAGGGCCATCGGCACGAGCCGCGGCACGCGCGCGACCTCTGCGTCATTGCCGAGCGCCGCGGCGGCGTCGAAGCCCGCCACCACCGCCGCCGCCGACGACCGAACCCGCTCGTGAGGATCGATGGCGCGCACCCCCGACCGGCCCGCGCGCAGCCCTCCGACGAACGAGGGCACGCCGACGCCGATCGGGCTCACGACACCGATGCCGGTGATGACGACCCCCGGGCGACGGTCCCGCACGCGATCACCTCCGCACGCCGCGGGACAGGCGCGGCGCCCCACTGTACGCCGGGGCCCCGCCGGGGAATCATTCCCACGGCGGCCGTTGCGAGAGCGCATGAAAAAGCCCGGCCTGCGGAGGCCGGGCTCGGAGACACAGGATCAGCCGGGGAGGATCAGAAGCAGCGGAGGCCGAAGTTGCCCAGGACGATATTGAGCTCGTTGAAGGTGTAGGGGTTGCCGAAGGCGCCGAGCACGATGTTCAGGTCGCCGAAGTCCACGACCTGATCGCCGTTGTAGTCGCCGGCGAGGCGGCAGGCGACGGAGTCGATCGTGAAGGAGTACGAGCCGGGCCCACCCGCGGGGGTCGAGGGCTTGAACGCGTCGATGCGGCCGCCGTTGGCGTAGGAGGCCGGCCCGACATTGGCGGTGAAGGCGAAGTTGTAGAGCATGCCCCACCGGAGCGCGTTGGCGTTGGCGTTCTGGGCGAAGGTCTGGGGGCAGGTCCAGGTGGCGCGGCCGCCGCTGCTCGAGAACACCCAGTCGGTGGTGTCGTACGGCTCGCCGACGAGCGGGATGTCGCGGAACGAGACGTTGGTCAGCGTGACGCCGTTGGGCACGGGGACGCTGAACGAGGCGCCGGCGCGGTCGGAATTCTGGTTGAACACCGCGTACTCGTAGCGCCACGTGCCGTTGCCGTTATCGGTGATCTTCCAGCCGACGATCATCTTGCCGGTGGCGACGCTGGTGTTCGGGGGGCTGGTCTCGTAGAAGCCCTCGTTCGCGGTGAACACGTTCACGAGATTGACGGTCGCGTCGAGGTCCTTCCAGCCCTCGATCGCGGCCTTCTGGCGGACGGTCGAGCCGGTCATGAAGATCGAGGACACGTTGCCGGCGGCCCACGAGAAGGAGAAGCCGCGGTACGAGGCGTTGTTGAACCCGTTGCCGGCGCGGGCGTCATCCTTCGCGACGTACATGCCCTCGGCGAGATACGTGGCCCCGGCGTTGAGGGCCGGGTCCATGTCCGCGACGGGAACGCGGATGCGGCGGTCGAGCGCGGTGCCGCCAGGGAACTGGGGCGAGTACGGATATGGGAACACGCCGGTCGAGGAGTTCACCTGGCTGCGCGGGCCGAGGTTGGTCTGGGTGCCGTTGAGCCCCGCCGAGTACGGATCGGAGCAGCCCAGGCCCAGAGCGCTGACGCACCCGCCGCCGGCCGGCTGGCACGTGCCGCACACCGAGTTCTGCAGGGCGCAGAAGCCGTGCTTGAGCCACGAGGCCCCGATCTGCTCGATGCGCCCGCCCTTGATGCGGTAGAAGTTCTGCATGATCACCGGGTGATCGTTGGTGTTCTGGATCCAGTTGAGCAGCGCCGTGCCCGGGTTGCACGACGTGGTGGCCAGCGAGAAGGCCAGGGTGTTGTTCACCGGCCCGCCCGAGGTGAAGTTCCCGATCGAGGGCAGGTCGCCCACGATCACGTCCGGGCCGGTGGCGCGGAGGCCCGTGCCGTCGCACCCGGCGCTGTGCTCGCTGTAGGGCAGCCCGTTGGCCGGGCTGACGATCTCGCGGAAGTTGGGGAACTGGGCCTCGAGATCCTGCAGAACGCGGATCGACTCATCGCGCATTCCCGCGGTCTCGAGCATGCCGGCCAGGCGAAGACGCAGGTTGATGTCGCCCTGATCCTGCTTGACCAGCGTGCGCACCTGCTCCAGGTACTGAAGGAACGAGCGGCCTTCGGCGGCCGGAGCGTCGGCGAGCGCAGCGGTGGCAGTAGCGCCGGCGAACACAGCGGCGAGGAGGAAACGGTGTGGCATGAGCGGGGGCTCCTTCTCCGTGGAAATCATGGGGGTTCACCCGGGACAGTCGGGGCGTCATTGAGATTACATCCGGATGGGGGTGTCGCAAGCCTCCAGCCGCCCGAACACCCAAAATCATCCCTTCGGCCGCATCCCTCGACGGGCTCCGGCTCAGGAGCACCCAACCCCATACGAAGACAGAACTCTTGCCAGGTCCTCCATGCCGAATCCCGCCCCGTACCCGCTCAACACGAGATTGAGGTCGAGGAAGTTCACCGCCCCATCCCCGTTCACGTCTCCCGCGAGAAGACAGATCGGAGCCCGGACCCCGGCCCGGACTTCGTCCGCAAACCCCGCGGGAGTCGAGGGCTTGAACAGGCCCAGCCTGACCGGCAGGGCCGCCGCCCCGGCGGAAGGTGGTGCATCCGCATCAAACCGGAAATTGAACAACATCCCCCATCGGAGCGCGTTCGCGTTCTGCGTCTCGGCGAACGCGCTGGTCGACCAGGTCAAGGCGCCGCCGGAACGCGTCGCGCTCCAGGGCGTTGAGTCCGCCGTCACCGGCGCCGCCGCCGTCGATCCGATCCCGTCGCCCGAGTGCAGACGCGAGCCGTGGAAGCCCACGTTGCTCACCGTCGCGCCGGCGGGCATCGGGACCGCGAACGAGCGGACGCCTCGGTCCGAGGTGAGGTTCTGCACCGCGTACTCGTACCGCCACATCCCGTTGCCCAGGTCGGCGACGCCGCACGCGACCAGCAGCCGGCCGCCCGCCGGGGCGCCGTCCGGGAACAGGCCCTCCCCCGCGGTGTCGATCTCCACGACGGTCACCGTCGGGTCCGTCGCGGCCCAGGCCCGGATGGCGGGGACGCCGATCTGGTCATCGCCATTCGGCGTCAGGAAGGACACGACGCGGAGGCTCGCGTTCCAGTTGTAGAGGAGCGTGCGCGTGGTGACGTTGTTCAGGCCGTTGCCGGCGCGCGCGTCGTCCGCCGCGACGTACTGGCCCTCGATGATGTACCGGGCGCCGGGGTACAGCGCCGGGTCCATGTCGTCGGCCAGCACCTGGAGCCGCCGGTCCACCGCCGTGGCCGCCGCCGGAGGGTCCGGGTAGGGAAACACGAAGCCGCCGGTCGATGGATTGATCGCCGTGCGGGGCCCGAGCGTGGACTGCAGCCCGTTCAGCGACGCGAAGTAAGGGTCGGCGCAGTTCGGCGAGAGCGTGTCCGAGCACGTGAACGGCGACTGCCCGCATGGGCCGCACAGCGTCAGTTGCGATGCGCACGACCCGTGCTTCACCCACGAGACGCCCACCTGTTCGATGCGCCAGCCCCCGGCAGCGCCCTGCGCTCCCGTGGGCGCCCAGAGGCGGTACATGTGCTGAGAGATCACCGGATGGCGGTTGTCGGTCGATCGCCAATCAACCGGCGCATCGCCCCAGTTGCACGCCGTGGTCCCCAGCGAGAAACCCAGCACGCCGTTGACCGATCCTCCGGAGGTGTAGTTCCCCGTCCCATTGATATTGCTCAGCACGACGTCCGGGCCGGTCGACACCCTTGTTCCCTGATCCGCCAGCGCCGGCGCCTGGCGACCCAGGGCCGGATCGGCCTCGACCGCCCGCAGCCGCGCTTCGGCGGCCTCGGCGAAGAGCCCGGCCCGGTCGAGCAGCGCCGCCAGTTTCGAGAGCGCCAGGGGATCGGTCGCGGCCGCATCACGAGCCGCGGCGATCTCGCCTCGATGGTCGGCCCGAGACGACGCCGTCACCGCGGCGCCCAAAGCCACCGCTCCGATCACCGCCGCGCACACCTGGACCCGAGAATGTCGCATCGCTCTCCCTGATCGCGTCCCGCGGGACGAGCGGGCCGTGCCCGAACCCTACACCCCCTTCCGGGCCGCACAAGCCTCGGGTTCCAAAAAGAAACGCCCCGCGTCCGATGGCGCGGGGCGTTCGTGCGTTGCCGGGGTTCTGGCGGGGGCCTCAGTTGCAGGTCTGGCCGAAGTTGCCCAGAACGATGTTGAGCTCGGTGAAGGTGTAGGGGCTGCCGAAGGCGCCAAGGACGATGTTGATGTCGGCAAAGTCGACCGCGCCGTCGTTGTTGTAATCGCCGTTCCAGCGGCAGCCCGGTCCCGTGATCGGCGCCACCGGGTCGGCCTGCGCGCCGGGCCGGAAGAGGCCGATGGTCGCGTTCGCGTTGACCGGGGCAACGTTCGCGGTGAAGCGGAAGTTATACAGGGTGCCCCAGCGGAGGGCGTTGGCATTAATGTTCTGGGCGATGGTCTGGGTCGACCAGCCGATCGAGCCGTTCGGGGTCACGACCGGGGTCCAGTCGGTGCCGTCAAAGTTGATCTGGTTGGTGAAGGTGCTGCCGTTGCCGTCGCCCGAGTGGTACGACACGTCGTGGAAACCGATGTTGGTGATCTGCACGCCGTCGCCACGGAAGGGGACGGTGAAGGTGCGGGCCGAACGATGCGAATTGAGGTTGTGGATCGCGTACTCGTAGTCCCAGGTGCCGTTGCCGTTGTTCGTGACGAGGTAACCGACGATGAAGCGGCCGACCAGGCCGGGCCCACCCTCATCGGGAACGTCCGCGTTGACGATGGTGACGGCGGGATCGAAGTCCTTCCACGCGAGGATGGCCGGCTTCTCGCGCACGGTAGACCCGGAGAACGCAACGCCGGAGACGGCGCCGTTGGTCGAGTTGTAGTTGAACGTGAAGCGGCGATAGGACGCGTTGTTCAAGCCGTTGGCGAGCGGCCCGCCGACGACCGGCTGGCCGTAGAGCGTGTTCAAGCCCTTGAACTGGGCGTCGTGGCTGGAGATGTACTGCCCCTCCGCGATCCAGATGGGGTTGGTGAACGAAGCGGGGTTCATGTCCGATGCGGCGACGCGGCAGTGCTTGTAGGTTGGGTCGGATGACGTGTTGGTGCGCATCGACGCCGGCCACGCGAAGACCCCGGTGGATGCATTGACCTCAAAGCGCGGCCCGAGGTTGCTCTGCGATCCGTTCAGGCCGGCGTCGTAGGGGTCCGAGCAGCCCACGCCCAGCACCGAGCCGCCCGAGCCGTTGCACGTGCAGCACAGGTTCTGCGTGAGGGCCGTGAAGCCATGCTTGAGCCAGGAGAGGCCGATCTGCTCGATCCGCGTGCGTCCCTGGGCGCCGCTGATCCGGTACATGTTCTGGCCGATCACCGGGTGCTGGTTGGTGTTCGAGATCCACTGGACGTTCTGATCCCCCAGGTTGCACGAGGTCGTGCCGATCGAGAAGCCGTGAAAGCCGTTCACCGGCGTCGAGGTGTACACGCCGATGCCGTTCAGATCGCCGACGATGATGTCCGGGCCGGTGTTGGGGGTGCACCCCCCGTCGGTGGGCTGGTTCGCCGGAGTCTGGCGCACGCCGGCGTCGATCGCCAGCGCCAGGCTCTCCCACTGCGCCGCCTCACCCTCACGCCCGATGGCGTGCAGGACCTGCGCCAGACGCATCATCGTCGACGCCGAGGTCGGCTGATCCTTCAGCGCCATGGTCAGGATCTGGATCTGCTCGTCGGCCTCGCGCGGGTCGATCGGCGTGGCGGCGGACACCGGCGCCGCGCACAGCGCAGCCGCGAACACCGACAGAGCGGTCCAACGGATCTTCATGGGGTCTTTTCCTCTCGCGCGGTGGATCAGCCCGCGATGCCGGCCGCACAATCGCGGGCCCGGTCACGCACCGCGGGGGTGATCTCTCCAGCGCCAGACTACCCCACACCGGACGCCGGGCCAAGATCGAACCGGCGATTTCCCGCAACGACGCCGCCGCTTTGGCAGCCCCCGAGACTCCGTCGCCGTTCCGCACCCGGCGACCCCCGGCCTCCCTCATCGGCGGCAGCAAGAACGCCGATCTTCCCCCATTGCCGCCCTCCCGGCCTATGGCACGCCGCTCGCTCGTCCTACCCCGAGATCCTGTTTTCGACGTGCGATCAAACCGTCACCGTCAGCGGGACATATAACCAACCGACGGCTCGGCGGAACCCGGGCAAACCCCGAATGCGGGGCTGGAGACTCTCATGTTCGAACGCTTCACCGACCGCGCCCGCAAGGTGATGGCCCTGGCCAACCAGGAAGCCCAGCGCCTCAACCATGAGTACATCGGGACCGAGCACATCCTCCTCGGCCTCGTCAAGGAGGGCTCCGGGGTCGGCGCGAACGTCCTCAAGAACCTCGACGTCGACCTCCGCAAGGTCCGCCTCGAGGTCGAGAAGCTCGTCAAGTCCGGCCCCGAGATGGTCACGATGGGCAAGCTGCCCCAGACCCCGAGGGCCAAGAAGGTCATCGAGTTCGCCATCGAGGAAGCCCGCAACCTCAACCATAACTACGTCGGCACCGAGCACCTGCTGCTCGGGCTGCTGCGCGAGCACGACGGGGTCGCAGCCCAGGTGCTCATGAACCTCGGGCTGAAACTCGAGGAGGTCCGCGAGGAGGTCCTGAACCTGCTCGGGGCGGGCATGGAGAACAGCGAGGAGGCCGACTCCGGCGGCAAAAACGCCGGCCCGGGCGAGGCCGTCGGCTCGGGCGGGGGCGGGAGCGCCGAAGCCCGCCGTGGGAAGTCCAAGACCCCGGCCCTCGACTCCTTCGGCCGCGACCTCACCGAGCTGGCCAAGGAGAGCCAGCTCGACCCGGTCATCGGCCGCGCCTCGGAGATCGAGCGCGTCGTCCAGATCCTGTGCCGCCGGACCAAGAACAACCCCGTGCTCCTGGGCGAGGCCGGGGTGGGCAAGACCGCGATCGTCGAGGGCCTGGCCCAGCTGATCGTGAGCAACAGCGTGCCCGAGATCCTGCACGAGAAGCGGCTGGTGGTGCTGGACCTGGCGATGATGGTCGCCGGAACCAAGTATCGCGGGCAGTTCGAGGAGCGGATCAAGGCCGTCATGTCCGAGGTGCGGCGGGCCAAGAACGTGATCCTCTTCATCGACGAGCTGCACACCCTGGTGGGCGCGGGCGGCGCCGAGGGCGCGATCGACGCCAGCAACGTGCTCAAGCCGGCCCTGGCCCGGGGCGAGATCCAGTGCATCGGCGCGACCACCTTCGACGAGTACCGCAAGTACATCGAGAAGGACGCGGCGCTCTCCCGGCGCTTCCAGCCGATCACCGTCGAGCCCCCCACCGACAGCCAGACCGTCGAGATCCTCAAGGGCCTGCGCGACCGCTACGAGGCCCACCACCGCGTGCGCTTCACCGACGACGCCATCAGGGCCGCGGTCGAGCTCTCGGGCCGCTACATCACCGGCCGCGTCCAGCCCGACAAGTCGATCGACGTGATCGACGAGGCGGGCGCCCGCGTCCGCATCCGCAGCATGGCCAAGCCGCCGGACCTGGCCGACCTCGAGGCCCAGATCGAGCGCCTGAGCATCGAGAAGGACGAGGCGGTCAAGGGCGCCGACTACGAGCGCGCCGCGGAACTCCGCGACAAGGCCGAGCAGCTCCGCAAGAAGAAGGAGCAGGTCCAGAAGGAGTGGCGCGACCGCAAGGCCTCGGAGTTCGACGGCACGGTGGACGAGAACGTCATCGCCGAGGTCGTCAGCAAGATGACCGGCGTCCCCCTGACCCGCCTCGAGAGCGAGGAGGCCGAGCGCCTGCTCCGCCTCGAGGGCGAGCTGCACAAGCGCGTGGTGTCCCAGGACGAGGCCGTCAAGGCCGTCGCCAAGGCCATCCGCCGCGCCCGCGCCGGCCTCAAGGACCCCAAGCGCCCCATGGGCTCGTTCATCTTCGTCGGCCCCTCCGGCGTGGGCAAGACCCTGCTCTCCAAGGCCCTCGCCGAGTTCATGTTCGGCGACGAGGACTCGCTCATCCAGCTCGACATGAGCGAGTACATGGAGAAGCACAACGTCAGCCGCCTGGTCGGCGCGCCCCCGGGCTACGTCGGCTACGAGGAGGGCGGGCAGCTGACCGAGCGCGTGCGCCGCCGCCCCTACTCGGTCATCCTCCTCGACGAGATCGAGAAGGCCCACCCCGACGTCTTCAACATGCTCCTCCAGATCATGGAGGAAGGCCGCCTCACCGACTCCTTCGGCCGCCACGTCGATTTCCGCAACACCGTGCTCATCCTCACCTCCAACATCGGCGCCGACCTCATCAAGGGAGGGGGCGGCTTCGGCTTCGGCAAGCGCGACCAGCAGGCCTCCTTCGAGAACATCAAGACCGTCCTCCAGAAGGAGATCGAGCGCTACTTCCGCCCCGAGTTCATCAACCGCCTCGACGACATCATCGTCTTCCGCCCCCTCACCAAGGACGACCTCTACACCATCGTCGACTTCGAGGTCGGCAAGGTCACCAAGCGCATCCGCGAGCAGGGCGTCACCCTCACCGTCGATCAGGCCGCCAAGGACTTCCTGATCGAGAAGGGCTACAACCCCGACTTCGGCGCCCGCCCGCTCCGCCGCTCCATCGGCCAGTACGTCGAGGACCCGCTCTCCGAAGCCCTGCTCCTGGGCGACTTCAAGAGCAAGAAGCAGGTGCTCGTCACCCGCAAGGAGGGGCTCGACCACCTGACCTTCGAGGCCCACGAGGGCGCGCCGGACAAGGCCCTCGAAGCCGCCGCCGGCTCGACCTGATCGACCCGCCGAATCCTGGTCCCCCCCGCGCCCCGGACCGCAAAGGCCCGGGGCGATTTCTTTCCTCTACCCTTGCCGCAGCCGTGCCCCCCGACCCCGTCGCCCCGCTGCTCCACCAGGCCGAGGCCCTGCTCGCCGCGCGCCGGCTCGACCAGGCGAAGGGCTCGCTCGCGCGGGCCCTGCTCCGCTTCCCGGGCGATGCCCGCCTGCACAAACTCAACTGCTACGTCCTGAGCATGCTGGGCGAGTTCGAGGCCGCCGTCGCCTCCGGCGAGAGAGCCCGCAAGGCCTTCTCCGACCACGCCGACCTGCTGGTCAACCTCGGCTCGGCCCTCACCGCCCTCGACCGCGTGCGCGAGGCCCTCCCCCTCTTCGAGGCCGCCCTCGCCGCCGCGCCGCACAACCTCGACGCCCGGGCCCGGCTCTGCTCGCTGCTCCTCATCGGGAAGCAGTTTGTCCGCGCCGAGGCCGAGTCGCGCAAGGCCCTGGCCCTGCACCCGACCAACCCCTCCCTCCTCCGCGCCCACGCCGCGGCCCTGCGCCAACTCGGCCGCCTCGACGACGGGCTGCGCCTCCTGCAGCGCGCCGTCTCCATGCACCCCGCCGACCCCGCCCTCCTTTCCGATCTCTGCGCCACGCTCACCTACACCACCGCCGAGACGCCCCAGGCCGTCTTCGCAACCCACCGCGCCTTCGGCGACCTGCTCGACCGCCTCGCGGCGGCGCAAGGCCCGCCCCCGGCGCACGCGAACATCCCCGACCCCGAGCGCCGCCTCCGCATCGGCTTCGTCTCGCCAGACCTGAGGCGCCACCCCATCACCGTGTTTCTCAAGCCGCTGCTCCGCGGCATCGACCGCGGGCACTTCGACACGATCTGCTACTCGACCGGCGGGCAGGAAGACGACATCACGCGGGAACTCAGACCGATGGCGGCGCTCTGGCGGCGCCTCCCGCACGCCTCGCCGACCGAACTCGCCGAGGCCATCCGCGCCGACGCGGTCGACATCCTCTTCGACCTCTCCGGCCACTCCGGGGGGCACGCGCTGGCCGCGTTCCAGCGCAAGCCCGCGCCCATCCAGATCACCTGGATCGGCTTCCCCAACACCACCGGCCTCAAGCAGATGGACTTCCGGCTGGTGGATTCAACCACCGACCCCCCCGAGTTCGACCGCTTCGCCGTCGAGCGGCTGATGCGCATCGACCCGGTGTACCTCTGCTACGCGCCCGACCCATCGGCGCCGCCGGTGCGCGACGCCCCATCGACCCGGGGCGCCCCCTTCACCTTCGGTTCGTACAACAACCTCGCCAAGTTCGACGAGCCCGTCGTCGCTCTGTGGAGCCGCCTGCTCCGTCGCGTCCCGGGATCGCGGCTCGCCCTCAAGCATTCCGGCCTCACCGACCCCGGGGTCGCGCCGCTCATGGCCTCACGCTTCGAGCGCCACGGCATCGCCCCCGAGCGCCTCTGGCTCACGCCCCCTTCCAGGACCTTTGCCGATTTCCTCGACGCCTACAACGACGTCGACCTCGCCCTCGACCCCTTCCCCTTCAACGGGGCGACCACCACCTGCGACGCGCTGTTCATGGGATGCCCCGTCCTCACCCTCCGCGGCGACCGCCCCGCGGCCCGCGTGTGCGAGAGCATCCTCCGGTGCGTCGGCCTCGACGCCCTCGTCGCCGAAGGCGAGGAGGACTATCTCGCCATCGCCGCCGACCTGGCGGCGAGCCCGCCCCGGCTCGCCGCTCTGCGGTCCGGCCTGCGCGAGCGCGTCCTCGCCTCGCCCCTGTGCGATGAGCCGGGATTCTGCCGCCGGCTCGAGCGCGCCCTGCGCGTCGCCTGGCGCGAGTATTGTGCGCGCCCGCCGGCCACCATCCCGGCTTGACGGAGCACCCGCCCCATGGCGATGACGCAGGCCCAATACGCCGCGATCGACGCGCACATCAGGCAGGGCAGGCACGCCGAGGCCCGCGCGGCGCTGCAGCGCGTCCTCGCCAAGGGCCCGGACACCACCGCCGACCTCATGATGGCATTTGTACTGACCGAGCGCCGCGAGCACCAGCAGGCGCTGTTCTATGCCGAGCGCGCCGCCGCCGCTGCGCCGACCGATCCCAACGCCCGCATGTCCGCCGCCCGCGCCCTGGTCGGCCTTCGCCGCCTCGACGAGGCCGCCGCCGCGTACCGCGCGGCCGCGAACCTCGTCCCGAACGATCCGGCGCCGGTCGTCGGCCTCGCGTTCATTCTGCACGAGCGTGCCCGCTTCGCCGAGGCCGAGCGCCTCTGCCGCGCCGCCATCGCGCGAAACCCCGACGACTTCGGGCTCTCGCTCAACCTCGCCATCAGCCTGCACAACCTCGGCCTGGCCCGCGAGGCCGTCGCGATCCTCCGCCGCGCCCTCGCCCGCCACCCCGGCAACCCCATGGTCGCCGCCGCGCTGGCCCTCTTCACCAGTTACGCCGGAGGGCTCTCGCAGCAAGAGGTCCTCGAGGCCCACACCGCGTTCGCGGCGACCCTTCCGGCTCCGCCGTCTCCGCCCCCGCCCTTCCCCAACTCCCGCGAGCCCCGGCGCCGCCTCCGCCTCGGGTTTGTCTCCGCCGACCTGCGCCGACACGCCGTGACCATCTTTCTCGAGCCCCTGCTCCGCGAGATCGACCCCGCGGCAATCGACCCGGTCATGTTCTCCAACACGGTGGCCGAGGACGACGTGACGGCCCGTCTCCGCGCCCTCGTCCCGGCGTGGAAATCCGTCGTAGGTATGAGCGACGCCGACGTCGCCTCCCTTGTCCGGCGCGAACGCGTCGACGCGCTCGTCGACCTCTCGGGCCTCACCCCCGGCCACCGCCTCGGCGCGTTCAAACTTCGCTGCGCTCCTCTCCAATGCACCTGGCTCGGCTACGTCAACACCACCGGCCTGCGCGAGATCGACTACCGGATCGTCGACTCCAGCGCCGGCCCGCCGGGCGCGGAGGCCTTCGCGTCGGAATCGCTCCTGCGACTGGACCCGCTCTACCTGTGCTACCAGCCCTTCGCCGAGGCGCCGCCGGTCGCACCGCTCCCGGCGCTCGCCCCCGACTCGGCCGGGATCACCTTCGGCTCGTTCAACAACCTCTCGAAACTCGACGACGACTGCATCGCCCTGTGGTCGCGCCTGCTGCACGCCGTGCCGTGCTCCCGCCTCATCCTCACGCACCTCGCCTTCGCCGACCCCGAAGTCGCCGCGTACGTCGAGCCGCGATTCGCCGCCCACGGCATCGCCGCCGACCGGCTCATCCTGCTCAAGCCCCCGCCCACGCTGCGCCAGGTCTACGAGCAGTATTCCCGCGTCGATATCGCCCTCGACACCTTGCCCTTCGGGGGCGCGACCACCACGTGCGATGCGCTCTACCACGGCGTGCCCGTGCTCGCGCTCGAGGGCGACCGCTTCGCCTCGCGCCAGGCCGCCTCCATCATCCGCGCCGCCGGGCTGCCCGACCTCATCGCCCGCGATGCCGAGCACTTCCTCGAGATCGGCCGCCGCCTCGCCGCCGATCTTCCCGCCCTTGCCGCCCTCCGCGCCGGCCTGAGGGCGCGCCTCCTCGCCTCGCCGGTGTGCGACGCCCCCGGCTTCGCGCGGCGGTTCGAGGCCTGCATCCGCGAGGCCTGGGCGCGATGGTGCGCCGGCAACTCAGGCCCCGCGCCCCGCCCATGAGCGACCCCGCCGCCCTCCACCACTGCGCCCAACTGCTCAGCGCCGGACGCCACGCGCAGGCCCGCGCCGTCCTGGCCCGCATCCTGGCCAGAATGCCCGGCGACCCCGACGCCAACAGCCTGATGGGCATCGCCTGCGCCGCCGCAGGAGAGCACACCCAGTCGCTCTACTACGCCGACCGCGCCCTCAGGGCCGCCCCCGGCGATCCCGGCTTCCTCATCAATCGGGGGCACGCGCTGATCGCGCTCCGGCGCCCCGACGAGGCCCTCGACGCCTACCGCGCCGCGGCGGCCGCCAACCCCGCCGACCCCGACGCCCGCATCGCCATCACCTACGCCCTCTACGCCGCGCGCCGCTTCCGCGAGGCCGAGGACGAGGCCCGCGCCGCCCTCGCGCTCTTCCCCCACCACCCGCGGCTGGTCGGCAACCTCGCCGTCGCCCTCTTCCACACCGCCAGGGCCCGCGAGGCCGTCGCCCTCCTCCGCGACGCCTGCGAGAAACATCCGCACGATCTCACCCTCGTCACCGCGCTGGCGCAGTTCGCCAACTACGCCGGCGGCATCAGCGCGGAGGAAGTCCTCCAACTGCATCTCCGCTTCGCCGCGGTCCAGCGCCGCGCCGCCACGCCCCCGCCCGGCTGGTCGCCCCACCCCCCGGCGATACTCCGCCCACCCCCCGAGCCGCGCGACCCGCAGCGCCCCCTCCGCATCGCATTCCTCAGCGGGGATCTGCGCTCCCACGCCTGCGCGTTCTTCCTCCGGCCCATCGTTGAACACCTCGACCGCGCCCGCTTCTTCGTCGCGGCGTACATGACGCTCCCCCTCGAGGACGCCGAGTCCGCACGCCTCCGCGCCTACTGCGACCTCTGGCGCAACGTCGCGCCCCTCTCCGACGCCGCCCTCGCCGAGCAGGTCCGCCGCGACTCGATCGACATCGTCATCGAGGCCAGCGGCCTGACCAGCGGCCATCGACTCGGCGCGCTCGCCCTCCGCCCCGCCCCCGTCGCGATGACCTACTTCGGCTACCCCAACACCACCGGCCTTGCCGAGATCGACTTCCGCATCGTCGACTCGATCACCGACCCCCATGATGGCGACGGCCTCGCCTCCGAGAGGCTCCTGCGGCTCGACCCGTGCTTCCTCTGCTATCGGCCGATGGACGGCGCCCCGCCCGAGGGCCCGCCTCCCGTCGCCGCGCCCGGCGCGTCGGGCGTCACCTTCGGCTCCTGCAACGCCATCGCCAAGATCGACGAGGGCGCCACCGCCGTGTGGGCCGCCATCCTCGCCTCGTGCCCGGGCTCGCGCCTGCTGCTCCGCCACCACGGGCTCTTCGAGGACCGTTCGCGCGAGCACCTCCGCGATCGCTTCGCCCGAGCCGGCCTGGCCGACGCCGGCGCCCGCCTCCTGCTCGAGCCCCCGGGCGAGGGCGCGGCGGCCGTGCTCCCCACCTACCAGCGCATCGACATCGCCCTCGACACCTTCCCCTACACGGGCACCACCACCACCTGCGAGGCGCTCTTCATGGGCGTGCCCGTCATCACCCTCGAGGGCGACCGCTGCGCCGCCCGCGTCAGCGCCAGCATCCTCCGCGCCCTGGACCTGGGCGACCTCGTCGCGCGCAACGCGGGCGCCTACATCGACGCCGCCCTCCGCCTCGCCAGCGACCGCCCGCGCCTCGCCTCCCTGCGCTCTTCGCTCCGCGGGCGCCTGCTCGCGAGCGCCGTCGGCGACCAGCGCGCCTTCGCGGACCGCTTCGGCGACCTGCTGCGCCGCGCGTGGTCTCTCCGCGCGCCGCAGATCGACGCCGACCATCCTCCGCCCGTTTGACGCCGCCGCGCGTGCCGCCGACGATCTGCCCATGCCCTCCGTCGCCACCGGCCCCGCCGACCGCCCCGACCCCTGCGTGCTGGTCATCTTCGGCGCCTCGGGCGACCTGACCCAGCGCAAGCTCATCCCCGCGCTCTGCGAACTCGACGCCCAGCGCCTCCTGCCCGACAAGTTCGCCGTGCTCGGAGTCGCCCGCACCCCCAAGACCGACGACGAGTTCCGCGCCGGCCTGCTCGAGGGCGCCCGCAAGCACGCCGCCGGCTTCGACGAGGGGCGCTGGCGCTCCTTCGCCCAGCGCATCCACTACTGCGCCGCCGACGCCGGCGACACCGAGCAGATCCCCCGCGTCTCCCGGCGCATCGACGAACTCGCGACGCTCCACGACATCCCCCGCGCCGGGGCCGTCGCGGCTGGCGCCTCCGGCCTCCCCAACATCCTCTTCTACCTCTCCGTCGCGCCGCAGATGTACATCCCCATCATCCACGCCGTGGGCGCCGAGGGCCTAGTCATGGAGGGCCAGCGTTGGTGCGCCATCAACCCCAGCGCCATGCCGTGGCAGCGCATCATCGTCGAGAAGCCCTTCGGCGCCGACCTCAACTCCGCCGTCAGCCTCAACCGCGCCCTGGGACGCGTCTTCGAGGAAGACGCGATCTTCCGCATCGACCACTACCTGGGCAAGGAACTGGTCCAGAACATCCTCGTGCTCCGCTTCGCCAACCGCATCGTCGAGCCCCTCTGGAGCCGCGAGCACGTCGACCACGTCCAGGTCACCGCCGCCGAGACCGTCGGCGTCGGCTCCCGCGCCGCCAACTTCTACGACAAGTCCGGCTGCCTCCGCGACATGATCCAGAGCCACCTGCTCCAGGTCATGACCCTCATCGCCATGGAGCCCCCCAGCCTCTACGAGCCCGACGCCCTCTCCAGCGAGCGCATCAAGGTCTTCGAGGCCATCCGGCCCGTCTCGAGCGAAGCCGCGGCCGACCACGCCGTCCTCGGCCGCTACGGCAAGGCCGCCGACGGCCCGGCCTACACCGAGGAGCCGGGCGTCGACCCCGCCCTCAACACCGACACCTACTGCGCCATGCGCCTCCAGATCGACAACTGGCGGTGGGCCGGGGTGCCCTTCTACCTCCGCTCGGGCAAGCGCATGGCCCGCAAACTCACCGAGGTCGTCGTCCAGTTCAAGCCCCCGGCCGTGCAACTCTTCCGCAACATCGACCCCGGCGCCTTCGCCGGCTCCGGCTCTCGCCCCCCCAACCGCATCGTGATGAACATCGCCCCCGACGAGGGCGTCTCGCTCCGCTTCGAGGCCAAGGTCCCCGGCGCCAAGTTCCACGTCGATTCCGCCAAGATGGACATGGACTACGCCGCGACCTTCAAATCCACCCCGGTCGAGGCCTATGGCCCGCTGCTCCTCGACGCCATGCGCGGCGACCGCACCCTCTACAAGCACCGCCTCGAGGTCGAGGGCGCGTGGACCGTCTGCCAGCCCTTCCTCGACTGCGCCGACCTCCGCTCACGCATCGAAACCTACGAGCCCAACTCCTGGGGACCCAAGAGCGCCGACCACCTCCTCGCCCGCGACGGCCGCGCGTGGCACAACCCGACAGGGGGCGAGAAGCGCTAGATCGCGGCGGAACCTGCTGACCGAGCGAACGCCAGCGCCGGGGATTCCACCGACGCGCAACAGATGCCCGATCGTGAAGATGTTGTGACGAGCAATTTTTCGCGGGGATTCTCGCGCTCACGTCATTGACATCCGTCGCGGTGCGCAGGATACTCACGTCCGTAAACATCACCGTCCGGACATCACAGAACGCCATCCGGCTCACACCATCAACATTCCGGCGGTTCACCGGGTTCTCTCTTCTTTCCTGATTGTCACTTTCGCAGCGCTCGGAGGCGCCGGCTGTTGCCTGGCCCCCATTGACCGCTCGGCCGCGTGGCCCGATCGGGAGCGCTGTCCGTCCGCCTGTTCTCGAAGGAGACAGCCATGTTCCATGCTCAATTGTCGTCCGCCGCCGTCCGCACCTCGGCAAGCCGCGGCGCCCTGCTCGGGATCATCCTCGCCGCCGGCGCGATCTGCGGCGGAGGCGCCGCCTCCGGCGCGGTTCCGAAGCCGCGAATCTGGGGCTGGAACGGGCCTTCCTATTCGATGTGGAACTCACAGGATTTCAAGAATAAGAGCGCGATCATGCCGCTCGCTTCGGTTGATGTGCTCAAGCTCAACGTCAGCACCACGGGCGAGAATTGGGTCTGCTCAAACGCGGCCACGTGCGAGGGGCGCCGCGCAGCAAAGCAGCTCATGGCGGACACGCTCAGCCAGGACACTCGATTTCAGACTGTCGACAACCTCGCCATCCTCATCAAGAACTTTGGGGCGGAGGCCAGTTCAGGGCTCTACACAATGTTCACCGATCTCTTGCCGAACACCAACAACCTCACCGACGCGCAGCGGAAGATCAAGCCTTGGTACACAAACAATAACACTACATTCATCGTGAGCGGCTTGTCATACAGCCAAGACTGGATGACGGGGTTCACCGACGAACTGAAGACTCGAATGGCAGCGGCGAGCCCGGCCATCCCGGCTCCCGAGCGCTTTCACTTCGACAACGAGCCGGGCGCGACCACCTTCCCTTGCTGCGGCTCCGATTCGCTGGTCGCCTTTGACGCGGCTCGCTACAATGACTACCGCTACAGCAACTCGAGCTATCCTGTCCCAGGGTTCGGTCAGACTCTGAGTTACCTGTACAGCCAGTCAGGTGCACTTGACTACAACAAGAACTATGGAATGGCTCAGTACAACTGCTGCGGGTCAGGCTCCTACGACAACAGGCCGTTCTCGCGCTGGTTTCTGAATACATACCAGCAAGCCGCCTCCGGGGCGCTCGCGGCCTCCACCGCCGTCATGACGGGCTCGAGCGGCTGGAGCGGCGCGAAGAGGAGCAATTACAGCGACGTCAGGACCGACGCCGCCCATCCCTACTACGACGCGGGCCCGGGGGGGGCGACCTGGGCGTACTACTCGTTCCAAGGCCAGCTCGAACTGCAGTCGCCGGTGTGCTACGCCGCCGAGACATCGCACTTCCCAAACGGAACCACCACCGACGCGGACAAGTGGAACGCCAGCATGTCCGACATCCGCCGGAACATCGAGGCGTGCATCGAGTCCAACGGGGGCGGACACCAGGCGGACGTTGTGCCTTGGATCAACATGCCCGCGGTTCCGACCGGAGATCCATCGACGCGAGTCTTCGGCACCGGGTCGGGACAGGTCATCGGGTCCGACTGCCAGCAGTCGTACACGCCGTCGGCTGATGACATGCGACGGCTTCTCGCGTTGCTCCGAAGCAAGGACATCGGCGAGATGATCATGTTCAACACCGATCCCACGATCGGTTGTCTGAACGCGAGCGGCACGCCCTACCAACTGACGACCAACAACGACACACAACTCGCGTGGGGCACGGTCGACCGCCTTGTCTCCCAGGTCTGGGGCATCGACATCGCGTCCGCCAGCGTCACCACCGGCACGCGCGTCGGGTCTGCCCCCACTGTCACGCAGGCCGTCACATTCGCCCTGAAAGACCCCCTGCAGATCACGTCGACCTCGCCCCGGAGCGGAGACCGCAAGGCGCAGGTCTCCGCCACCTTCGCCACGAACAGCGGCTTCTGGGTCGGTGCTTCCACGTCGAGCCTCGGCATCATCGTCGAAAGCCTTGTTGACGGCAGCGCAACGGGCCTGATCGAGATCAAGCGGCAGGACGGGTCCAACGTGTGGGACGCGGTCGGCTCCACCTGGACCGTCGATCAGTACGGCGGAACGAGCTTCGGCCAGGTCCGGCGAGTCGCGACCCCGCGCTCGGGCTCCCAGTACATCTCCAGCGGGGGGCAGATTGACCTTCGCGTGACGCACAGCAGCCAAGCCTCGACGTTCACCTCCTACTTCGACCTCATCCAGGTCGTCGGACTCGACTACGGCTCCTCCTTCCTCACCGCCCCGCCCAAGCCCCGCGGCGTCAACGGCATCGCCACCGTCCTCGCCAACCTCGGCAATGCCGGAGGCGAAGAGAACCCCGCCGACATCAACAACGACGGCGTCATCGACGCCAAGGACATCGAGGCCCTCATCGGCCCCGCCTCCTACCTCCCCAACAACTGAGCCGCGCGCCGGCACGACGGCGGCACGGAGCGCCGCCTTATCCAACCCGCTCACCCCCCCCCGTACACCCGCAACCAGTGCACCACTTGCTTCCCGACCGCGTCCATCTCCAGATGGACGCGGTCGTTTTCCTTCAGAGCACCGAGCGTCGTCTTCGCCAGCGTCGTCGGGATCAGCGCCACCTCGATCAGCCGAGGCCGCGCGCCCGCCTCCCGCCCGAACCCCGCGCGCCGCCCGTCCTCCCCCACCAGCGCCGCGATGGTCAGCGAGACCCCATCGATGCACACGCTCCCCTTGGGCGCCGCGTACTCCATCAGCGCATCCGGGGGCTCCACCGCCACCCGCCAATCCGCCGGGTCCGCCCGGACCTCGCGCACCACCCCAACGCCGTCGACGTGCCCCTGCACCAGGTGGCCACCGAGCAGGTCCTCCGGGCGGCACGACCGCTCCAGGTTCACCTCGCTCCCGGGGCGCAGGCCCCCCAGCGTCGTCTTCGAGAGCGTCTCCGCCACCACGTCGAACGCCAACGCCGCGCCCCTTCCCGGCGCCTCCGCCACGGTCAGGCACGCGCCACTCACGCTGATCGACTCCCCGTGTTCCGGCCGGTGGCCCCAGCCTTGGGGATCGATCACCAGCCGCACGCCGAACGCCCGCGGTTCAACCGCCGCCACCCGTCCCTTCGCCTGCACCAGTCCGGTGAACATCGACCGAGGATACTCCTCCCCGCTTCTCCCACACCCCGCGCATGCCCGGCAGAGGCTGGGCATGCCACCGTTGCTCCCGCCGTCCGTACTGTGGAACGCTTGACCGCCTCTGGCCGCCGCTTGATACTCCGCCCCCGCTCGCCGACCGACCCCCGCGCCAGCCGCCGGAGCACCGCATGACCCGCCGCGATACCACGCCGACGACCATCCTGCTGCTCGGCTGCGCCGCCGCGGTCGCCACCGCCGCTTCCGCCCGCCAGTGGGGCCCGAGCGACGCGCCGCGCAGGCCCGCCCCGGCGCCCTCCCCGGCGAGCGCCCCCACCCCCGCGCAGAGCACTCCGGCGACGCCGGCGCGCCCCGCCGCCGACGAGTCCGGCGAGTACGAGGCCTACTCCCGCCTCGGCTACAAGCTCCTCTGGCGCGCCGCCCCGCGCATCGAACGCCGCGCTTCTGTCCTGTTCTTCGACCCCTTCGGCCCCCGCCTCGCCTTCCAGGACACCGCCAACAACCTCACAGTCATGGACGCCTCCACCGGCGAATCCATCTGGACCACCCAGCCCGACACCGCCCTGGCCCGCTTCGTCGGCAACACCATCGTCGGCGACACCCTCTACTGCGCCAGCGAGGGCGAACTCTTCGAGATCGACGCCCGCACCGGCGAGATCAACCAGCGCCACCGCCTCGACCAGGTCGTCAACACCAGGCCGGTCATCGCCGGCGATGTCGCCGTCTTCGGCGGCGCCCGGGGCATGCTCGGCCACAGCCTGAGGTCCACCTTCCGCCTCTGGGCGTACAACACCGCCGCCGCGATCACCACCGACCTCGCCGCCTCGCCGGGCGCGACGCCGCGCTCGCCCCGCGCCGTCGGCGCAATCGCCCAGAACGGCGAGATCCTCATCCTCGACCCCGCCAACGGCCGCTCCACCGGCCGCGCCAAGATCTTCGGCGGCGCCGCCGGCGCGCCCGTCGCCTCCGCCGAACTGCTCTTCATCGCCAGCCTCGATCAATCCATCTACGCCTACCAGATCAACGGCGGCGCGCTCCGCTGGCGCCACCGCGCCGAGCAGCCGATCACCGCTCCTCCCACGTTGCACGAGAACGCCCTCTTCGTCGACATCCCGGGCTCGGGCCTGACCTGCTTCGACGCCCCGTCCGGCCTGGTCCGCTGGGTCGCCAAGGACGTCGGGGGCGCCGTCATCGGCGTCCGCGCCGGCCGCCTCCTTGTCTGGGACGGCGAGACCGCGCGGGCCCTCGACCCCCAGCGCGGCGACGTCATCGAGACCTCGCCCCTGCCCGGCGTCCGCACCCTGGTCTGCGACCCCTTCGTCGACGGCGCCATCTACGCCGTCACCCCGGCCGGCCGGGTCTCCAAGTTCGGCCCCAAGTAAACCATTCGCTCACGCAGCGCGGTGCAGGGCCGCGGCGCCCCGGCCGATATCCTGAGCGCATGCCCGACCTGGTCCCCGTCCGACGCGCGCTGCTCTCGGTCAGCGACAAGACCGACCTGGTCCCCTTCGCCCGGGCGCTCGAGTCCCACGGCGTCTCGATCGTCTCCACCGGGGGCACCGCCAAGGCCCTCTCCGACGCCGGCGTCCGGGTCACCCCGATCGAGCAACTCACCGGCTTCCCGGAGATCATGGGAGGCCGCGTCAAGACCCTTCACCCGGTCGTGCACGGGGGGCTCCTCGCCCTGCGCGACGACCCCGACCACGCCGAGGCGATGCGCGCCCATCGCATCCCGCCCATCGACCTGGTCTGCGTGAACCTCTACCCCTTCGAGCAGACCGCGGCCCGCGACGGCGCCGACCTGCGCGACGCCGTCGAGCAGATCGACATCGGCGGGCCCAGCATGATCCGCTCCGCCGCCAAGAACCACGCCTACGTCGCGGTCGTCCCCAGCCCCCGCTTCTACGACAAGGTCGCCTCGGCGATGCGCGCCAACGCGGGCGCCACGCCCCTCGCGCTCCGCCGCCAGCTCGCCGCCGCCGCCTTCGCCCGCACCGCAGAGTACGACGCCGCCATCGCCGACTTCCTCTCCCGGCGATTCGCCGCCGCCGACGCCGCCTCCGCCGCCGATGCCGACGCGGTGTTCCCCGAGCAACTCCGCATCCGCTACCGCAAGGTCGAGGACCTGCGCTACGGCGAGAACCCCCACCAGCGCGCCGCCGTCTACCGCGACCCCTCCGCCGCCGGGCAGACCGTCGTCGGCGCTCCGCTGCTCCACGGCAAGCAACTCTCCTACAACAACCTGCTCGACGCCGCCGCCGCCCTCGACCTCGTCCACGACCTCGCCTCCACTAACCCGGGACGCGCCTGCGCCGCGGTGATCAAGCACACCAACGCCTGCGGCTCCTCGGTCGCCGACTCCCCCGAGGCCGCGGCCGACCTCGCCCTCCTTGGCGACCCCCTCGCAGCCTACGGGGGCATCCTCGCCTGCTCCGCCCCCATCGACGCCGACGCGGCGCGGCGCCTGACCCGCGAGGGCGTCTTCCTCGAGGTCATCGTCGCCCCATCATTCACCGCCGAGGCCCTCGACACCCTGCGCAACCGTTGGACCGCCGTGCGCCTGCTCGCGGTCGGCGAGCGCACCCCGCCGGCCCCCGGCGCCCGGCCGGTCGACCTGCGCACCATCGCCGGGGGCGCCCTCGTTCAGGAGCGCGACGCCCTCGCCCCCGCCCCCGACGAATGGACCCACGCCGCCGGCCCCGCGCCCACCCCGGCACTCCGGGCCCATGCGTCGACTCTGTGGACGATTGTCAAGCACCTCAAGAGCAACGCCGTCGCCATCGGCGGCGCCTCGCCGGAGCGCCCCGGTTCGGTCCGCCTCTTCGGCGCCGGCGCGGGGCAGATGGACCGCGTCGCCTCCTGCCGCATCGCCGTCGAGAAAGCCGGCCCGCTCGCCAAGGGCGCCATCGCCTGCTCCGACGCCTTCTTCCCCTTCGCCGACGGGCCCGAAGTCCTGCTGAACGCCGGCGTCACCACCCTGGTCCACGCCGGCGGCTCCAAGCGCGACCAGGACACCATCGACCTCTGCAACCGCCGCGGCGCCACCTGCCTGCTGACCGGCGCGAGACACTTCCGCCACTAGACCGCCGCCCCGCACCTCTTCGTCCACCGAATTGCGTGGCGCCGCGAGCACCGCGCCCTGCAGAGACGAAGGCAGCCATGCGGGGGGAGAGGAGCGCGATGGAGATTTCTCTCCATGCCCAAGTGTCCGAAGGCGTTGTTGCGCCAGCGGTTGGGCCCAGTTCCAGAGCCCTGAACGGAGCGCAGGGGGGATTTTTCCCCTTGCGTTCCTCCGATCTTGAGAGAATATAAGTCTGCGTGTCCGGAGCCATCCGGAGCCATCCGGAGCCATCCGGAGCCATCCGTGGGAATCGTGGACTTCACATCCTCACTCGCGAAACACGAAACAGCCGGACGGTGTGCCGCGGTCGCCCGAGTCTGTGCGATCGTGGTGGGGATCGTGTTCATTCTCGCCGCGGTCGAGAAGGCCGCAGCGCCCAAGGCGACGATGCTCGCGATGGAGTCGCTGGTTTCCGTGATGTCGGGGAGTCAACTACGGCTCACGATCGCGACCTCGGTGCTGCCGCTGTCAATGATCGAACTCGCTCTCGGGGCGGCCCTCTTCGCGGGAGTTGCGCAACGCGTCGCGGCGTGGGTCGCCGTCGTTTTTATAGCCGGAGCCTCGGCTGCCGCGATCGTTCTTGATCGCACGCAGCCGGAGCATCCATGTGGATGCGGGCTGTCGTGGCTCACTCTCGGGTACTCGATCGGTATCTGGGGGATCATACTCCGTAACTGCATGCTGAGCGCGCTGCTCGTTCCCTCTCTCGCCCGACAGAACGCATAGTTCATATTCCTAGTCTGCGCGGGCCGCAAGCCCGCCACTCACTCAGAAGGAGATCAAGATGTCCCGAACTGGATTCATCGCTCGCCACCCCAATCTGTTGCTCGCCGCGTCGGCAGCCTTGCCGCTGATCGCCGCCGGCGCTGCCACCGTCCGCGCGGAGGATGGCACGGGCTGTGTGTACTGTGTCTCCCTTGGTGATGAGGTGTTCTGTGTCGAACGCAAGTGCCCGCCGTTGACGTGGTGTCATCCCCGAATGCGAATCACCGAATTGTCGATCGAGATCTGGATCGAATGTGGCGCCATCGCCTGAGGGGGCCGGTGAAGATGACTCTTGATCGCTCATGCGCTCTGGGACTCGTCATCCTTCTGTCCGGAACTGTCGCTCTGATGCTTGTGTGGCCAAGAGGCATTGGCTCTCAAGGCGTGCGAGCGGTTCCCGCGCCGGAGGCAGAACGAGAGGCTCTCCGCAGGGCGACTGTCGCCCGCGGGCAGCACGGCAGCGACCCCGGCACGTCCGGTGCTTCTGAAGCCGACGGACAGAATGCCTCTGAGTCGGGCGCTTCCTCGGAGCGGACGCCCGCCCAGGCGTTGCGTGAATTGGTTCTATCGTCGCCTGTGGAGGGCCCGGCGGCCTCCGAACTGTCCGCCGACAAGCGCCAGCTTCTCGCGGACCTTTGCGTCGATCGGTACTCGGTGATGGTCTCTCCATCGTTCGAATCCGCTGTCGATCTGTTCGAGCGCCAGACCGGCTTGCCCCACCCGAGCCGCTCGAAACCAGAGGCCGAGCAAGAAAGTATGCGGTCGTTCTTCCGCATCGCTTCGACGCCATGGGCGAAAGGATCGCTCGACCCGGGCAAGGGGCGGATCGTGTGCCGCTATCTCTCCGGGCTGCTAGCCAAAGAACCAAAGGGAAACTCGATCTATGTTTCCAATGCCGCAGGCAAGTACGGCCCTCTGAAGGAGCCAGAGCGGCAGCGTTTTTCTGTGTACGACGTCTACCTGCCGTGGTCGATCGCCATGCGGACAAAGGAC